>QQNC01000330.1 GCA_003402695.1 Verrucomicrobiota bacterium | reverse complement strand
CGCACATTGGGACCATCGAGAGCGATGGCCGCCGCTACAACGTGTCGGTGCGCGTCGGTTACGACGGCGTCGAATACGTGGGGCGGCTCTGGTTCGCCGATGAATCGTGGGACGACCTCGGTCTTCCCGACCGCGGCGCCCTGCCGGGCCGCACGAAGGAAGAGGTCATGGTGCTCGCGCGGCGGCTGACCGTCGACGAGATGGTCAAGCGCCATCGCCGCGCCCTCTCCGAGAAGCGCCGCTTTCACGGACTCCGCAAGGCGACTGACGAAATCCTCGCCAAGATCCGCTACCTCAATCAGGTCGCGATCTCGATGCGCGCTGGACTGCTCGACGTCGAAGGCGCCGCCCAGGAAATCGATCTGACCGAAAAGCAGCTCCACGCGCTGATCGACCGCCTCTCGAGCTACGCCGGCGTCGAAGACTAAGCACGCCGAATCGGTTATCTTCCGGCGTGGCAACGCGCGTTCAGGACGTCCTCGCTGAGATCTCCGCCCTGCTCGAACTGCAGGGCGAATCGCCCGCGCTCTCGAGTGAGGCGGTCGCGACCGTCACCGCCGAGTTCGACGCGACCGGGGAATCGACGCTGCTCGATCAGCTCCGCGAATCGACCCCCGAAGGACTCTTCGAAATGATGCGCGTGCCGGGGCTCGGCACGGCCCGCATCCGCCGCATCTTCGAGGGGCTCCACATCGACACGCTGCAGGAGCTCGAAGCCGCCGCGCGCGACGGACGCCTCGTCACCCTGCCGCGCTTCGGTGCGGCTGCCGCGGAGCAGGTGTTGCGCGGCATCGCCACGCTCAAGGAATCGGGGGCGCAGCTGCTCCTCCCGCACGGACGCGCCGAGGCCGAGCGGCTCCTCACGATGGTGCGCGCGCACGCGGGCGTGCAACGGGCCGAGATTGCCGGCTCGGTGCGCCGATTCACCGAGGTGGTGGGCGATCTGGATATCGTCGCCGCGTGTAGCGGCACGCCGGAAACGATCGCCGCACAACTCGCGCGCGCGCCGGGCGTCCGCGACTCCGTCGGCAGCGGCACGCGCCGCGTCTCGATCCGCTTCGCCGACGGCACGCGGCTCACACTCACGTGTGTGCCGGAAGCCGAGTTTGTCGTCGCCTGGTGGCGGGCCACCGGCAGCGACGCGCACGTCCGCGATGTCGTCGCCCGCGCGGCGATGCGCCGCTTCACGCTCCGCGATAGCACGCTCACCGATGGCGCGGGGAACACCGTCGCACTCGCCGACGAAGCCGCGCTGTACGCCGCCCTCGGGCTGCCGTGGATGCCGCCCGAACTCCGCGAAGGTCTCGGGGAAACGCGCGCCGCGATGTCGGGCGAACTGCCGCACCTCGTGACGGCGCACGATTTACGCGGCGTCTTGCACTGCCACTCGCAGTACTCCGACGGCGGAGCCGCCATCGCCGAACTCGCCGGTGCGGCGCAGGCGCGCGGATGGAGCTATCTCGGCATCAGTGACCACTCGCAGTCGTCGTTTTATGCCGGCGGGCTCACCACGGAATCGCTCGCCAAGCAGCACGATGAAATTGACGCACTCAACGCGCGCCTCACCGACTTTCGCGTCCTCAAGGGTGTCGAGGCCGACATCCTGCCGTGCGGACGCGTCGATTATCCGGTCGACGTGCTCGACCGCTTCGACTACGTGATTGCCAGCGTCCACTCACGCTTCGGCATGGACGAAGCGCAGATGACGCACCGCGTCCTCAAGGCACTCGACGATCCGCACGTCACGATCCTCGGCCATCCCACCGGCCGGCTCCTGTTGACGCGCGAACCCTACGCGATCGACATGAACGCCGTCCTCGAGAGGGCGGCACGATCGGGCGTTGCGGTCGAACTGAACGCCGACCCGCACCGCCTCGATCTCGACTGGCGGCTCTGCCGCACCGCGCGCGACCACGGCACGCTCATCGAGATCGGCCCCGACGCGCATTCGGTAGACGGCCTCGAGAACATCCATCTTGGCATCGGAATGGCGCGCAAAGGATGGCTCAGCGCCGCCGATGTGCT
>QQNC01000329.1 GCA_003402695.1 Verrucomicrobiota bacterium | reverse complement strand
GAGCCCCGAACAGCTCGCCGCCGACAAGCTCGATGGCCGCAGTGACATCTACTCGCTCGGTCTCGTCGCTTTCAACTGTCTCACCGGCAAGCTGCCGTTCCCGAGCAACTCGGCGCAGGAAGCGATGATCATGCGTCTGACGGATTTCCCGAAGACGCTCGCCGAGATCAAGCCGGATGTGGAGTGGCCGGCGGAGCTGCAGCTGGTGATGGACCGGGCGCTCGCGCGCGATGCCGACGATCGCTATCAGAAGGCGGCGGATTTCGGGCGCGAGATGGCGAAGGCCGTCGAGCACATGCCGGCGAGTGTCGCGGCCGGTGAGGGAACGATGGTGATGGGGGCGGCCGGTGCGGCGGCGGTTCCAGCGACGCGCGTGACCGGGCCGAAGGGAGGGACGCGGCCGATTGACGCGGCGGCCTCGGTGCCGGCGGCGACGGCTTCGGCCGCCAAGAGCGCGGTGCCAATGATAATTGGCGCGGTCGTCGTGCTCGCCGCGGTTGGCGGCGGGATTTTCGTCATGAAGGGGAGCGGTGCGAAGGCCCTTGATGCGCCGGCGGCAGCTGCACCGGTGAACAATCAGCAAGTGAGCAATCAGTCGGCCGGCACGCCGGTCGGTACGCCGACCGGTGGAACGCCAACGCCGGGCTCGGTGGCAAAGCCGGAACTGATGAGCAAGACGGCGGCGCCCGGGGTGAAGCTGCCGGCCGCCACTCAGGGAACAGCGGCGACCGGTGGGGGCGCGACCGTCGAGTCGGAGATCGCGCGCCTCGAGGCGATTGCGCTCGACCCGAAAGCGGAGTCGAAGGCGCCGGCAGCGCTCAGTGATGTCGCAAAGTTGCTGCCCTCTGCGTCGGGAATCGACAAAGGCGATCTCTACATGATTCAGGCTACGTTGCTCGGCGCGGTCGGCAAGGACGCCGAGGCATGCGATGCCGTGAAGCGAGCGGCGGCGATCGGTGTCTCCTCTCGGAACAAGACCGCGGTCAAAGAGCTGACCGCTGCCTGCAAGTGACCCCCGTCACACAATCATCGTACTGTTACGACTCGCGCTCAGCCTAACTGCCGAGTAAAGTTCCACTGTCAAAGTTCACTGCTCAAAACGCAAACACCACCTCGTGAACACCAATCCCCCGGGTAACCACGGCGAGATCATCGTCCACGTCTTCGGCAAGACCGACGTCGGGCGGACGCGCGAGCACAACGAGGACGCCTTCGTTGTCTCCGATCTCACGACGGGGAATGCCACCCTGCAGCCCGAAGTGCGCACGCACGTCGCCGGCCCGAAGGGATCGCTCTTCATGGTTGCCGACGGTATGGGCGGCGCGGCGGCCGGCGAGATCGCCAGCCAGATGGCGACCGAGGTCGTGTTGCAGGAGCTCGAGAATCGCTGGCGCCGGGCGGCGGCGGGCGATCCCGACAGCTTCGCCGTCGCGATCAAGGCAGCGACCGAGCAGGCCAACGCGCGTATCAATCGCTACGCGGTTGAGCATCCGGAGAATCGCGGGATGGGAACCACCGCGACGATTGCCGGCCTCCTCTACGACACGCTCTATCTCGCGCAGGTTGGCGACAGCCGCGCCTATCTCGTGCGCGACGGCGTCGCGCAGCAGATCACGAAAGATCAGTCGCTGATGCAGAAACTGATCGAGGCCGGCGAGATAACCGCCGAAGAAGCCGAGGTCAGCGAGCGGCGGAACATCATTCTCCAGGCGCTCGGCCCGGAGCCGATCGTCCGCGTCGACCTCACGAGCCAGACGGTGCGCCGCGGTGACGTGCTTGTCCTCTGCAGCGACGGACTCTCCGGCCAGATGCGCGCACCGGACATCGCCCAACTCGTCACCGAGAACCCCGATCTCGTCACCGTCTGCAAGGCGCTGATCGATCTCGCGAACGAGAACGGCGGCCCCGACAACATCACCGTGATCGCCGTGCGCTTCGACGGTGAGGGACTGCTAGCTGCGACGTCATCCGACGACGTTGGGCACAAGGTATATGCCGGTGAGACCACGTCGCGGCCGACGACGCCCGTTT
>QQNC01000328.1 GCA_003402695.1 Verrucomicrobiota bacterium | reverse complement strand
TGGCTTCTTTTCCAGGTTCTCGGTCATGTACTGCCCCTAGCTCACGCGAGTGCTGACTATTTCACGGTAATTCTCGCTTGGCGACAGTGAGGGCTGGTCAGCTATCGCTCTGAGGTCTTGGGCTTGGCGCAGTTGGAGCGGCACAGCATCCAGTTGGACGGGCAGCTCTCGGCGTCTTCGCCGGACAGGCAGGTGAAATAGCCCCGGTCGCAGGTCGCGCGGCAAATGGGCGTGGCGTCGGGCGTCGGCGGCGGCAGGGCTGGCCGGGCGGGGGCGGTCTTGGCGGGTTGTTCGGGCGCGGGCTTGGCTGTCGAGGCCGGCGGGGCTGTGGTCGCCTTGGGCGTCTGGGGCATGAGCGCCAGGACAAGGGCCACGATCAGGGCGATCTTCATTTGACCCGCTCGATCAGGGCCTGGGCGCCGGCGGGCGCGCGGATCTTGCCCTCATGGATGATGAAGGCGAACACCTCGCGCGGCGCCTTGGCCGCGGCATGGGCGGCGCCGGCGCGCGGCAGGCCCTCGGGATGGCTGCCCTCGGCCCAGGTCTTCAGGCGGCCGGCCCACAGGTCGAGGCCGGCGTCCCCGTAGGCCGTGGCGACATCGTCCGAGCCCGTCTGCAGCCGGGCATAGGCGAAGTCCGCCGTGACATCGCTGATCTCGGGATAGGTCCCGTGGTCGGCATAGACGTTGCCGATCTTGTACTTGCGCAACAGCGCGATGTAGGCCGGGTCGACGAAGCTGTCGTGGCGGGCCTCGATACAGTGGCGGATGGGGTGGCCCTGCCACTTGTCCGGCAGCAGCTGGAGGAAGGCCTCGACATCGGCCGGATCGAACGTCTTGGTGTGGGGCATCTGCCAGAGCACCGGCCCCAGCCGGTCGCCGAGCTCGAGAATGCCCTGGTCGAAAAAGCGGCTGATGGATTCGCCCGCCTCGGCGAGGACGCGGCGGTTGGTGGTGAACCGCGAGCCCTTGACGGTGAAGACGAAGCCATCGGGGGTTTCAGACCGCCACTTGGCCCAGGTCTGAGGCTTCTGAGAGCCGTAATAGGTCCCGTTGATCTCAATGACCGGCAGCTGACGGCTGGCATAGGCCAGCTCATCCTTCTGCTTGACGGTCGGAGGATAGAAGACGCCCCGCCAAGGCTCAAAGGTCCAGCCGCCAACGCCGACGCGGATTGTGCCGTGGGTCATGGGGGAGTCGTAGCAAATGTCGCTGGGTTGAGGAATCCATCGCCTGGCGGAATTCGGCTAGGGATTCTCGATGGAATGGAAGGAAATCGGGTTGCCCGTGCGTCCTTCGACACGGCCCGTGGCCGGGCCTGCTCAGGATGACAAATTGGGGTGGGGCGCAACCTTGCTCGTCATGCTGAGCAGCGCGTAAGCGCGTGTCGAAGCACGCACGGAGACAGGTCTACCCCGCGTCGGCCTTCAGCGCTTCCCAGGTGCGGGACGGGGCGGCCGGTGTCGGCGCAGCGATGGCGGTCTTTTCGTAGGCGGCTTTCAGGTAGGTCAGGTTGTTGGTCACCGCGTCCGGCGGCAGGTCCTGGCGCATCAGTTTTTCGGCTTCGTCGAACCGGCCCTGGCGGCCCAGCACGAAGGCGAGGTTCTGGCGGGTCTGTTCGTTGGCGCCGGGCAAGGATGCCGCGCGGCGCAGCAGGGTCTCGGCATCGGCGGCCTTGCCCTGGCCAAAGCGGAACATGGCGAGGTTGGCGAGCACGGCGGGATTGTTGGGGGCGAGCTTTTCGGCGGTGATGTAGGCGGCTTCGGCCTCGTCATCCCGGGTGATCTGTTCGTAGGCCACCCCCAGCAGGGACAGGGGCCGCCAGTCCTTCATGTTCAGAGCCTGGGCGCGCTTGAGCGGGATGATGGCGTAGAAGCCGTGGCCGGCGCCGATGTGGGCGCGGGCGAGATCCAGAAAGGCGTCGGCGCTGTCGGGGTGGCGGACGGTGACCTCTTCGGCGGCCTCGGCCGCGCGCTGCCATTCGCCCATGCCGCGCAGCGCCGAGGCCAGCTTCAGACCCGCTTCGGCATCGTTGGGATCGGCGGCGACC
>QQNC01000327.1 GCA_003402695.1 Verrucomicrobiota bacterium | reverse complement strand
CGGCGTGCTTTTTCACGCTGCCCCATTGAGGAGGTTGACGGGCTTTGCCGGGCCCGCTCACTCCCCGCCGCCGAATCTCCCTTGCGCGCCCTGTCCGCGTAAACGGACCGGGCCTTTTGGCGGGGGTTGTCCCGCCGGGAAACGCGACTGCGTTCTGGTCTGCACAGTAGCAACCATAACCCTCTGGGGTAACTGTGTCGGCGCACGGGTCGAAACGGCCCGTGGGCCTGACTCGGCTTGGACGCGGTTTCTGATCGCGCCTGACCGCTCAGCTCCTGATTCGTGAAAAACCGGCCGGACACGACTCCGGCCAGAGGAGCTGGTGATATCTGCCTATCAAACCGCTAACGCGGCTTGCAGGGGACGGCGGCACCAGCTGCCACCGACCTTTCCCCGGTCGCCCGGGATTATCCCAGTCGTGCTCTCGGCGGGTTTTTCAGGCCGCCGCGCTTCGACTGTTCTATCAAGGAACGGGACAAACCTGTGCCGCCGGTTTTGGAAGTGAAGATTTTGTTCTCCCCAACTTCTTCACCACGCCCGCCGGTGAATAACTTGGGGATAATCCGGCTCACCGGTTGTTCACACGGCGGTGGGAGGTAGGGCGGGGTCTTTGACCTGCCCGGATCGGAAAAGGCGGGTCGGAGACTCCGCCTTGCATCACACTGCGCGCACACTTGCCAGCGGTCCCGGCTCGTATTGGCTCCGCCTCGCATCATGCCTGCCCCCCGCGATCTGCCCATTTATGAGCTCGAGCCCTCCGTCGTCGCCGCCTTGCGCGCCTCGGGCCGGCTGATCGTCCAGGCACCGACGGGCTCGGGCAAATCCACGCAGATCCCGCAGATGGTGCTGAAACACGGGCTGTTGGGCGAGCGGGGCGAAGTGATTGTGCTGCAGCCGCGCCGGCTCGCGACGCGGATGCTGGCCAAGCGCGTGGCAGAGGAGATGGGCACTCCCCTGGGTGAGGTGGTGGGTTACCAGATCCGGCTGGAGTCCCGCGTGAGTGAGCGGACGCGCATCCGGTTTGTGACCGAGGGCATCCTGCTCCGGCAGATGTCGTTCGACGCGACGCTGCGCGGGGTGAGCACGATCGTGTTCGACGAGTTTCATGAGCGGCATCTCTACGGCGACATCTCGCTCGCCCGGGCGCTGCAGCTCCAGCAGACCACGCGGCCGGACCTGAAGCTGATCGTGATGTCCGCGACCCTGGACACCGGACTGCTGAAGACGTACCTCGCGCCGTGTGAGATCCTCGTTTCGCAGGGCCGGAGTTTTCCGGTGCGGATCGAGTATCTGCCGAAGTCGGTGAACTTCGACAACGAGCCGGTCTGGGAGGTCGCCGCGCGCGAGTGCGAGCGCGTCGCCGGTGAATCGTCCGGTGACATGCTCGTCTTCATGCCAGGTGCCTACGAGATCAGCCGGACGGTGCAGGCGATCCAGGGCAACCGGGCGTTGCGGGAATTCGTGACCTTCCCCTTGCACGGTGAACTGCCGCCTGAGCAACAGGACCGCGCGGTGGCGCGCTACGAGGCGCGGAAGATCATCGTCTCGACCAACGTCGCCGAGACCTCGCTGACCATTGATGGCGTCACGACGGTGATCGACTGCGGCCTGGCCCGGGTGGCGCGTTTCGATCCGCACCGCGGCATCAACACGCTGCTCATCGAGAAGATTTCCGCCGCGAGTGCCGACCAGCGCGCCGGCCGGGCCGGCCGCACTGCGCCCGGGGTGTGCGTGCGGTTGTGGACGGAGCGCGAACACGGGCAACGGGCGCTGCAGGAGCTGCCCGAGGTCAAGCGGCTCGATTTGTCCGAGGTGGTGCTCACGCTCAAGGCGAGTGGGATTGAGGATGTCGCGAATTTTTCCTGGCTGGAGAAGCCCGAGCCGAAGGCGCTCGAGCGGGCGGAGACGCTGCTGGTGGACCTGGGGGCACTGGCCGGGGCCAGGCGAAGCATCACTGAACTCGGCCGCACGATGCTGCGCTTCCCGGTCCATCCGCGGTATGCGCGGATGTTCCTTGCCGCCCAGGAGCGCGGTTGTGTGCGACCGGTGGCG
>QQNC01000326.1 GCA_003402695.1 Verrucomicrobiota bacterium | reverse complement strand
TTCGCCACTCCAGCGCTCACTGGCCCCCGGGACTACTGGGTACGGGTCACCGACTCCAGTTGGTACACGGACTCCGCCACGGCCACGGTCTCGATCCTCCAATTTGTGCTGTCCGCCTCCGGCCTTCACGGGACCATCACCGGCTCAGGCACCTACACCGACATGACCAACGCCAGCCTCACCGCCACGGCGGACCCTGGCTATGTCTTCAGCGGTTGGACCGGTGACACCACCGCAACCACCAATCCACTCCCTGTGCTCATGGACCAAGCCAGGACCATCGGCGCGGTCTTCTCCCAGGACACGGCTGACAACGATTCCGACGGCCTCACCAACTTTGAGGAGATCGTCGTTTACGGAACCGATCCAAACAAGGCGGACACCGATGGCGATGGCCTCACCGACGGACAGGAAATCCATTTCTCCCACACCAATCCTCTGCTCGTCGACAGCAACTCCAACGGAATCTCCGATGCCCTCGAAGACCCGGACGGCGACGGACTCACCACCCTATTCGAGCTCAACACCACCATACCAATCCCCTGCTCGCCGACAGCAACTCGGACGGCTTGTCCGATGCATACGCGGCCGTCTTCCAAGGATCTCCGATCCAACCCGCCGTCGGTAACCAGATCACCTTCGATCTGAAAAAACTCACTGTCGCGGGCAACACCCTCAAGCTCGTCGGCAAGCTTCCCGCCGGTTTGAAATACAACGCCACCACCGGCCTGCTCTCCGGTACCATCACCGCCGCTCCCGGCACCTACCCGCTCTCCGTCCAGATCTACCAGGGCAAGACCCTCCTCCGCACCGTTTCACTGCCGATCACTGTGCTCGCGTTTCCCGGATCGTTGATCGGAAATTACGAGGCCCTGCTCGAGGACTCCGGCTCGGTTCCCGTCGGTGTCTGCCAGATCAGCATCACCAATGCCGACCAGTGGACCGCGAGTCTGCTTTGCAAAGGAGCTTCGAAACGAACGGCGAAAGGCAGCTTCATCCTCGATCAAGGTGCCCCCATTGCCCCCATCACCGCCGTCTTTCCCGCCGCCTCTGGCGCGGGAGCGATCACCGTCCAGATTTCCGTCAACGGGGGCACCCCCACGTTCAACGGTACTTTCAACGGCGGCAGCGTTCTCGGTTTCCACCTCGCAAGCGGCTCCGCGCTCCCCTCATCCACCTCCAACTACAGCCTCGTGCTCGATCAGGGAGTCCGCGATGGAATCACCGTCCCCGCCGGCCTCGGTTGGATGAAAGGCAGCGTCAACACTCTCGGCGTCGGCACGTTCACCGGCATGCTCGGCGATGGAATGGACTCCAGCCTCTCGATTCATCTAACAGCCACCGGCCAGGCCATCGTCTGGGCCCAGCCTTATGCCAACAAGAACTCCTACTTCGCAGGACTCGTCACCCTGGGAAATCTCGGCCTGCCCGCCTTCACCGGCACGCGGCCTGCCGACAGAGCCTGGTGGTCGAAAGCTGCGGATGCCAAGAGCCTCAGTTATCCGAATGGCTTTCCCGGCATGGCCCTCACCCTAGGAACGAGCAAATGGATTACCCCTTCCACCGCCACCGCCCTGGGTGCCTCCCTTGGTTGGCGGAACAACCGCACAGCCTCGGTCAGCATCGACGGCGCGGGACTTTCCAACCGGGATCCTCAGACCTCCAGTCCTCCTCTCCCCACCGAGTTCTCGCTGGATGACCAATTCAATCTCGCCACCTCCGCACCCGTCTCCCCTGCACCTATCGCTTGGAGCGGCAAGGCTTCCAGCACAAACGGAGCCGTTAGTGGCACGCTCACCCTGCCCGGCGGAGCCGCGCCTGTCAGCGCCGTTCTCGTTCAGGACGACCCTTGGGCCGCGATCACCGGTTGTGGCCTGATCAAGGTCCCCGTCAGCGGCATCAAGGGCAGCTTCAAGACCGCCGCCTTCGTCTTTCATCAATGAATTGAATCAACCACCACTCAGCCATGTACCATCTGTTACGTTCGCCAACCCAAGCGCGCGTTCTCTCCTCACGTCTCGGCTCCCTGCTGCTGCTCTTCCAGCGCTCGCCGATCGTGCAGATGTTGTTTCCAGAAGCCCGCGTCCTCGGTGGCGC
>QQNC01000325.1 GCA_003402695.1 Verrucomicrobiota bacterium | reverse complement strand
GCAGAACGTGCGCTGCGCTCCCGGGGACCTCGAAGTCGCACGATTGACGTTTGAGGGCAATCGCGCCTTTTCGAGCACGGAGCTCGGCGATGGCATTGTGACCACTCCGTCGACGTGGGCGCGGCGCTCCCTCCGCGTCTTCGGCACGAAGCGCTGTCTCGACCGCACGCAGTTTCCGCTCGACGTCCTGCGACTGCTCGTCTGGTATCGCAATCACGGCTACACGGCCGCGACCGTCGATACCGTGCTGACGCCGATGGGCCCCGCCGCGGTCGGCATCCGTTTCTCGATTCGCGAAGGCGCGCCGATGCTCGTGGACACGGTGTCCGTCATCGGGCTCGAGGCCGTCCCCGAGCGCGCCCGCGTCGCCCGCGGTCTCGCCACCGCGCTCGGCGAGCCGTTCGACAAGTACGACAACGAGGCGACGCGCGATTCGCTGACGCGACGTCTGCGCAACGGCGGTTATCCTGACGCCGAAGTCTTCGTCGGCTACGACACGCGACTCGCGGAGCGTCGGGCGAGCGTCGTCTTCACGGTGGTCCCCGGGGGGCGCGTGCACCTCGGGGAGATCAGTGTCCAGGCGACGGCTCGCGCCGGGGCGGAACGCGCTGTCACCGATGGCGCGATTCGCAAGGTCGCAGGGCTCCACAGCGGCGATCTCTACAGTGAGGAAGAGCTGGAGCGCGCCAAGCGGGCGCTGTATCAGACCGAGCTGTTCACGCAGGTTGGCCTCGTGCCGGACAGCAGCGTTTCCGTGCGTGACTCCACCGTGCGCGTCTCCATCGGTGCCACCGAGGGGCTGATGCGGTCGGCGCGCATCGGCGGCGGCTACGGGACGCTCGATTGCGTCCGCGCCAACGGCGAACTCACGCAATACAACTTTCTCGGTGGTGCGACGCGTCTCGACGTGCGGGCGCGGGTCTCGAAGATCGGCGTCGGCCGGCCGCTGACCGGACTCGAGCGGCTCTGTCCGCAGGCAAGCAGCGATCCGTACAGCAAGGATCTCAACTACTCGCTCGGCGCGACGATCAGCCAGTTGCCGGTCTTTCACGAGTTTGTGCCGAGCTATTCGGTGTTCAGTGAGCGACGCTCCGAGTACAACGCGTTCCTGCGGACGACGCCCGTCGGCGGGAGCGTGTCGCTGTCGCGGCGGCTGGCGCGCGTCACGCAGGCCCTTTCCTACACCGCGGAGTTCGGAAAGACGGAGGCGCAGCCGGCGCTTCTCTGCGCGGTCTTCAACGCCTGCACGGAAGCCGACCGTGAGTCGTTCGTGCGGTTGCAGCGGCTCGGTGTGCTCAGCGCATCGGTGACACGCGAAACAAGCGACAACCCGCTGAATCCCGCGCAGGGATCGGTGGTGCGGTTGGACCTGCGGACGGCCGGCTCGTTTACGGGATCGGACGCGCGGCTTCGTTTCACTAAAATCCTCGCGGACGGCGCGATGTACACAGCGCTCGGTCCCGACATCGTGCTGGCGGTACGCGTGCGGTTTGGTGCGGTCGTCGGGAGCGGGCTCTCGTTCTCCGACAACTCGGTCTATGTGCCGCCGCAGGAGCGGTTGTTCGCCGGTGGACCGACGACGGTTCGCGGATTCCGCCAAAATGAACTCGGGCCGGCGCTCTACATTCCCGGCGCGTTCGATACCGTCCGGGTGAGCGGGGCGAAGGGCGGCGACCCGTCGAATCCGCGTGACACGGTGTACTTCCGGGCGCGCGCTGACTCGTCGAGCCCCCGCGTCATCCCGACCGGAGGCAACGCCCTGGTCGTCGCGAATCTCGAAGTGCGCGTCCGCAGCCCGATCCTTCCCGACCTCGTCCAAGGGACCATCTTCGCCGACGTCGGCGAGGTCTGGAATCGCGGCGCGGCGGGGGCCGGACTTGGCTTCAGCTCGCTGCGATGGTCGCCCGGGTTGGGTGTGCGCGTGAAGACACTGATCGGCTTCCTGCGGTTGGATATCGCCTACAATCCGTATCAGCGTCCGAGCGGATCGGCGTATTTCGACACCTCGGTCGCATCCGGCGGTGCGCTGCTCTGTGTGAGTCCCGGCAATACGCTGCGCGTGACGTCAGCCGGCGGACAGCTGCAGCAGCAGACCGG
>QQNC01000324.1 GCA_003402695.1 Verrucomicrobiota bacterium | reverse complement strand
GCGTCACGCCGCCGGGCCGCGCAGATAGCGGAGGACGTCCTCCGCCCGGTAGTGATTCTCCCCGGCGGGGACCAGGCGGGCGAGATCGGTCACCTCGTTGCCCGCGGTCACGATGGCCGGCTCGACGCCGCCGGCGCGCAGCTGACCCAGGTCCACGGTCGCCATGAGCCCGTTGCACAGGCATTTCCGGCCGATCGTATCGGCGAGGACTCCGCCTTTGCGCAGATAGGATTCAAGCGGTTCGCCGCCGCAGCGGTAGCCGACGCTGCCGTCGGGTTTGCGGTAGGCTTGCCGCAGGTAGCCGAGATCGCAGATTTTTTCCCGGGCCGCGTAGGTGGCGGCCTCCGACAGCGTGCCGGAGAGTTCCGCGACCTTGAAGGGAAAGCCGGTGGGCGACGCGACGGGGTCGGTGAAGACATGAGCGGTACCGTCGCGGCTGGCTTGGATCATCCGCCGCTTGAGTTCAGGTGAGATGCCGGATTCGTCGCAAAAAGCGAACGCCGTGCCGACCTGGATGCCTGCGGCGCCAAGGCGCAGCGCCTCCGCCAGCTTGTCCGGCCGGGCCTGGCTGCCCGCGAGCCAGAAGGGGAGACCGAGCTCACGGATCTTGGCGAGGTCGGGCGTGTCGCGCGGGCCGTAGACGGGCTCACCCCGCGCATCCAGCTGCAACGGGCCGCGGGGCGGCGCGTTATGGCCGCCGGCCAGCTCGCCCTCGACGATGAAGCCATCCACCCGGCCGCTGGACTTGCGGGCGAGCGTCAGCGCGAGCGTGGCCGAGGAGACGATGGCGAGAAAGTGCGGCCGCTGCAGTTGCGGAGGCGGCCCGCCCCAGAACGCGGCCGGGTCAAAACGGAGGGTGAATTCCTCGCCGGGCAACGCGCCCTCGACCTCAATCTTCTGCTCCGCCGGTTCGCCGGCCGCCAGTTGGTCGAGGAAACCGGGGATGGCGCGCGGGATGCCGGCACCCATCAGCACGTAGTCCACGTCCGCCAGCATCGCGCCATAGAGTGAAGGCAGGGTGGGGAGTTGGATTTTCTCGAGCAGATTGAGGCCGACGACACCGATGTGCCCGGACTTGGCGAGGAAGACCTCGGCGAAATTTGCCACCACCGTCAGCTCGGTCAGGGCCAGCCCGGGTTGCAGCGAGGGCATCGGATGGGTGGCAAACGGGACGGACGCGGCCTTGCCGCCGGGAATGAAGTAGGCCGCCAGCACCCGTTCGGCCATGGCTGGGAGCGGAAACGCCGCGAGCGCCCGGCGGACCTCGCCCGAGGGATCACCGACCTGCAGCCGGCGCACCAGTACACTCGTCAGGGCGGTGCCTGAGACGACGCCGAGCGCGCCCTGCCGGGAGACGGCTCGTGCCAGCTCCCAATTGGAAACCGCGGCGCCCATGCCGCCCTGAATGATGACCGGATGTGGCATAAATTTAAAAACACCGGTCATGGTGGCACCCAGCGGAAAAAGCGGGCACGGTAACGGCCGATATGTCCGTCGATCCTGTTCCATCCCCTCCGGCAAAGAAAGCCCCGGGCGCCGCCGCGCCGATGGTATAAGCGCCACCGACTCCGCACTAATTGTCCATCGGCCGCGCGGTCAGGGCGGTTTGCCCCGAAACGACGCGAGTCCGCGGCGAATAGATCAAATCCCGATCCATTGGCCCACGGAACACACGGAGGACACGGAAGGATCGAACGAATCCAAATTGGGTCCTGCCATTCTTCGCAGCGCTCCGAACGACAAGTATCAGGATTCCGTGTCCTCCGTGTGTTCCGTGGGCCAAAAAGTCCGACCGTTCAGTTTTCGTGGTTAAATTGCTTCGGCGGTCGCTTCCTGGACCAGGGCGGCGATGCCCGGGGGTAGGGTGAGGGTATGGGCCATGGACTGGGCGGCGGGGCTGAGTTTGCGCCAGGTCTTTTTCAGGATATCGACAAATTTTTCGCGGGGATAGCCCGCGTGCTGCGCGGCAAAGGCACCGATCTCATTTTCCAGGAACACCAGCACGGCGGCGTCCTCGAGCGCCTGCGTGCCAGGGTTGGTTTTCAGGCCGGTCTTGGAAACCCACGTTGCGGCTTCGTCGGCCTCGGCGGCGGACACCCCCGCGGCG
>QQNC01000323.1 GCA_003402695.1 Verrucomicrobiota bacterium | reverse complement strand
TGGTGAAGTCCGGCCAGAGCACCGGGGTGAAGACGAGTTCGGCGTAAGCGCCCTGCAGCAGGAGGAAATTGCTCAGGCGGGTCTCGCCGGAGGTGCGGATGATGAGATCGGGGTCGGGCAGGTTCGCGGTGGAGAGATAGCGGCTGAATGTGGCCCACGAGCCGTCGTTGAGCTTCTCCTTGCCGGCGGCCACCGCGGCGGCGTAGGCGCGGGCGGCGTCGACGACCTCGGTGCGCGAGCCGTAGTTGAGCGCCAGCACGAGGGTGTAGTCGGTGAAGTGGGCCGTCTCGGCGATGGTGTGGCGGAGCTGTTTCTGCACACCGGCGGGCAGGTCCTCGATGCGGCCGATGGTGCGCAGCCGCACGCGGTCCTTCACGAACGTTTTTAGTTCCTTTTTCAGATAAAACTCGAGCAGGCCCATCAGCGCGCCGACTTCATCCGGGGGGCGCTTCCAGTTTTCCACCGAGAAGGCGTAGAGCGTGAGCATGCGGACGCCGAGTTCGCGGGCGGCATTGGTGACGGTACGAACGGTCTCGACGCCGCGGCGGTGGCCTTCGATGCGGGGGAGCCCGCGCTGCTGGGCCCAACGGCCGTTGCCATCCATGATGATGGCGACGTGGGCGGGGACGTTCGCCCGATCGACAGGCGCGGGGCGGGCGGCGGAAGGAGGCATGCGGCAGCGGCGAGTTAGGGAGGCGGCACGCGGTTTGACAAGCCGCCTTCGCGCCAGGTTAAGGCGGGGGCGAGGCCCGGCGGGCGGCGGCACTTGCCTAAGCGGAGGACCGGTACATTTTTGGGGCATGTCCGGCAAACCCCTGAAGACGGTGGCGATCAAATTAGCGCTGGGTGAGCTGCCCGGCTGGAAATACCAGCGCGACGCGCTGACGAAGACCTTCACGTTTGGCAATTTTCGCGAGGCGCTGAGCTTCATGGTGCGCGCCGGCTTCGAGGCCGAGGCGATGGATCACCACCCGGAGTGGACGAATGTCTACAATCGCGTCGTGATCCGGCTCAACACGCATGATGCCGGCGGCAAGGTGACGGCGAAGGACGTGACGCTGGCGCAGAAGCTTCAGGCGCTGTCGTGGGTGGGGTGAAGTGGAAAGGTGGCGCGCGTTGTCCCTAACGCGCTTTCCGGCGGTACGGCTCAAACCAACGCGTTGGGGACAAAATGTTCCACCTCAGACCCTCAGGGCCGGGGGAGGAACTTTGTCTCGGCCTTCGTGAAGATGAAGTAGTCGATCAGCCCGAGGCCGATCAGCACGACCCCGAGCCCGTGGAAGACCACGGCGGGCAGGCCGACGACGAGGCAGATGATGTCGATCACCTTCATTTTTTTCGGCGCCCGCAACTGCACGCCGGTCGGGCCGTCGCTGATGACCTCCCAGCGCCGGGCCACCAGCCCGGCGATTTGCAGTTGAAAGGCGTCCGCGGCTTCCTTGCCGGCGGCGGGGTTGAAAACCGGGGCCGCCGGTTTGCCGCGGCGGAAAGGTGACACCGAGCGGCGCAATCGAATCTCCGACCACATCATTTTCGCCTGGTCATGGTCGAAATTCATCATGCCCACCCAATCCACGTCCAGCAGGTCGGGGGCCACGCCGTGGACGGCGGTCGAGACGTTGCCAGTGTAGCCCTTGGCGTTGGCGGCGGTCCAGATGGCGGCCCACTGCGGCTCAGTCGGCCAGCGGACCAGGCGGCGGTCCTCCAGCATGTCACGCAATTCGCGTTCGGTCTTGTCCATCCACCCCCACGCTAAGGGCCCGGTTGCCGCGGGCAAAGCCGAATTTTCCGCCGCCGCAAAAGAGCGGCTTATGGGCCTGCCGTCGCAGGTGGCTCGCCGGCGAGCTCGCGCAGGTGGCCGGCTTCGGCGGGGGTGAGGTTCTTTTTGAACTGCCCGGAGGAATTCGTGACGACGACGGTGGTCCCGGAGAGGTTGATGACGGTCGTCTCGAAGTTGGAGTGCTTCACGCGGATCATCAGCGTCGGCGAGGAGGCGCCCAGGTTCCGGCTCCAGCCGGAGCCGTTGGTCTTGAACCACGCGGTGACGGCCCGCGCCTCCTTTTCCACCAGCTGGCGGGAGGAGACCATGCGCCCGTCCTGGAAGGTCTCGACCGAACCGCGCATGGA
>QQNC01000322.1 GCA_003402695.1 Verrucomicrobiota bacterium | reverse complement strand
TTTTCGACCCCTTAAGGCCAAGGCTGATCACGGAGACACGGAGAGACGGAAGGACCGGGGTAGGGCGGGTCCTTTGACTCGCCAGGCCGACATCGAAGGGCGGATCAAAGGCCCCGCTCTACCTCACAGCAGACGGCCGGGCTTGTACTCGGCGGCGTCGCGGTGCTTTTTCGCGAGTGGCTTCACCTCGGCGAGGAAAGCGTCCACTTGGTGCGGGGCGGCGCCGACGAAACGGGCGTTTTCGGACAGGATCGCCTGCAGGGCCTTCTTGCCGAGTCCCACGCGGCGGTCGCCGGCGATGCGGCCGAGCAGGTCGGCGTCACCGCCACCCGAACGCAGCGCCTTTGCGGCGGCGAGCGCGTGTTCCTTGATGGCCTCGTGCGCGGTTTCGCGCCCGGCGCCGTGCTTCACGGCTTCCATCAAGATCGTGGTCGTGGCGAGGAAGGGCAGGTTGCGCTCGTTCTCGGCGGCGATCGCCGCGGGGAAAACCTCCATCTGGCGCAGGATGGTGAGATACGTCTCCATCAGGCCGTCGAGCGCGAAGAAGGCATCGGGCAGGGCCACGCGGCGCACGACGGAGCAGGACACGTCGCCCTCGTTCCACTGGTGGCCGGAAAGCGTGGCGGTCATCGTGACGTAGCCGCCGAGGATGGTCGAAAACCCGCAGATCCGCTCGCAGTTCCGGGCGTTGACCTTGTGCGGCATTGCGGACGAGCCGACCTGGCCATCGAGGAAACCCTCGGTGAGCAGGCCCGCGCCGGCCATCAGCCGCAGCGTGGTCGCGCAGCTCGCGGCCGCGGCGCCGACCTGGTGCAGGGCGGTGACGACATCAAAATCGAGGCTGCGCGGGTAAACCTGGCCGACGGCACTGAGCGAGGCGTGGAACCCGAGGTGCTTCAGGACGCGCGATTCCAGCAGATCCACCTTGGCGGCGTCGCCGCCGAGGAGCGTGAGCTGGTCGAGCTGGGTGCCGACGGCGCCCTTGAGCCCGCGGACCGGGTAACGCACGATCAGTTCCTCGAGCCGGGCGAACGCCACGAGCAGTTCCTGCCCGAACATCGCGAGCCGCTTGCCGAAGGTGGTGGGCTGGGCCGGCACGTTGTGCGTGCGACCGGTGATCATCAGGTCGCGGTGGGCCTCGGCCTGGCGCCCGAGCGCGAGGAGCGCGGCGGCCACCTTGAACTGGATGACCTTCAACCCGCGGAGAATCTGCAGCTGCTCGACGTTTTCCGTCAGGTCGCGGCTGGTGAGCCCGAGGTGGATGAACTGGCGCTTGGCGAGGTCGGAGAACTCCTCGATGCGCGCCTTCACGTCGTGCAGCGTGACGCGCTCGCGCTTGGCGATGGCGGCGAGGTCGATCTGGTCCTTCACCCGCTCGTAATCCTTGATGGCGTCGGCCGGGATCGGCACGCCGAGGTCGCGCTGGGCCTTCATCACGGCGATCCAGAAATCGCGCTCGAGGGCCACGCGGCCGCGTTGCGACCAGATGTCCTTCATTGTGGCCGAGGCATAGCGCTCGGCGAGGACGTTAGGGATGGCGGCAGGGGAGTCGTTCACGGCGAAAGCGATTCAGTAAGCAGGCGGGCCGGCGATTGCCAATGGCAAACCCCGGATGCGGCCCGCGAAATGCGCGAAAATACGCGAAAAATCCGAGCATCGGCAGCGCATGGGGGGCTCGGAACTCTTTCGCGTCCCTTCGCGTGGTTCGCGGGCAAAATCCGGTCTTAAAGGAACGAGCAGATGTATTCGCAGAGCCCCTTCTTGACCTCGATGGTGAAGCCGGAATTGGCGGGGACGTCGAAATGCTGGCTGGAGACGTACTCCTCCGTCTCGGTCGCGCCATCCAGCGTCACCAGGCAGTCGCCCGCGACGATCTCCATGCGCTCGGCGGCGCCGGTCTTGAAATAGTAGGAGCCCGGGTAAATGACGCCGAGGGTCTTTTTGGAGGCGTCAGGGAACAGGACCGTGTGGCTGACCACGTTGCCGTCGAAGTAGACGTTGGCCTTGGCCACGACGGTGACGCCGGAAAACTGGGTGGGAAGCGAGGACATGGAGGGAGGGAAAGTGGCGGACGGGCGGGAGGCAAGGGGAGAGAAGGCCCGGGCCAGAAGTCAGAGATCAGAAGTCAGA
>QQNC01000321.1 GCA_003402695.1 Verrucomicrobiota bacterium | reverse complement strand
ACACCCTCTACCTCCGCGGCGAAGGTCCCGGCCTGAGCTGGGACCAGGGTGTCGTGATGGAATGCACGAGCGATGCCCAGTGGACGATCAAGCTGAGCGAGTCCACGCGTCCGGTCGTCTTTAAATTCCTGGTTAACGACCAGGTTTGGAGCACGGGTGAGGATTACACGGCCAAGCCCGGCGCCAGGGCCGTCCTGACCCCGGCGTTTTAAGCCGGCCGGTCGCGGTCGGGATTCAGCTCCAGCAGACGCGCCTTGATCCGCTCCACCGCGGTGTCGCGGTCCGCCAGCTCGCGGTTTTCGATCAGCTCGCAGCGCATCCGCACGCGGGAGAAGGGCAGGGGCAAGTAGAAACGGTCCCAGCTTTTCAACCGCCAAGCCGCCATGAACTCGCCGCCGACCAGCAGCAGGGGCGCGCCGGTGCGCCGCGGTACGATGACCGCGCCCGGCTTGAAATCGTAGCACGGGCCGCGCGGCCCGTCCGGCGTGATGCCGATATCATGCCCCGCGCGCTGCACCTCGAGGAGGGCGCTGGCGGCCTCGCGCCCGAGCCGGCTGCTCGAGCCGCGCGCGGCGCGCATCCCGCCGACCATGGAGAAAAACGCCACGAGCAGCGCCCCGTCCTTGCTCGCGCTGATCAGGGCGTAGAGCGGCCGTGGCCGGCGGTAGCGCCGGTAGATTTCCGACGCGAGAAAGAGCCGGTTGTGCCAGAGAACCATCGCCACCGGCACGTCGCGCTTGGTGTAATTTCGCAGGTCCTCCGGCGAGGTTTCGAACCGCAGGGTCATGCCCCACAGCCGCACCAGCATGACCAGCGGCCACAGCAGCACGCGGTGCCAGAGGGGGAGGCCAAAGACGGTCCGGTCGAGGCGGGGCGGCGGGGTGGCTGTGGGCGGTGAGTTCAGCGCGGCTCTTTGTCCACGAAACTTGCGCGCGCGCCAAGCGAAGAGTCGCAGGACGGTTATTCACAAAACCCAGCCCATTTTATCGCGGAAGCGCGGAAGCGCGGAAGAGCGGAAGCGCGGAAGCGCGGAACAATCTTCTGTTTCCCGGTATTTCCGCTTCTCCGCGCTTCCGCGATCAATTCTGTGGCTTGAGCTTCGTGTCCTTCGTACCCTTCGTGGTTCAAATTCCCTCCCCGCCCATGACCCCAGTCCTGCCGCCCTGTCCGTACCTGCCTGCGCCCCGCGCCGGGCTCGACTGGCGGACGCTGCACGTTCACCGCGAGGACGTCCGCGGCGCGGAATTTTACCATGACTGCCTCGAATACGCGCAGGCCCTGTGGCAGCGCGGTCTCGCCGCCCGCGCGATGCTCTGCCTGGACCGGGCGCTGGGGTCGGATTTGCGGGGCGCCGAGCCAGTGTTGGGCCTCTGGCCGCTGCCGTACGCGGCGATGGCCTGGCTGGTCGCGCACACGCCGCCGGGTGTTTTCATGGGAAATCCCCGGGTGCATTTCCAACATTACGCCGGCCGGATGAACGAGCCCCGCCGCGAGCCGCGCCGGTGGCGCGCGTGGGCCTGCTGGGCGCTCACCCGCGCGGTGCGACCGGATCTGCCGGACGACCCGAAGCACGCGATCACCGAACCCACGCTGAATGAGATCGCCGCCCAGCTACACGCGCACGGTTTGCCCGGCGAAGCGGAGTTGTGGCGCCGCGTGCTGAGTGAGCGCCAAAGATGACGGCGGGCGAAAGCATGGCCTGAACCGACTTTGAGGTATTTCTCGAAATGCGGCGCCTGGTTTGCGTCGCGGTTGGTTTCGGCCTGCCCGCAAAGTGGGCTGCCATACGAAGCTCGGTGGGCAACGACCACGGAGTGAAGTATGGCGCAGTGGAGGTGACTCGAACACCCGACCGGCGGTTTAGAAAACCGCTGCTCTATCCAGCTGAGCTACCACTGCATTTTGGTGCAGCACGGCTAGCGGCGCCGGCGGATTGCGACAAGGTGAAAAAGCCCAACCTGTTGCCAGTCGTTGCCCGGATGCATCCCGCGGCGGGTGAAATGCCTCACCGCGCGGCCCGGGGGAAAACCACACTTGACTTGCCTCCCTCCGATTCTACTTTCCGCCTCTTTCCCTCATCACGGGGTGGTAGCTCAGCTGGTTAGAGCGTCTGCCTGTCACGCAGAAGGTCGCGGGTTCGAGTCCCGTCCATCCCGCCAGTTTTAGAACCCGTTTCCCCTCTAGGGAGAGCGGGTTTT
>QQNC01000320.1 GCA_003402695.1 Verrucomicrobiota bacterium | reverse complement strand
TCCCTGCTCCCTTCCTCCCCGCCTCCCCATGCGCACCGTCCACATCGTCTTCAATGCCCACATCGATCCCGTCTGGCTCTGGCCGTGGACGGCCGGCGTCGATGAGGTCCTCAACACGTGTTACACGATGTGCAACACGCTCGACCGCCACCCCGACATCATCTTCACGCGGGGCGAGGCCTGGGTCTACGAGCAGGTCCGCCTGCACGATCCCGCCCTCTTCAAGCGCATCAAGGCCCACATCCGCGCCGAGCGCTGGTCCGTCGTCGGCGGCTGGTGGATCCAGCCCGACTGCAACCTCCCCGGCGCCGAGAACATGGCGCGGCAGATCCAGATCGGCCGCGACTGGTTCAAGCAGCACCTCGGGCTCTTCCCCAAGATCGGCTACAACGTGGATTCCTTCGGCCACACCGCCGCCCTCCCCGACATTCTGTCCGCCCACGGCCAGCAGAACTACGTGATGATGCGCCCCATGGCCCATGAGACGAAACTCCCCGCCAACATCTTCAAGTGGCGCGGCCGCCCCGGCGGCAAAACCGTCAACACCTTCCGCATCTCCCACGGCTACGCCACGATTTTCCCGCCCAACCTCGAGTGGGTTGAAGGCTCGCTCACTCCGCTGCCTAACGGCGTCAACCACACCATGTGCTTCCTCGGCGTCGGCGACCACGGCGGTGGCCCGAACGAGCACATGATCGAGTGGGTCCGCGCCCACCGTGACGCCATCCCCGGCGCTCGTCTGGAATTCTCGTCGCCCGAGCGCTTCTTCCGCGCCCTGCAGCCCGAGTTGAAACACCTCCCACTCGTCACCGGCGAACTCCAGATGCACGCCATCGGCTGCTACACCGGCCACCGCCCCGTGAAGCTCGGCGTCCGCCGTGCCGAAAACATGCTCGCCCTCGCCCAGCGCGCCGTCGCGCAAGCCTCCCCCGCCGACCGTCAGGCCGCCGCACCCGTCCTCGCCGACGCCTGGCGCACGCTCTGCTTCAATTCCTTCCACGACACCCTCGGAGGCAGCTGCACCCCCAGCGCCGCCCGCGCCGCCGATGACCAGCTCGCCGGCGTGAAGGCCGACGCCGAGGTCGTACTGAGCGAGGCCTTCCGCAAGAAGGCCCACGCCCTGCCCGCTGACCTCCGCCAGCGCATCGTGCTGGCCAACTACTCCGGGGACAAATTCTCCGACTTCATCGAGCACGAGCCGTGGCTCGAGTGGACGCACTGGAAACCCGACTGGTGCCTGCTCAACGAGCGCAACCAGCTCGTCCCGCACCAGATCATCGAGCCCGAGACGCTCATGCCCGACACGATGCGTCTTGTCTTCCCCGCGACCATCGACGCCGGAAAATTCCACACCTTCCGCATCGCGCGCAACACCAGCGGCAAGATCGCGAAGCTCACCGGCGCGGCGCCCGACTTCATCCTCACCGTCGGGGCGGAGGGCCGCGGCACGCTGCACTCCCACCGCGCCGGCCTGCCCTCCGTAGCCTTGGCGAAGGAGAGCGCGGCGTGCCCGCTCCCCGAGCTGAAACTGCTCGAGGAAAAATCCGACACGTGGTCCCACGGACTCGATCGTTTCGCCGGCCCGCAGCTCGACCACGCTCACTGGAGCGCGCCCGTGCAGGTCGAGAACGGTCCCGTCCGCGCCGTGTGGCGCATTGACGGCACCATCGGCTCCAGCCGCCTCTGCGCCGACTGGCGCCGCTACCTCGGCCAGGATTTCTTCGAACTCCGCCTGCGTGTGACCTGGCACGAGCAGCACAAGCTGCTCCGCCTCTCGTGGTCACCCGGCGCCGCCATCAGCAGCCGCGACGACGGCATCTCCGATGGCGGCCTGCCGCGCACCAGCGATGGCCGCGAACTGCCCCTGCGCGACCGCTCGCTCCTCCTCCTCGAGGGCGGCGCCCGTGCCGGCATCGTCGCGCCCGAGATTTTCGCCCTCAGCGGTGACGCGTCCGCCGCGCACCTTACGCTGCTGCGCTCCTGCCCGTTCGCGCACCATGACCCGAAGATTCTGCCCGAGAAGCTCGAGCACTACTCTTGGGTGGACCAGGGCGAGCACGTCTTCACCTTCCGTTTCTTCCCTGCTGGCAAGGTGACCGCCAAGGAACTCGACCGCCACGCGCTGCTGCTCCAGCAACGCCCCGTCGTCGCCGACCTCACCCGCGGCATGCCCTACCGCCCCTACAAGGACGACCCCCAGTGGCCGTCCTGA
>QQNC01000319.1 GCA_003402695.1 Verrucomicrobiota bacterium | reverse complement strand
TCGGCTCCGACGACGGCGGCCACACTTGGCGGCCGTACGAGTTCCGCTACTTCCCCCAACGGCTCGATCACGTCAGCCCGTTGATGGCGCCGTATTTCGCGCGGTTCGAGGCCTCGTTGCAGATCCAGGTCATCACGCGCGACGAACCCACCGTGCTCTACGAACTGGTCGTGGAGCAGTTGCTCCGACAAAACCCGGAGGTGCTGCGCCTCTTCCGCGATAACCCTTTCCCCGGCGGTCCGCCGCAGATGATTCGCACCCCCGGCTACCGTTACCACTTCACCGCGCTCGCGACCCAACGCCGCGACGGGCTCTATTGGAAACGCGAATATCTCGGCGAACACCTGCCGCTGCGCTACCTCGCCGCCGACGGGTCCGTCGCACAGGCCGTCTCCGCGTACGAACAGTTGCTCGTCAAGGCCCGGTTCGGCAACCCGGACGCCCAAAGCTCCCTCGGCTATCTCTTCATCAGCGGCGAGGATCCGGAAGTGCCCAAGCAAGCCACCGCCGCCCGGCACTGGTTCGAACTCGCCGCCGCGCAGGGTCTGGCCGGGGCGCAGTTCAATCTCGCGCTGATCTACGCCAACGGTGACGGCGGCCCCGTCGATCCCCGCCAGGCCGCGCGCTGGTGCCGCCTGGCCGCCGAACAAGGACTGCCCGCCGCGCAGGACCGCCTCGGCCTCATGCATCTCCAAGGAGAAGGGGTGCCCCGGGACGTAGTGGAGGCGCTCGCATGGTTTCAGATCGCCGCGCTTACCGGCGACGAAGCAGCCCAAGGCCACTTAGACTCCACCAAAGCCCGCGCCCAACCTGCCGTCATTCAAGCAGCCGAACAGCGCGCCCACGCCATTCTCGCCGGCTTGGAGGCGCGCAAGCGCTAGGTTCCCCTCGGGTCACAACGAAAGTCGAACCGGCGGATTTGGCCCGCGAATAGCGCGAATCGGCGCGTAGTCCGATCCCAATTCCTATTGACCACGGATTGCACGGATGCCTCGGAAAATCAGGAAGTAGCCAGTCCTGGGGGATGGGGGTTCCTTCCGTGTATTCCGTGGGCAAACGGATCGAAAATTTGTTTTAGTGTCTTTCGTGGTGACAAATCCGGGCGGGCTTCGTGGTTGAAATTGACCACCGCCACCCTCCCCGCCATGTCTGGCAGGCTATGTCCGACACACCCGCTCCCGCCGCCATCACCATGGATGCCATTGTCGCGCTCGCGAAGCGCCGCGGCTTCATTTTCCAGTCCTCCGAAATTTACGGCGGGTTCAACGGCTTCTTCGACTACGGTCCGCTCGGCGCCGAGCTGAAGAAGAACATCCGCGACTGCTGGTGGGACGACATGGTCCGCCGCCGCGACGACGTCGTCGGCCTCGAATCCTCCATCATCATGCACCCGAAGGTCTGGGAGGCGTCCGGCCATGTCGCCGGCTTCACCGACCCGCTCGTGGACTGCAAGGTCAGCAAGCAGCGCTACCGCGCCGACCAGCTGTTCTTCGCCGCCGTCGTCGTGGACGGCAAAACCGCCGGCTACGTCTCCGCCCTCGAGAGTGAAAAAACCGCCGCCGAGCTCCAAGCCGCCGCCGAGCTCTTCAAGCGCAAGAAGGCCCTCCAGGGCACGCTCTCGCCCATCGTCGCCAAGGACATGACCGAGGCCCAGCCCGATGAGATCGCGCTCATCCCCTCCCCCGCCACCGGCGAACCCGGCAGCCTGACGCCGCCGCGCTCCTTCAACATGATGTTCCAGACGAACGTCGGCGCGATGACCGACGCGTCGGCCGTCACCTACCTGCGGCCCGAGACGGCGCAGGGCATGTTCGTGGACTTCAAGAACGTCGTGGACACCGGCCGCGTGAAGCTGCCCTTCGGCATCGCCCAGATCGGCAAGTCGTTCCGCAACGAGATCACGCCACGCAACTTCATCTTCCGCTCGCGCGAGTTCGAGCAGATGGAGATGGAATACTTCATCCATGAGGACGCCGACTGGGCCAAGTGCCACGAGGAGTGGATTGCGTGGTGCGAAGCCTGGCTGAAGAGCATCGGCCTTCCCGCCAGCCACCTCTCGCGCTACACCCACCCGAAGGAGAAGCTCGCGTTCTACTCGCGCGGCACGGTGGACATCATGTTCTCCTATCCGTTCGGCGTGCAGGAGCTGTGGGGCATCGCCGCCCGCGGCAACTACGACCTCACCCAGCACGCCACCGCCAGCGGCAAGCCGCAGGA
>QQNC01000318.1 GCA_003402695.1 Verrucomicrobiota bacterium | reverse complement strand
CGGATGTTCACCGCGGTCATCATGTCATTTTGCTGGATCAGCGGGAGCACCTCGAGTCCGCGGATGACGCGGCCGAAGACGCTGTGGAGGTAATTCAGCCGGTTGACCTCGCGCAGCGTGATGAAGAACTGCGAGCCGTTGGTATCGGGGCCGCTGTTGGCCATGGAGAGCACGCCCGCGTCGTCGTGGTGCAGGCCCGGGACGAACTCGTCGGGGAAAGTGTACCCGGGATCGCCCTCGCCGCTGCCGAGGGGGTCGCCGCCCTGAACGACGAAATTCGGCACCACGCGGTGGAACTTCAGGCCGTTGAAAAACGGCGTGCCGGGCTTGGGGCCGAGGGTGCCCTCGGCCAGGCCGACGAAATTGGTCACGGTCAGCGGGGCCTTGGCGTAGAACAGTTCGGCGGTGATGAGGCCGCGTGGCGTGACGATCTCCGCATAGAGTCCGTCGGGGAGTTTTTGCCCTGGGCCGGGGTGCGGGGCGGCGGGTTCGCCGGCGAACAGTACGGAACCGGCGGCCAGCAGGGGGAGCAAGGCGGGCAGGAGCTTCATGAGGCGCGACGGTGGATGAATCGGGTGGGGTGGACAACGCGATTGTCAGTCTGGATCCGAGGTGGACGGGCACGTCCTTGGGCCCGCCCACCTACTGCAATCTATCCGGGACGGCGAAAAATCTGGTTTCGCCGCCGCGGCGAATCTGGCACGGTGCCGGGCATGATGCGTCGTTCCCTGTTTCCTTGGCTGATGCTCCTGCTTGGTCTCGCGCTGCCGCTGACGCGCGCCCAAACGCGGGAGGAAAAGCCCGCCCCGGCGGCCGCCTACTTTGTCCAACCGGAGGCCGTGGACTGGAAAGCCCTCCTGCCGGCGCCGCCGGCCCCGGGCTCGATCGCGGCGCTGGGTGATTTGGAGGCGGTGCTGCAGGTGCAGGCCGCCCGCACGCCGGCGGATGTCGCGTGGGCGAAGCTGATCGAGCAGGACAAGGTGTTTGCTGATTACGGCGACGTGCTCGGACCCTGGTTTGAGGAAAAGAGCCTGCCGGTCCTTGCAAATTTCCTCTCGCAGGTCACCGCCGATGCCTGGCTGGTGAGCAACCGCATGAAGAACCTCTATCCGCGGCTGCGGCCCCCGGCCGTGGAGCCGACGGTGCAGCCCTGCGTGAAAATTCCCAAGTCCAACTCCTATCCCAGCGGTCACTCGCTGCGCGCGTTTGTGTGGGCGGCGGTGCTGGGAGATGTGTTTCCGGACCGGCAGGCGGACCTGTTCACCCGCGCCCATCGCGTGGCGTGGGGCCGCGTCATCGGCGGCGTGCATTTCCCGAGCGACGTGGCCGGTGGCCGGGTCGCGGCCCAAGCGATCGTGGCTGAGCTCCGCAAAAGTCCCGCGTACCGCGCGGAAGTGGAGCAATGCCGCGCGGAGGTCGCGCCGTTTTTGCTGAAGAAGGCGGCGTGAGCCGCGCTTCGGCCGCTTACGGGATCTTCAGCTTCGTCCCCACCAGCAGGCTCTTTTCATTCTTCAGGACATCCTTGTTGGCGGCGAGGATGTCGGGCCAGCGGCTGGCGCTGCCGTAATATTGGACGGAAATCTTGCTGAGGGTTTCACCGCCGGCGACGACATGCACGCGCGGGGCCGAGATAGGCGCGGCAGGCGCGGTGATCGGGGTCAGAGTGGTGGGCACGCTGACGGGGGTGAGATTGCTGGTGCCGGGCGCCGCCGGATTCACGGCGAGCCGGGTCTTGAGCGCGTTGTTTTCGAGGGCCAGCGCACCCAGCTGGTCCTGCGTTTGGCGGAGCTGCTCGCGCAGGCCGGCGGCCTGGGCCGCGAGCGGAAGGGCGTCCTTGGCCACGGCGAGCTGGGCGGCGAGGGCGGATATTTCGGTCGTATTTTTTTCCGCTGCGGTCTTCAGCTGGTCGTTTTCCTCCTGCAGCAAGGTGTAGCTCCGCAGTACGACGGCGAGCTTGGCCTCGGCGCTGTCCTGATCCGGGGCCGGGGTCGCGGCGGGAGCCGGCGTGGGAGCGGCGGCGGGCGTGGGGGCGGGAGCGGCGGGGGTGTCCTCGGGCGCGACGACCGGAGCCGGGGTTTCGGCCGCGAAAAGGCGGCTGAACGGGGTCGCGGCGAGGAGGACGGTGAGGCAGAGCGCGGAGCGAAGAGGGGAGGAGCGCATGGGAACAGGGATGGGGTGAAACGACGGTTGAGGCAATCTTTCGCGAAGGGTGGAAACGCCGGCGG
>QQNC01000317.1 GCA_003402695.1 Verrucomicrobiota bacterium | reverse complement strand
TTCAATAGTAGACGCTTTGGTGCCCTAGCGGTATGGCTGTCGCGTGAGACGGCGCAGGACCGCTATCGCGTCCAGAGAATGAGCAAGCCGCAGGCCACACGGAGCCCGGCATATTTCGCGGGGAGTGTGGCGCCTCCGGCGTAAAACTCTACGCCCGCGATCGTGTCGAGATTGACGGTATTCAGGTCGAACAATGTCTGACCAGCGCCGCCAGTATAGACCTCGACGCCATCGACGATCACAGCTGTGTAACATTGATCCCGGCTGGCGCCCATGCGGAGATCTTCGTCGGCGAGGATGCTCTGCCCGTTGCGGAGGATCGACGAGACGCCGCGGCTCGTCACGGCCCAGGCTCGCGAGCTCTTGTTGCTGCGCTGGATCGATGGGCCATTGATTCGCGCCAGCAGCTCGGGGAGTCCGGAGCCGCCGCTCGCCTCGATGTCGGCGCGGGAGATGAACCGTCCGCCGACGCCTTTCTTCCGCCGGTCCTCGAACTCCGCGAGCTTCCACGCCGAGGCGGCCGGCGCCTCGACCTTGATCGCAGTGAGGGCCTGCGCTTCAGCCGACTTGGCGAGCGACAAGTCGGTGTCGACCGAATCGTCCGACCGAAATGCCATCATCGATCTGAGGGCGACGAAGCCGATTTTCTTGACGGTGAGGATCTGATTGCCGGGGCGGACGCCGAAGATCCGGAAGTGGCCGTCCGCGTCGGTCGTCGCGGTCAGTCCGAGACTCTCAAAGGCGACGGTCGCGCCGGCGATCGGCGTGCTCGTTCCCTGGAGGTACACGAAACCGAGGAACTGCGCCGGCTTCACAGCCGCCTGTTGAGCGCCGGATGCACTGGCGGCTGCGAGGAGCGCGGCGGTCAGTCTCAGGGCAGTCCGCATCGGCCGGATCACTCAGCGCGTCCAGATCACAAGTAGTCCGCACGTCGCCCGCGTCCCGTTGTACTTCGGGGGCATCTCGGCGGGACCGCGGTAGTACTCGATCCCCGTCACGTCCGTCAGTCGCACGGAGTTGACGTCGAACAGCGGCTGTCCGTCGTGACCGCCATACACCTCCGCGCCGTCGAGGAGCACCGCGGCGTAACAGGTGGGCTTTGCCCCGGCCGTGCGGTCCTCAAGCGAGAGAGTCGGCCCGTTGCGCATCACCGATTGCACCCCACGACCTCCAATCGCCCACGCCTTGCCGCCGGAATTTCCTCGAAGGATGTGCGGGCCGCCGATCTGCACCAGCAATTCGGCCATTTGGCGGTTCTCATTCTTCTCGATGACCTCACGCGTCACGAATTTCCCGATGCCACTGATGCGACGACTTTCGAACTCGCTCATCTTCGCGTTGAGAGTTGGTTTCGCCTCCACCGTCACTTCGGCCAGCGATTGCGCCGCCACCGCGAGGAGAATATCCGTATCAACCGAGTCGGCCTCACCAAGCGCGACCACCGAGCGCACAGGGGCAAAACCAAGTTTCCGTACGCTCACGACGTGATTGCCGGGGCGAATTCCGGCGATGCGGAAATGACCCAGCGAGTCCGTAAGGGCCGAGAGTCCCAGATTCGTGAATTCCACCATCGCTCCGGGAAGTGGTTTCTCGGAGCCGTCGACGAGCACGAAGCCGAGAAACTGCGCCGGTTTCTGCGCGGCGGCGGTCAGCGGCGCCGCCACCAGCAGCATGATCAGACTATGCCACCTCATCCGTGCACCTCCGGCTTCGCGCACGCTACCCGATCGCGCGCTTGAGAAACGCGTTCTTGCCGAGTACCCAGAAAATAACGATGAGCACGACGAGCGCGGCGCTGACGACGAGGAGATCCATATGCGGGACCCCGGGAGTGAGCACGCCGCGCATCCCTTCGGCGACATACACTAGTGGATTCACGAGGACGAGCCACTTGAGCAGTGGCACCTTGTTCAGCGCGACCCACGGATAGTAGGTGCAGCCGAAGAAAATCATCGGGCCGATGATTGAGCTGAAGAGCAGGCCGATCTGCTGCGGATTGATCGCGCACCCGAGCAAGAGCCCGAGCGCGCTGAAGGCGGCGGCGCCGAGCACCATGACGGCAAGGATCTGCGGCGCGTTCTCGAAGGCGAGCCCCGGGATGTTCCCCATGATCAGCAAACCACACGGCAGCACGAAGAGCGCGGCGAGGATACCCTGCAGCGTTCCGGCGACAACGAGTTCCATCGCGACGAGCCGGCTTGGCATCGGGGCAAGTAGCCGGTCTTCGATTTCTTT
>QQNC01000316.1 GCA_003402695.1 Verrucomicrobiota bacterium | reverse complement strand
TGATTGACCCATGCGCGAGCGCCGCAAAAACACCCAGCAGAGCATTGCCGGTTCATTGTTGCTGGCGCACCCGGCGATGAAGGACCCGAATTTTCGCCGGTCCGTTGTGCTGATGTCCGCGCATGGGCCGGACGGGGCGATGGGCATTGTGATGAACCGGCCGCTGGGCCAGCGGCTGGGGGAATGGAACGGGGAGTTTGCGCTCGGCGCGCTGGCCGGGGTGCCGGTGTTCACCGGTGGACCGGTCCAGCCCAAGCAACTGTTGCTGGTGGCGTGGCAGAACCGGGCGGATGGGTTTCAGCTGCATTTCGGGATCGAGCCGGAGAAGGCCGGGCAGATGTTGGGCGAGGAAGGCACCCAGGTGCGCGCGTATCTCGGTTATTCCGGCTGGTCGAAAGGCCAGTTGGAAAACGAGCTGAAGCATGACACCTGGATCGTGACCGACATCCCGGGCGACCTGCTGGAGCAGCCGCAGGACGGATCACTCTGGCGGAAAGTGCTCGGCAATCTGGGCGAGGAATGGCGGCTGCTCGCGGACGAGCCCGACGACACGAGCCGGAACTGAAGAGGCGGCTGGCGGGTCGGCGGAGGCCGGGCTTTACGCCCGACCTGCTTTAGGCCGACTCGGCAGGGCGTAAAGCCCGACCTCCGGTAAACAACCGGTCCGGTCCGCACTAGGGCCGAGTGGGACCTTCGGGTAGGGGCCAAAGACTTGGGATTGGATTTGCTGAGCCGCCGCCGCGTTCGCTTAGACTGAAGCATGGTCCTACAAAAATTAGATCGCGCGACAGAGAAGGCACTCGCGGAGGCCAGTCAGGCCCCCCGCACCTGGATCGCCCTGGCCGCCCGGTTTCCGGAGCCCGGCGAACACGTCCTGGTGAAGATGGACGATGACATTATCGAGATTGGCTATTGGGATTCGGCCCGCGCTGGCTGGAGTCACAGCCCGTTCGAACGCTGGGGCGTACCGGTTTCGTGGTCGCCCCTGCCGCCCCCGCGCCAGGGACAGTGAGGTGAGCGCGGTGGTTCATACCGACCACAAGCGACGGATCGATCGCGAGATAGGTAGGCCGGTGGTGGGTATTGCGTAGGTGGCGTGCTTGCACGCCACGTTGCACGCGAGCGCGCAACCGACCTCGACCCAAACGGCATCCCCTCCCGCGGACATTTCGGTTGACAGGGGTGGGGTGCAGCCGATGTTTTGACCCTTTTATGAAAGTCGTTTCCTCCATTAAATCCGCCAAGAAGCGTCACCCGGCCTGCCAGGTCGTGCGTCGCAAGGGCAAGATCTACGTCATCAACAAAGTCGAGCCGCGCTACAAAGCACGGCAGGGCTGATTAACCCACCTATTCCCGTGAAAGCCGAAGGCCATCCCATCCTCAACAACGTCTGCTACCTCGATATCGGTACCGGCCGTCGTTTCCTCACCCGTTCCACCATGAAGTCCGCCCGCAAGGAGCAGATTGATGGCGTGGAATATTTCGTTGTCGCGCGCGACGTGACCATGGACTCGCATCCCGCCTACACCGGCGAGAAGCGCCTCGTTGACACCGCCGGCCGGGTCGAGAAGTTCACCTCGAAGTTCAAGCGCGTCACGAAGAAGTAAGCCGCTGCCGGCGCTTCCGACCCTTTCAAGCCCTCCGTTCTGGAGGGCTTTTTTTGTTGGCGCACACTTCCCGGCGCTGCCTGTGTGGTGCGGTGCCTGCGACCAAATTGATCTGCCTGGACTGTGACAGCACGCTGAGCGCCATCGAGGGCATTGATGAGCTGGCGCGGCTGCGCGGACTGGCGGTGTTGGGCCGGGTGGAGGCGATGACCAACGATGCGATGGACGGTCGCGTGTCGGTCGAGAGTGTGTTCGGGCGCCGGCTGGAAATCATCGAGCCGCGGCGCGAGGATCTCGCCACGGTGGGCCGGCGCTATGTCGAGACGGTCGAGCCGACGGCGCGGGAGACGCTTACGGCATTGGTGGCGCGCGGCTGGACGCCCGTCATCGTGAGTGGCGGATTCACCCAGGCCATCCAGCCGCTGGCGGATTTTCTGGGCGTGACGCGGATCGTGGCGGTGGAACTGAACTTTACGGCCGATGGCCGCTACGCCGGTTTTGACGAAACGGCGCCGACCGCGCGCACGGGCGGCAAGGTTGAAGTGATTGAGCAACTCCGGCGGGAGTACCAGCCGGAGAAGGTGGTGATGGTGGGAGACGGCATGAGCGACTTGGAAACCAAGCCGGTCGTGGATGTTTTCGTGGGCTTTGGCCGCTACCT
>QQNC01000315.1 GCA_003402695.1 Verrucomicrobiota bacterium | reverse complement strand
CTCACCCATTGGAACAGCGTGCTGCTGCCGCTCATCGCTGCGCGGCGCAAGTTGCTCCCGCCGCCGGTTGGCGGCAGCGACGTGAAGCTTTCGCCGCCGTGGTTGGAATCAGGGTTTTCCACGGTCCTGGCTGGCGAGTCCGCATGGATCCGGCGCGTGGGCAACCTGCCCATGGGCAGCTCGATTCTGGCGGTGGCCCGTCGCTAGGTAGTTCGCCCGGTGCTTTTCATTGCCGGGCCGTCCCGGGTCGTGATAAGGTTTTCCCGCTTCATGATTTACCTGCTGGTTTCGTTCGGGCTGCTGCTGCACATCCTGATCTGGGGTGTGGGTTTGGCCCTGCTTGTTACCCCCGTGCGCTGGCGGAGATTCTGGCCGGTGTGGATCGCACCGTGCGGCTTGGTCCTGCAATCCGCGGTGGTCTGGCTGGGCGCGCACACCACGCTGACGGGGACCCATGCTTATGGTCGCTGGGCGGAATTGCTGCCCGTGGCCCTGTTGCTGTGGGGCCTGTCGCGGCGGGACTGGCGCACGAGTGGCCGGGATCTTGGCCGGTTTGCCGGGTTGGGCGGGCTGATGGCGCTCGGCCTGCTGCTGCTGACGCTGCCGCTGGCCCGGGTGGCCCGGGACCTGACGACGGTCTCCATCGGCAGCTGTGATGCGGCGGATTACGCGGCAGGGGCGCGGGTGTTGCAGGAGTTCGCCAGCAATGATCGCAGCGGTTTTCTCGGGCTCACCGAGGTGGTGTCGATCGCGTCGGTGGATAATTTTTATGATTTCTGGCTGAAGCTGAACCATTTCACGCCCTCGGCGCTGATTGCGCTCAACGATTCGGTGCTGGGCCTGGAGCCGCACGAAACCACCGGCCTGATGACCGTCGTGCTGCTGGTCCTGGCTTTGCCGCTGGTTTACTGGCTGGCTAGGTCGACCGCGGGTTTTGGCCGCGGGGCGAGCAGCTGGCTGGCGTTCATCTTCACGATCAGCCCGGTGACGGGATACGCGGTCTACAATGTGGCGCCCGGCCAGATCCTGGCCGCGCAAGCCATCGCGCTGGTGACCTGGGCGGGATTGGCGATGTGGCGGGAGCCGGGTGGGGGGCGGCGCGGCTGGACGTATGGCGGATTGCTGCTGGTGGGTTTCGGCCTGATCTGGGGCGCCTATAATTTCATCGTGATCATCTGCCTGGTCCCGGTGACCGCCTGCGTGGCGGGCTGGACCCTGGAGAAGAATGATTTCCGGAAACTGGCCCGCTGGCTGGGCTGGATGCTGGTGCCCCTCGCGGTGAGCGCCCTGTTTTTTTACGCGCGGGCGGCGGGACTGGTGGAGCGTTTCCTCCTGTTCCGACAGTATGACTTTGGCTGGAAAATTCCGGTGCTCTGGCCGGAGGGCTGGCTCGGCATGGTCAAGGGAATCGGGCCGCGGCCGCTGGCCGAACTGACCGGCGTTGGGTCCTGGATCCTCGGCGGCTTGACGGTGCTGTTGCTGGTGGGCGCGTGGCTGCGGTCGGTCATCAAGCGCTGGAAGCAGGCGTGGCTGGTCGTGGCCTTCATCCTCCCGGTCATGGCCGGTTATGCCTATCTCGAATGGCGCGGTCTGAAGTTCGGCAACAATGCCAGCTACGATGCGTACAAGCTCTTCTCGGTGTTTTATCCCGTGCTGCTGGTGGCGTTCTGCCACTGGCTGCTCTGGCTGAAGGATCGCAGCTCCCTGCTGCGGGGCCTCGCCCTCGGCATGATCGTCGTGGTTACGGTCATGAACCTGCGCGGCCTGTACCTGCTGTCGCAGCGGGTCGAGGCCAGTCTGCTCATCGTCGACCGGGACCTGCTGGCAGTGGGAAAAGTGGAAACCATGGCCCGGGTGAAGTCCGTGAACATCCTGGTGCCGGATTTCTGGACGCGGCTCTGGACGAACGCGCTGCTGCTGCGCAAACCGCAGTATTTCCTCACCCACACCTACGAAGGCCGGCTGAACACGCCGCTGCGAGGCGACTGGGACTTGAACGGTGGGATGCTGCAGGTGCGGGTGCCGGGACCGGACGGTGCGATCATCGGCCGGCGGTATTCCCTCGTGCGCACGGGCAGTCCCTACTGGCTGCGGGCCGAACTGGGCGAGGGTTGGTATGGCACGGAATTATTGCGCGGCCGGCAGACTCAGCTGTGGAACTGGACCAAGGGCGACGCGACCCTGGAGCTGGTCAATCCCCAGGATCATCCCCTGAAGGTCGTGCTTCATTTCACGGCGCGAAGCTTGGTCGCCCGCGACATCCAAATCTGGGTCGG
>QQNC01000314.1 GCA_003402695.1 Verrucomicrobiota bacterium | reverse complement strand
GAGACCGGCCAGAAACAGCGTGAGGGCCGGCACGGCGTCGAGGGCCTGCGTCGAATAGTGGACCAGCACCGGGTTCAGCGCGCAGAGGAGGCCCGCCGCGAGCGCGGCCACCGGACCAAACCAGCGGCGCGCGAGCAGCGCGACCAGGCCGGCATTCACCGCGTGCAGCACGGCGCCAAGGGCGAGTGCGGTGGAAAACAAGGCGCCGGCCGCCACCCCGAGACTGCGCAGTGAAGCCAGGACGAGGGCATAACCGGAGGCCCGGTAAAACGGCTCGGCGGGCAGCGTGCCGCGAAAGATGGACTCGGCGAGGGCGAGGTTTTCGCGCTCATCGAGTACCGGCACCCGGCCAAGGGGTGTCGTCAGGTACCACCCCAGGTGACCGCTCGCATAGGCCAGGGCGACGAGCACCGGCACCGCGACCGGCCACAGGGCACGGAGAGAACTGGCGGGGGCGGACGGCGGGGCGGGCATGCGCGGGGAGGTGGCACAGGACAACGCAGCCCTCCGGCGGCGGCAAGCCTGCCGGCGCGGGAATGGGACCGGGTTGGGCGGGCACCTGCCATGGCGGCATTGGTTTTACGTTCAATTGACGCACGAATGGGGGCACAGGAGCAGGCGTGTTTTCGTTGAGCCCGAAAATCGCCGAACTTTCCACCGCAGGTCGAACAAGCGGACATGAATTTCTGCTCCCTCGATTGTCATTGCGCGGCAGCCAAAGGGCTGACGTGGCAATCCATCCGGGCTGGCCACGTTCAGCAGATGGATTGCCGCGTCGGTCTGTGACCTCCTCGCAATGACAATCCTCAGATCCTCCCCCGCGCTTGACGGTGGCGCGCGCGGGCGGGCAGGCTGGCCGCATGCCGTCCGAAGCGTCCGCCGCCAAAAAAATTCCGTGGGTGAAACTTGCCGTGGGAGTACTGGTGATCGTGGTCATCGCCGGGTTGCTGCTGCGCGGGCTGAATCTCCGCAGTTATTTTGACCAGGGCATGGCGTTGATCCGCAGTGCGAGTCCGTGGGTGTTTTTCTCGGCCCTGGCGCTCCTGCCGGCAGTGGGCGCCCCCGTGCTGGTCTTCATCCTTTCGGCCGGGCCGCTCTGGGCGGAGAAGCTGGGGATGGGGAACGTGATTCTGTGCTCGCTGCTGGCCCTGACGGTGAATTTCACCCTGACGTACTGCCTCGCGCGGTGGGCGTTCCGTCCGTTGCTCACGAAGCTCGTCACCCGGCTGGGCTATCAGTTGCCCCGCGCGGAAGAGGGCGATGCCACGAGCCTGATCGTCATCATGCGCGTGACGCAGGGCATTCCCTATTGCGTGCAGAACTATCTGCTCGGCCTGGCGGAGGTGCCCTTCGGGAAGTATTTCCTGTGGACGGCGGTGCTGTCCCTGCCGCAGAACGTCGCGGCGATCCTGTTCGGCGACGCCATCATGCACGGCAAGGGCCGGATGGTCGCCATGATCGCCGGCCTGCTGGTGGCGCTGGTCGCGGCGACGCACCTGGTGCGCCGTCATTTTTCGGCAAAGAAGAAAATATCCGTGACATGAAGACCGGCCGGGAAATCGACCTCGGCGGGAAGTCGGACCAGGTGGTGTCGGTCAGCGAATTCACCCGCAAGGTGAAGGCGCTGCTCGAGAGCGGCATCCGGCCCGGCTGGGTGCGCGGCGAGGTGTCGAACCTCCGCGCGCAGGCGAGCGGGCATGTGTATTTTTCGCTGAAGGACGCGGACGCGTCGGTCAGCGCGGTGCTGTTCCGCGGCGATGCCGCGCGGCAGACGGTGAAGCTGCGGGACGGGCAGCAGGTCGTGGTCTACGGCGAGGTGGGCGTGTACGAGGCCCGCGGCCAGTATCAGCTGATTGTGCGCGCGGTGATCGAGGACGGCGTGGGCCGGCTGCAACAGGAGTTTGAGCGGCTGAAGCGCCAGCTGGCGGACGAAGGGCTGTTCGCCGCGGAGAAGAAGCGTCTCATCCCCATGATGCCGGCGACGGTGGGCTTCATCACGTCGCCGACCGGTGCGGCGGTGCAGGATTTCATGCGCATTCTGACCCGGCGCGGCTGGCGCGGGCGGCTGGTGGTCCTCCCGGCGAAGGTGCAGGGCGAAGGCGCGGCGGCCGAGATGGTGGCGATGCTGGAACTCGCGCAAGAACTGGGGATTTTTGACCTGTTGGTGATCGGGCGCGGCGGCGGCAGCCTGGAGGATTTGTGGGCGTTCAACGAGGAGCCGCTGGTGCGCGCGGTGGCGGCGTGCACGGTGCCGGTGATCTCGGCGGTGGGGCACGAGATTGATTTCACGCTGTGCGACTT
>QQNC01000313.1 GCA_003402695.1 Verrucomicrobiota bacterium | reverse complement strand
TCGCTGATCCGCGAGAACAAGACCTTCCGCATCAATTCGGACATCCAGACGGGCGCCAATCTTGGCATGATCACCATGGATACCCACCTGATGAGTCTGTTCAACCGCGAGCTCATCACGGCGGACGAGTGCGTGGAGAAAGCCCAGGACCCCGTGCTCATGCGGGACAAGCTTGTCGCGGTCGGCGCGAAATTGAAGGCGCTCTGACCGGCGCCAAGTCACGTCCGTGCCGGGGCGGAGCGGGCGCGTTTCGCCCCATCGCGCGAGGCTTCAGACTCCGACCGTAATATCCTTCGGCAGAAAATCGCCCGGGAAGAAAGCGGATGCAGCTCAGGTTGGGAATGATAACGGATTTCTGACGCCGACGCAGCGGCCAAGGGGTAGCGCCGCGCGTTCGCTGGGCCTGCAATGGTGGAACTGCCGGTGGCGTTAACCTGGAATCCAGTGGAGCATTTGCCTGGAGCCCTCGCTTGGGCCCACCGGGTTTTCCCGCTGCGGGCGGTTGGGAGCAGTCTTGAAATTCTGACCTCCGAGCCGGAAAACACCCAGCTGGCCGAGAACCTCGCGTTTGCGCTCAATCGCGAGGTGCGCCTTCTGGCCTGCGAGCCTCACGAGCTCGAGCGGTTGCTCCAGTTGCACTATGGAGATGACCCGAATCGGCCGGAGGTTGCCCCCGGCCAGCCGGGCTCACCGAAAGTCGCCGCACTTGCAGCCGAGCCGTCCGCGACTGATCTCACGGCCATGTCGGGCCAGCCGCCGGTCATCCAACTCGTGAATCAGGTGCTCACCCGGGCCATTTCTGACCAGGCGAGTGACATTCACTTCGAACCCTTTGAGCATGAATTCAAGATCCGCTGCCGGGTGGACGGTGTACTCTACACGCTGACTTCACCGGTCAGGGAATTGGCCCTTCCGGTGACCTCTCGCCTCAAGGTGCTCGCCAATCTCGATATTGCGGAACGCCGGACGCCCCAGGATGGCCGGATCCGGGTCACGCTGAATGGACGGACCGTGGATCTCCGCGTGTCGACGCTGCCGACGCAGTGTGGCGAGAGTGTCGTTCTCCGTGTGCTCGACCAGGCGGCCGTGGAATTGGAACTGACCGCACTTGGCCTGCCAGGCGACGTACTCGCGGGAATGCAGGAGGTCATCCATCGACCCTACGGAATCGTGCTCGTCACCGGGCCGACCGGATCCGGCAAGACCACCACGTTGTACAGCGGGCTTCGGGCCATCAGCACACCTGAGGTCAAGCTGCTGACAATCGAGGATCCGGTGGAATATGAAATCGAGGGTATCATGCAGGTGCCGGTCAATCCGGGTGCAGGTCTGACCTTTGACACGGCTTTGCGGGCGTTCCTCCGGCAGGATCCGGATGTCATTATGGTAGGTGAGATTCGTGACCTGGAAACCGCGTCGATCGCCGTCCAGGCATCACTGACGGGGCATTTGGTGCTGTCGACGCTGCACACCAACGATGCACCGGCGTCCGTGACCCGGCTGATCGACATGGGGGTGGAGCCCTATCTCCTCGCGTCCACAGTTGAGGCGGTACTGGCGCAGAGGCTGGTGCGACGCATTTGTCCGGACTGCCGCATCACCTGCCAGCCGCGCGCAGACCTGATGCGCCAGTTGGAACTCAAGCCGGCGGAGTGGCATGAACGCCCCTGTTTCCGCGGCCGCGGCTGTAAGCGCTGCGGGCAGACGGGGTATCGCGGACGATTGGGAATTTTCGAATGGCTGATCATGACTGAGCCATTGCGGGAGCTCGTCAGCCAAAAGGCTCCGGCCCAGCTGCTCAGTGACCAAGCGCGCCAACTGGGCCTAAGGACGTTGCGGGAGGAAGGACTCCGGGCGGTCATGTCCGGGGTCACCACCCTTGAGGAGATCGCAAAGCACACCTGAAGATGCCGGCGAACCCTGACATGGTGGTCGTTCCGGACAGCGGCAGCGGCCTGAAGACTCAGGGTGCGATCATCGCCCCTCCTCAGGGAATCGCCGTTTCGGAACTTAAGACCCGTGGAGTGGCACCCATCGCGCTCGGCCTGCGGCCGGGTCCAGAAGCAGGCAGTGATGCCCCTCGTGGCGGCGCGGGTTCCGTCAGAAATCGGGGTGAAACCAGGCCGAACCTGGGCAGTGCGTGGAAGCGACTCACGATTGGCCGGGCGGTTGGGCGCAAGGGGCTGATGCTATTTACACGCCAGCTGGCCACGCTACTGAAGGCGGGTCTGCCGCTCCACCGAGCTCTGCATGTCCTGGCCCGCGCGGAGCGGAACCGGGCGTTTCAGGACGTTATCCTAAGCCTGGCTGACGCCATTAGTGCGGGATGCACTCTGGCCG
>QQNC01000312.1 GCA_003402695.1 Verrucomicrobiota bacterium | reverse complement strand
AGCATGAAATTAAAGGTCCGGTCGCTTTCGCCGGGGAGGCCCTCGTGGCCGTAGTCGGGGTAGATCACGAGGTCCTTCTTGGACGTGATCTTGTTGTAGGCGGCGAACTGGGAACTGGGCGGGCAGATGGTGTCCATCAGGCCGACAAACATCAGAACCTCGGCCTTGATGCGCGGGGCGAGGAACTGGCAGTCGATGTAGCCCAGTTTGGTGAAGACTTCCGGTTCGCGCGCGTGAAGCGGGTCAAACTGGCGGAACCAGGTGCGCAATTCCTCGTAGGCGTCCTTCGCAAGGTCCATTTCCCACACGCGCTGGTAGTCGCAAAGGAAGGGAAACAGCGGCGCGGCGCGCTTGATGCGCGGCTCCAGCGCGGCACAGGCGAGGGTAAGGGCGCCGCCCTGGGAGCCGCCCATGGCGCCGACGCGGGTCGCGTCCACCTCGGGGAAACCCATGACGACCCGCGCGAGTTGCGCGGTATCGAGGAAGATCTGGCGGTAAAGCAGCTTGGCCGGGTCGGGATCATCGAGGCCGCGGATGATCTGGCCGCGGTACGTCGTGCCCTTCACGCCACCGGTATCCTCGGAACGCCCGCCCTGGCCGCGGCAGTCCATGGCGGCGACGCAGAGACCCTCGCCGGACCACGCGAGCCGGCTGGTGAAGTCACCGCTGTTGCCCGTGTAGCCGTGGAACTGGAGCACGGCGGGGTTCTTGCCGGACGATTTCTTCGGGCGGACGTATTTCGCGTAGATGCGGGCGCCGCCGACGCCGGTGAACCAGAGGTCGAACGCCTCGCTGTGCCGCGGGGCGATTTCCTTCGACGGCACGAGCTCCGGTTTCGGATCGGTGGCGTCGAGCTCCTTGAGCGCGGCGGCCCAGTAGGCGTCGTGGTCGGCCGGGCGCGGGTTGCGGCCCAGATAAGTTTTCAGTTCAGGGAGCGGTTTGTCGATCAGGGGCATGGGAAATTTTCGACTTTCGATTTTCGGTTTTCGATTGGGGCCCCGCAGGCGGGATCCGGGGGAGGACGGGCCGATTCGGACGGAATCTCGAAAAGAGGCAAGGGTGCGGATGGTCTTTGGGCGCAAATTTCAGGTTGCCGAGTCATCCGGACCGGACGCTATGCTCCAAATGACCCACCCACAGGACGCATTGCTCAGAAATCGAAAGTCGAAAATCGAAAATTGAAAATCGCATTTGTCAGTGGCACCAGCATCGTCAACTCGGACCTGTTCAAGGCGTGGGTGGTGAAAACCGTGGAGACGGCCTACGGCCCGGTGACCTACAAAACCAAGGGCGATTTTGCGCTGATCAACCGCCACGGCTATGCTTTCCCGCTGCCGCCGCACTCGATCAACTACCGCGCCAATATCCGCGCGCTGGCCGACCTTGGGTTCCAGGACATCGTGTCGTTGAACTCGGTCGGATCGCTCAAGAAGGAGCTGCCGCCGGGGACGTTTGTCTCGTGTGCCGACTACGTGGGGCTGCAGCAGGGACCGGCGACGTTCTTCGACCAGGAGCTGAAGGGCGGGGCACCGGCGATCGCGAACAACCTGATCCCCCTTCTCATCGCGAAGCTCGCGCCGGAGTTCACGATCCACCCGGGCAAGGTCTACGTGCAGATGCGCGGGCCGCGCTTCGAGACGAAGGCCGAGATCAAGATCGTGCAGCACTGGGGCGACGTGGTCGGCATGACGGCGGCGCACGAGGCCGACCTCTGCAGTGAACTCGGCCTGCGGTACAACAGTCTCGCGCTGATCGATAACTACGCGAACGGACTCGAGGGCACGGAGATCGACTTCGTGAAGTTCAAGGAGCTCGTGAAGGACAACCAGGCGAAGGTGAACCGGCTGTTCTCGCGCATGCTGGAAATTTTTGGGAATTAAGCACCATGACCGAAATCGAAAAATACGAATTCGACCGTCAAGGCTATCTCGTGCTGCCCGGCTTGCTGGGTGCCGACGAAACGACCCGGCTGGCGCGGGCGATTGACGCGGTGGAGGAGCATGCCGTGGCCCGCCTCACGCAACCGCCACGGAAGAAAAGCGCGTGGAATTCGGACTACCACGTCAACGCCGAGAAGGGCTATTACGCCGGAGGAGAGCGCAAGGAGGGCGCGACGGTGATCATCGAAGATTTTTTCAACACCGACCCAGCCTTTGACTTCCTCGTCAATCACGGGCCGACCATGGACATCATCCGTGGCATCGTGCAGGAGCGCCCGACGATCAACAATTCAGAGATCCGTATTCGCTACCAGGGCAACCAGAGCCACACCCACATGGGCGGACCGATCAGCGGGAAGTACCGGTACAACTACAATGCCAAGGGCATCGACTGCATGATGGT
>QQNC01000311.1 GCA_003402695.1 Verrucomicrobiota bacterium | reverse complement strand
GTCGCCAAACCGCTCGCGCACACGATCCATCGCCCGTGAGAGGTCGCGGTCTTTCTCTTGCTCCGGGGCGTCGGCCGCGGGGACCGCCCCACCAAACATCGTCAACTGCTCGGCGTCCCTCGCCGCGGTGAAGTTGGAGACGGCCACCCCCACGAGTCGCGCCGCGCTCCTTCGGCTGCCGCGCAAATGCGCGAGGAGCGCCAGCGCCGTGTCGATGATCGCGCGGTCCGATTCGACCGGAGCCGGCAGCGTGCGGCTCGCCGTCCGCGTGGTGAAATCCGTCTCGCGCAGTTTGACGGTGATCGTCCGCGCGCCGAGTCGGTCGCCGCGCAGATCGGCCGCGACCTTCGACGCCAGGAGACGGAGTTCCGACTCGAGTTTGGCCGGGTCGACGATGTCGCGGTCAAAGGTTTCCTCGCGGCTCATCTGCTTCGCCGGCGCGCGCGGCTCGACGGCCGAGCTGCTGAGGCCGCGGACGCGCCCATGGAGCCACGCCGCAAGTTTGGGCCCGACCCAGCGCTCGAGCGTTTGAACGCTGTGCGGCAAGACGTCCTCGACCCGCTCGAGGCCGAGCGTCTTGAGCTTCTCCTGCAGCTTGGGGCCGATCCCCGGGATTTCGGCGAGGGTGACGCGCTTCATGAAGTCGAGTTCTTCTCCCTCTGCGACGATGTAAACGCCGCCGGCCTCTGGTGCCCGCGACGGCTTCCCGTGCTCGACGGCGAGTTTGGCAATCAGCTTGCTCGATCCACCGCCGATCGAGACGTACATCCCGGTCGACTCGAAGACCGCCGCGCGAATCGCGCGCGCCATCTCAGCGAGCGGCGCATGATGATAGAGCGCCTCGGTGCCGGTGAGATCGAGATACCATTCGTCGATGCTCGCCCCTTCGACGGCGGGGGTAAATCGTTCCAGCACCCGTCGAATTGCGCGGCTGGTGTCCGAGCACGCGTGTCGCGGAACCGGCACGCACATCGCGTCCGGGCAGAGCCGGAGGGCCTGCGAGATCGACATCGCCGAGCGGACGCCGAAGGCGCGGGTTTCATAGGACGCGGAACAGACGACACCGCGCGATCCCGGCCGCCCGCCAACGATCAGCAGCGGCGCTTTGCCAGCGCCATCGGGATCGATTTTGCGGGCGACGGCGACGAAAAAGGCATCCGCATCAGCGAGCAGGATCTGTTTCACTCTCGAACTCTAGTGCGAGCACTGAAAGAGTGCGAGACAGTGCGGGTGGGAGAACAGTGGGAGTCGCAGTGCGATAAGCGAGTAGTAGACGGAGTGCGAGTGGACGGCAAAGGAAGGCGCGGTGGGCCTTCGGCCCGCCGCGCGCACATTTGCGGTTCTCGCACTCTGTCTGCAACTCGCTTATCGCACTGCGACTCCCACTATGCTCGCACTCTGTCTGCAACTCGCTTATCGCACTGCGACTCCCACTATGCTCGCACTCCGTCTGCAACTCGCTTATCGCACTGCGACTCCCACTGTTCCTAGAAGACAAAAGCCCGGTGAGCATCTGCTCACCGGGCTTTTGTCTCTTGCGACTGCTCTTACGGTACTTCGATCACAACCGCGCGGCGATTCTGCGCCCGTCCATCCTTCGAGCCATTATCGGCAATCGGCGTGCTCTCGCCAAATCCCTTCGTGGCGATCCGGCTCTCGGCGATCCCCTGCGACTTCAGATACGCCTTCACCGACATCGCGCGGCGTTCCGACAATCCCTGGTTGTACGCATCGCTCCCGATGTTGTCCGTATGTCCCTGAACTTCGATCTTGGCATCGGAGTGCGCCTTCAGATAAGCGACGGCCACGTTGAGCGTGTCCTGTGCAACCTTCGTCAGGTTGTACTTGTCGAAGGCGAAGTGCACGTCGTGGAGCGTCATGATCTCGCGCGGCTTGGCCGGGGCGGGAGCCGGCGGAGCCGGCGCAGGCGCCGGAGCAACAGGCGCCGGGGTCGGAGCCGGAGCCGGGGCGGGGGCCGGGGCGGGGGCCGGAGGCGGCGGCGGAACGACGGCCTTCACTGGCGCCGCATTCAGACACGGGCCATTCTTGGCCTGACCGCCGAAGAAGTGCGTGACGCCGAGGCGGATGCCGTAGGTCGTCGTGCGCTCACCGGTTGGCGTCTGGTCCGACGGATCCTTGAGGTCGGCGACCCCTTCGGTCTTCCACGACCAGTTCTCATTGACGCAGTAACGGAAGCCGAGGACAACGTTGGCGCCGGAATCGTACTGGTTCTTCGTGGTGTCAGACTTGAACTGCGAACCTGTCCAACCGCCACCAACGAGGAAGCGCCACTGGTCGTTCAGCGGCTGATTGTAGATCAGGTCGAAACGATTGTTGAATGCCCCGAGGCTGCCGACGCGCTTCGACTT
>QQNC01000310.1 GCA_003402695.1 Verrucomicrobiota bacterium | reverse complement strand
TGATCAGCGGCCTCCGCCCGGCGCGTTCTTGGCGCCCGGAATGATGGTGTAAACCGTGCGCTGGTTCTGCCGCAGGTACTCCCGCGCCGTTTTGAGAATGAGCGTCGGCGTGACAGCGGCGAAGCCCGCGTCGAGCTGATTGATACGCCCGGGATCGCCGTCGAAGAGGGCAAAGCTCGCGAGCAGGTTGAGCTTGCCAAGTCCGAGCTGTTCGTCGGCGGCGGCGTAGAGCGCGGATTTCATCTTCGTCTTGGCACGCACGAGCGTTTTCGCATCCACGGCCACCGTGCGCAGCGATTTGAACTCGCGGTTCATGACGTCGAGGTGCGCCGTCGACGGTTTGTCGCTGTCGTGATAGGCGGTGATCATCCAGAGCATCGGGCCGGAGTAATCGAACTGATTGCCGAGTCCCCAGTTGATGCCGGCGCTGACATCGCCAGTGAGCGATTGTTGCTGGACCAGCGCGTCGTAGAGGCGACTATCGCGTCCCTGCGCCATCAGCTGGTCGATGATCCCGATCGCATACCACTCCGGCGTGAAGCGCGGAGGCGTGTGCCACGCGACGGCGAGGGCCGGGCGGTTGGCGAGTGAATCGACGCGCGAGCCGATGCGCTCGGCGGCTTGCGCCGGTTCGGAAAGATCCGGCGTCGGTGCCGGGTTCGAGGCCGGAATGCCGCCGAAGTACTTCTCCACCCACGTGCGCGCCTGCACCGGCGTAAAGTCACCGACGATCGCCAGTACGGCGTTGTTCGGCGCGTAGTAGGTGCGAAAGAAGGCTGCCGCATTGGCGAGCGTTGCCGCGTCGAGATCCTTGAAGTCGCCGTAGAAATCGTGCGCGTTGGCCCAGTTGGTGTTGGCGACCATCGGGACGTCGATCCACGGGAACGAACCGTACGGCTGATTCTTGACGTTGACGCGCACTTCGTTCTTCACGACGTCGCGCTGGTTGTTGATGTTCGCGGTATCAATCGCGAGCCCCTTCATCCGGTCGGCTTCGGCCCAGAGGATCGTCTCGAGCGTATTCGACGGGACGAGCTCGTAGTAATTCGTGAAGTCGAAGCGCGTCGAACCGTTGAGAATGCCGCCGTTGCTTTCTATAAGTTTCACGAACTCGAGCTTGCCAAGGTTGCCCGAGCCTTGAAACATCAGATGTTCGAAGAGATGCGCGAACCCCGTGCGGTCACGCGGCTCGGTACGGAAGCCGACGCGGTAGTAAACGCCCACGGCAACGGTCGGGGCCGTCGTGTCGCGCGACATCACGACGCGGAGGCCGTTGGTCAGCGTGAAGTATTCGACCGGGACGCGGAACTGCGTCGTCGTCGGGGCGTTTTTGACAATCGGCTGCTTTTTCGGGGCCGGTTGCTGCGCGTTGAGCGGCGCGACGGCCGTCAGGATCATCGCGGCGAGTCGGGCCGCGCGATGCATTGACATGCGAGGGAGCTCCACAGTTTCGGGGGAATGCGCGTTCTACCCCGAAATGTTCTCAACTGTGCGACCCAAAACAACAGCCGCCTCGGATTGGCGCGGGAACTGTGAGGAATATCACAGCGAATCTGGCAAATCCGCCGTTGCCGCCAAGTTCCGAGGCGCTCCTTATCTTTAGTCCGTGATCAACATCTATCGTGGCGACAATCTGAAGCTTCTGCCGACATTCGGCGCGCGAAGTTTCGATCTCATCTATATCGATCCGCCGTTCAATACGGGGCGGACGCAGAAGCGCACCCGGACCCGGACCGTGAAGAGCGGGAAGGGGACACGCATCGGGTTCGCCGGCGAGCGGTACACCACGGAGTCGCTCGGCACCAAGCGATTCGCCGACCGCTTTGACGATTATCCGGCCTTTCTGGAGCCGAGGTTGCTCGAGGCGTACCGGCTGTTGCGGTCGTCGGGGAGCTTGTTCGTGCACCTCGACTACCGCGAGGTGCATTACATCAAGGTGATGCTCGACGGTATTTTCGGCCGCGCGTCATTCATCAATGAAATAATCTGGGCATACGACTACGGCGCCCGCACGACCAAACGGTGGAGTGCGAAGCACGACACGATTCTTTGGTATGCGAAGAACCCCGAGCGGTTCACCTACCGCGTGAAGGCCTGCGATCGCATCCCGTACATGGCGCCCGGGCTCGTGACCCCCGAGAAGGCCGCCCGCGGCAAGCTGCCGACCGATACGTGGTGGCACACGATCGTCAGTCCGACGGGGAAGGAGAAGACCGGCTATCCGACGCAGAAGCCGCTCGGCGTTCTCGAGCGCATCGTCAAAGTGCACTCGAAGCCGTCCGACAAGTTGCTCGATTTCTTTGCCGGCAGCGGGAGCTTCGGCGACGCGGCCGATCGGCACGGGCGGGACGTGACGCTGATCGATTCCAGCGCCGATGCGATCAAGAC
>QQNC01000309.1 GCA_003402695.1 Verrucomicrobiota bacterium | reverse complement strand
TGAAATCAACCGCCTACCACGAGGCCGTCCCCGGCCACCACTTCCAGATCGCCTACCAGCAGGAATCCACCGAGCTGCCGCGCTACCGGAAGCTCGGCGTGTTCGGCTTCAACTCCGCCTACACCGAGGGCTGGGCGCTCTATGCCGAGCGGCTCGCCGCGGAGAACGGCTGGTACGACGGCGACCTGCCCGGAAAGCTCGGCTATCTGAACCTACAGCTCTTCCGCGCCCGCCGGCTCGTCGCCGACACCGGCCTGCACAACCTGAAATGGACACGCCAGCAGGTCATCGACTACGGCTTCACGCCCGCCGAGACCGAGCGCTACATCGTCTGGCCCGGCCAGGCCTGCTCCTACATGATCGGCCAGCTGCGCATCCTGGAGCTGCGCGAAAAGGCGAAGGCGGCCCTCGGCCCCAAGTTTTCGATCAAGGAATTCCACAACCTCATCCTCCGCGGCGGCTCCATGCCCCTCGACGTCCTCGCCTTGGAAGTGGACCACTGGATCGCCGCCGCCGGAAAGTAGCTTCGCCCCCGGGCGAAGCGGAGATCGCAGTTCGGAGATCGGGACGAGCGGCTGATATCCGGCAACTCGATCTCGTGATCGGAAATTCTACCCGTGATTGTTCGACCGTGGGTAAGGCCGAACTCCGATCTGCGAACTCCGATCTCCGCCGCGCACCGCGCGGCTTACCGATATGGCTGATGCAGCTCCACGGGTTGGCTCTTCGCACGCAGGCGGAGATTCAACATTTCGACCAGACAGGCGAAGGCCATGGAGAAGTAGATGTAGCCTTTCGGGATGTGCTGGCCGAGGGCTTCGCCCACCAGCGTGACGCCGATGAGAATCAAGAAACTCAACGCGAGCATCTTCAGTGTCGGGTGACGGTTGACGAAGTCCCCGATCTTCCCCGCAAACATCAGCATCACGCCGAGCGCGAAGATTACCGCCACAATCATGACCCACAGGTGATTCGCCATCCCCACCGCGGTGATGACCGAGTCCAGTGAGAACACAATGTCGAGGATCAGGATCTGCACGATGGCGGCACGGAATGAGGCTGGTTTGCGGCCATCGGTGCCGTGGCCGTCGGCCCCCTCCAGCTTTTCGTGGATCTCCACCACGCTCTTGCCAATGAGGAAAAGTCCGCCCACCAGCAGGATGAGGCTCTTGCCCGTGATCCCGGCGTCCAGCACCGGCAGGGTGAAGAGCACCTTCGTGAGTCCCATCAGCCAGGAGATACTGCAGAGCAGCGCAATGCGCGTAATCAGCGCCAGCGACAGGCCGAGTTGCCTCGCCTTGGCCTGCTGCGCGTGGGGCAGTTTTCCCGCCAGGATCGCAATGAAGATGACGTTGTCGATGCCGAGGACGATCTCGAGCGCAGTCAGCGTGAGCAGCGAAATCCAGATCTGGGGATCAGAAAGCCATTCCATAGTGCCTCCGAGTGAGCCGGCTACCCCAACCCCGGTCAATGCGGAGCCCGGTGGAATTAAGCCCAAAATTACCAACGATGGGTCTACCAACGATGGGGTCAGCCCCTAACCTTTGTAGTCAAAGCTGGGCAATATATTGGAAATAAATGTCTTATTTTGCCGACGGCTGCCCGCTCCGGCGACCCAGCACGAGGTAGCCGGCGAAGATCGTCCAAGTCGGCGCCAGCTCCAGCCCGGGAATCAGCTCGGGAACGACCGCGACCAGGATTTCCCAGCGCCGGCCCCAGAGTACGAGGATGGCAATGACCATCGCGCCATCCCACACGGGCCAGAGGAAGGGCAGCACCCACTGCAGCCCGTCCGCGATCAAGGCACACAGCACCGTGAGCACGGCGCGGGCTTTGTGGGAGCGTGTCTGGGGCGCGCCGGGCGTGGCCGCCGGGGCGGATGCGTCGGCGTCCCGGATGATAATTGTCCGTTTCATCAGCGGTGGTTGAATTCCGGGATCGCGAACTCCATGTCGGCCGGGTCTTCACCCGGGAACAGTACTTGGATCGCATTAAGCCGGCCCGGGGCCCAATTGCCATCCGCCATCAGCCAGTTTTTGACGAACGCCGCGATCGTCTTCCGCGCCGCCCCGCGCACCGCGATTTCATGGACCAGCGCCTCGTGGTTGAGCCGGGGCGTGATGTCGGCGACGGCGGCCTCGGTCATTTCCTGCCGGTTCGTGCGGAGCGCGCCGGTGGTGGTCCGGATCTGCAGGCTGCGGGTGTCGACATTGACCGGGGTGAGGACGCGCAAAGGCGGAGCGTGCACCACGCAGACGCGCAGGCCGTTTTTTTCCAGCGCCTCGAGCTGCCACGTGCCCTGCGGACCCAGCAGCGGCACATAGTAAAACGCCCGGCCGATGGCCGACACTTCCGCCGTGCTGGTGCCAAAAATGTGTTCGTCCACGTTCGTGAACTTTAGGTTCAGGTCCTGCTTCGCCACGATCAGCGGCCC
>QQNC01000308.1 GCA_003402695.1 Verrucomicrobiota bacterium | reverse complement strand
TGGCTGCGCGCAAGCGCGCAACCTGCACGGCCCTCCTAAAACTCTGCCGTGCCCGGGGTGCGGGCGAAGGGGATGACGTCGCGGATGTTGCCGACGCCGGTCACGAACATGAGCATGCGCTCGAAGCCGAGGCCGAAGCCCGCGTGCGGCACGGTGCCGAAGCGGCGCAGATCGAGGTACCACCAGTAGTTCTTTTCGTCGAGGTGGTGCAGCGCCATGCCGGCGCGGAGCTTGTCCAAGCGCTCCTCGCGCTGGCTGCCGCCGATGATCTCGCCGATGCCGGGCACGAGCAGGTCCATCGCGGCGACGGTCTCGCGGCCCTCGGCGCAGCCATCGGTTTGGCGCATGTAGAACGCCTTGATGGCGCGCGGGTAGTTGTAGACGGTGACCGGGCACTTGAAGTGCTCCTCGGTGAGGTAGCGCTCATGCTCGGACTGGAGGTTGTCGCCCCACGACACGGGATGCTCCCAAGTCTTGCCGCTCTGGGCCAGAATCTCGACGGCCTCGGTGTAGCTGCAGCGCTTGAAGGGTTTCTCCAGCACGAATTCGAGGCGGGTGAGCAGGTCCTTGTCCACGAACTTGGAGAAAAATTCCAGGTCGCCGGGGCAGTGGGTGCGGATGTCGCGGATGAGGTATTTCACGAACTCCTCGGCGAGGTCCATGTCACCGTTCAGGTCGCAGAACGCGACCTCGGGTTCGATCATCCAGAACTCGGAGGCGTGGCGGGAGGTGTGGGAGTTCTCGGCGCGGAAGGTGGGGCCGAAGGTGTAGACGTTACTGAGGGCGCAGGCGAAGATCTCGGCCTCGAGCTGGCCGGAGACGGTGAGGAAAGTCTTCTTGCCGAAAAAATCCTTGGCGTTGTCGATGGCGCCGTCCTCGGTCTTGGGCGGGTGGGCGAGGTCGAGGGTGGTGACGCGGAACATGTCGCCCGCGCCCTCCGCGTCGCTGGCGGTGACGATGGGTGTATGGACGTAATAAAATCCCTTCTCCTGGAAGAACTGGTGGACGGCGTAGGCGAGGCGGCTGCGGACGCGGAAGACGGCGCCGAAGAGGTTCGAGCGGGGACGCAGGTGAGCGATCTCGCGGAGGAACTCCATCGTGTGACCCTTTTTCTGGAGCGGGTAGGTGGCGTCGGCCTCGCCGATCACGGTGAAGCCGGTGGCGACGACTTCCCATTTCTGGCCGGAGCCCTTCGACTCGACGAGTTTGCCGTGCACCTCGAGGGAGGCGCCGGTGTTGGCCTTGGTGATGTGCGCGTAGTCGGGTAGGGCGGCGTCGGCGACGATCTGGATGCCCTTGAGGCAGGAGCCGTCGTTGAGCTCGATGAAGGAGAAGGCCTTGGCGTCGCGACGGGTACGGACCCAGCCTTGGAGCAGGATGGCGTCCATCGGGGCGGCGGCATTGAGGGCGTCTTTGACAAGAGTGCGTGACATGTTGGGTAAGCCCTCAGTCAAGCCGACCGGTGTGCAGCTGGCAAATCAGGAAACCGGATGGGGTGATTATCCCGCGGCGGGCGTTTTCGCGGTTTGGCGTCGAACCGAGGGACGAAGTGTTGGTCAGCGTGGTGGGTATGAATATCAACACTTCAGCCCCATCAAGTCGCGCGACTTTCCTCGCGCCTGCTTTCGCCCTCTGTGGCGCGCTGGCGATGTTCGCCGGCTGTGCCTCCGAAGAGTCGCACGTTGTTTCCGCCCCGCCGCCGGTGCCCGTCACTCAGGTGACGACCACGCAAACCACGCAAACTGTTCCCATGGTGATGCAGACACCGACCTACGTGACGACGTCGCCCCAGGGCACCACGGCTTACACGACAACCACGACTTCGAACCCGAATACCGCCGTTAACACGATCATCGTGACATCCGCCCCGCCCGCGCTGCAGCAGGAGGTCGTCCTCGCGCGTCCCTCCGGCGATTACGTGTGGGTCCTGGGTTACTGGACGTGGCAGGAGAGCCGCTATCAATGGATGGCCGGCCATTGGGAACTGCCTCCGTACAAGGGCTCGAGCTGGATCCCGCCGCACACGGAGCAGGACGGCAATGCCTACCGGTTTTATGAAGGCCACTGGAACTGAGTGCGCGGAACAATAATTCCCAACGAAAACGGCGCGGCGAAATCCGCGCCGTTTTTTTGCGCCCGCCTCCGCCAAGCCTACAGCGGGCTCAGTTGACCGGCGAGGGGCGCAGCGCCCAGGCCGTCCAGAGGGCGGACGCGAGGTCCACGGTCCCCAACAGGGCCAGGGGGAACGGGGACAGGCCGAAGACCACGAACAGCCCGAAGACGACAAAGACCATGAGCCGGGCCGAGATGGTCCAGCGGAAGAACGCCACGACCTCATGACGGGCCGCCTGCGTGTAGTAATGGGCCAGAACGAGAGCCAGCACGCCGACGACCCGTGGCCAGACTTCATGACTGGCGGGAAGCCGGAGCAGCGCGAACAAGGGGT
>QQNC01000307.1 GCA_003402695.1 Verrucomicrobiota bacterium | reverse complement strand
CGTGATCGGATGGCATTTGATCCCGAGATCGGCTTCAACATCACTGATGAGCTTGAGCGGATCTTCGCCGGCGCGGTCGCACTTGTTGACAAAGGTGAAGATCGGCGTGCGACGACGCTTGCAGACGGCAAAGAGCTGCCGCGTCCGCTCCTCGACGCCGCGCCGGTTGTCGAGCAGCATGACGGCGCTGTCACCGGCCACGAGCGTGCGATAGGTGTCCTCGGAAAAGTCTTCGTGGCCGGGCGTGTCGAGGAGGTTGATCGTGTAGCCCTCGTACTCGAATTGCATCGCGCTCGACGTCACGGAGATGCCGCGCTCCTGCTCCATCTTCATCCAGTCGGACGTCGCATGGCGAACCGCCCGGCGCGACTTCACCGATCCGGCGAGATGGATCGCGCCGCCATACAGAAGCAGCTTCTCGGTCAGCGTCGTCTTGCCGGCGTCCGGGTGACTGATAATGGCAAAGGTGCGGCGGCAGGCAGTCGCCGCGACGAGTCGGGCGTGCGACGCGGCGTCGACGGCGACGGCGGGCGTGATCGTATCAGTCATGAAATGCGTGGCGAGGGCGAATGCATCGGTCAGTACAGCAGCAGCGTGTCGGTGCGCTGCGCACCAAGCGCGGCGCGGCCGCCAAGAAAACCGAGTTCCATCAGGACAGTGACTCCGACGATCGTTCCACCGGCGCGTTCGACAAGTCGGCATGCGGCGGCGGCGGTGCCGCCGGTAGCGAGCACATCATCCACGACGAGCACGCGCGAACCGGCAGTGAACGCATCGGCGTGCACTTCGAGCGCATCGGTCCCGTACTCGAGCGTGTACGATTCGCGGACCGTCGCTGCGGGGAGCTTCCCCGGCTTGCGAACCGGAATGAAGGCCGCGCCGAGGGCCTGCGCGACCGGCGCGCCAAGGATGAACCCGCGCGCCTCGACCGCCGCGACGTGCGTGATCGCCGCATCGGCATACGGCGCGGCCAGTGCCTGCGTCATCAGCCCGAACAGTTCGGCATCGGCGAGGATCGGCGTGATGTCCTTGAACACGATACCCGGCTTCGGAAAATCCGGAACGTTCCTGATAGCCGCGCTGAGCCGCTGCACCAGCGCTTCACGGGTGTATTCGCGCATCTGATGCATGGTCTACTCCGTCCATCCGTGATCGCCAACCAGCGGCACGAACCGGACCGGTGCGAGCTCGGTTCTGGAGTACGCCGTGCCGCTCCGAGTAATCATCAGCAACTGCTGCTCTTCGCGCCCGCCGACCGGGACCAGCAGGCGGCCGCCGTCGGCGAGCTGGTCGAGGAGCGGCTGCGGGACATCGGGGCTCGCCGCGCTCACGAGGATCGCGTCGTACGGCGCGTAGGCGGCCCAGCCGTGGGTACCGTCACCGAGCTGCAACGAGACATTAGTGGCCGCACTCTTCCCGATCGCGGCGCGGGCGCGCTCGAGGAGCGGCCCGATGCGTTCGACGCTGAAAACCTGCGCCGCCAGATGTGAAAGCAGGACCGTCTGGTATCCACTGCCGGTGCCAATCTCCAGCACGCGCTCTGTCCCCTGCAGGGAAAGCGTCTGCAGATAGCGCGCATGCACCGACGGCTGGCTGATCGTCTGCGCATTGCCGATCGGCAACGACGAGTCCTCGTAGGCCCGGTGCTGTACACCGGTCGGTACGAACAGATGGCGCGGCGTCAGATCGAAGGCGCGCAGGACGGCGAGATCAGTGATCCCCTTCTCCTGCAGCTCGGCGACGAGCCGCCGCCGCGCCCCGCCAAACTGCCGGCCGGTCGCGCTTACGGGGCTGTCCACCAGCGCTCCGCATCGTCGAGACGGGCCTGGAAGGTCACATCCAGATGCAGCGGTGTCACCGAGATAAATCCGTTGTTCACCGCATCAAAATCGGTCCCTTCGCCGGCACTCCACGTCACCGAGCCGCCACCAATCCAATAGATCGGACGACCCCACGGATCCTTCATCTTCGTGATCGAATCATTGAAAACCCGTCGGCCAAGGCGTGTGAGCTTGACGCCCTTCACCTCGGCCGCGGGCACGGCCGGCAGGTTCACATTGAAGAGCGTATGCGGCGGAAACGTCGGGAGCGAGGTAATGTGCTTGAGCAGCGCACTGAGCGGCTCGACGTATTCCTCGAGTGGCCCGCCGTCGCTCCGCATGTTGCGACCGGCGAAGCTGACGGCAATCGACGGCACGCCGAGCGCGAGCCCTTCCATCGCGGCCGCCACCGTGCCGGAGTAGAGCACGTCCTCACCCATGTTCGGTCCGTGATTGATGCCGCTCAGCACGAAGTCCGGACGCTCCGGCATCAGCGCCTCGATCGCGAGCATCACGCAGTCGGTCGGCGTACCGTCCACCTGCCATCGCGCATCATCGAGCTGCACGGGGCGCAGCGGATGGTGCAACGTCAGCGAATGACTCGTCGCGCTCTGTTCCCGGTCCGGCGCGACGAT
>QQNC01000306.1 GCA_003402695.1 Verrucomicrobiota bacterium | reverse complement strand
GCAAACTGGCCCACGGTGCGGGCGACCGCGCCGGCCTGGCCCGGCCGCAGGCGCGGCATGAATCCGCTGCGCGGGGAATACGCGGGCAACCGGCCCGTGTCGCAGGCCGTGTTGATCTCGTCCGCCATGCGCCGGTAAAAATCAAGCGCCTCGCGGGCATTGTGAGCGTAGCCCGCCGCCGCCACACAGTCCCGCAGCGCCCACATCAGCCAGCCGCCACCGATCTGGCGCTCCGCGACGGGCAGTTTGGTCACATACGTGGACGCACCCGCCCAACCCGTGCCGTACTCACCCTCGAAGTAGGGTTGCAGTTTGGCAAATGTCGGGCTGACCGCATACATTGCCTCTCGGGCCTGGCGGGTGACGGGCACGTAATCGAGGTCCGGTCCCACTTTCACGCGCAGCATGGCGCCATAGGCGTCGGCGAATTCCGGCGCGCGGAGCTCGACGGTGCCAAACCAGCCGTAGTGGCGGTAATTCTGCCATGAAACCAGCCCGAGTGGCAGTGCGCCAAAAGCCGCGGCCAGCCCGAGGGAGCGCAGCATGACGCGGCCCTGTTCCCGGGAAAAACGAAACGCCCAGACCGCCGCCGCCACGGCCAGCAGCACGACGCTCGGCACGAGCCAGATGCTTTCCTCGCGGGTCAGCCAGAAGCACCCGAAGGCCAGGCCGGTAAGTGCGGCCCAGGGCAGTTGGCGGCGCACGGTTTGGTCGCGCCGACAATAAAGGCCCACGAGGCCGGCAATCACCGCCAGTCCCAGCGGCGTATAAATTTGCTGCCGGATGATGCGGCCCATGGTGGGCGCCTCGAACGACATCGGGTTCCAGAGTAGCAGGGCGTAGATTGCCAGCAGCGCCACGCCGGAGCGAAGGGCCGGCCGGCACGCGCGGGTGAACACGGCGCAGGCGCCGGCGTAGGCGAGCTGTACGCCGAGGCCCAGCGGGATGCCGACCCAGTAGAGCAGAGCGATCCAGAGCGAGTAAAACGGACCCTTGGCGAGCGTGGCCTGGCTGTAGGCACCGAGCCAGTCGCCGCGGACAATGGACTCGGCCAGCTGCAGAAACAAGCGGTCGTCGAGCATCGCGTGGCCGATCGCGTAGACGGCCTGGCCGCGCGTCAGCCACAGCTTGAAGGCGGTGAGCGTGAGGCCGGCCCAGAACCAGAGGCGGAAAGATTTGGGCGACGCGGCAGTCATGAATACGCAGGCGGAATCAATGGAGATTGTAGCGGTGAATCAATTCCATTGCCCGGTCCGTTCGCAGATAGTCGAGGGCGGGGACGGTCGCACCGGCGCGCGCGGCGGGCTGGTCTGCCATCAGCCGGCGCAGGTCGGTGCCGCGCCAGCCGGTGAACGAGGCCAGCTCGCGGGGCCAGTCCTGCAACCCGAACCAAACCATGCCCGCCAGCGCGGCGACGGCGACCGCCCGGCGGACACCGGAAGGCGTGATCAGGCGGGTCAGCCAGTGTTCGAGCCAGAGGGCGGCGAAGGGCAGGGTGGCGAGGAGGGAACTGTAATTGTAGCGCGAGGTGATGGTCGTCTCGAAGCCGGTGTGGTAGCGGCCAAGACCGAGCAGCGCGGCGTTGCCCAGATCGTAAGCAAGCAGCAGCAGGAGCCCGACCCGTTGCCGGCCGGTGGCATGGCGCAGGCCCCAGTAAATCAGCGCGAGTTTGGCGGCGGCGAGCACGAGCAGCGGAGCCGGTTCCCAAGTGGTGAGCCCGAGCAGCAGGTAACCGGGATTGAGCAGAAAATATCCGGCCGCGTAGCGGGCCATCTCGAGGATGTGTCCGCCCGGATGCTGCTGGTTGCCCCGCGCGAACAGCAGGATGACGAGCGTGACCGCTGCCGATGGCAGGAGCAGCAGGGCCGCGAGCTTGAGGCGGGAGCGGAGCAGTCCGGCGGAGGCCCCGGCGACCGGCAGCAGGATCGCGAGGGCGAGCACGGCGCCGGTGAGGACGCCGCGCGAAAACGAGCAGGCGCTGGCGGCGGCGAAGAGCAGCAGTGGACCGTGCACGCGGAGCCGCCAGGTGCCGAGGTGCGCCGCGTGTTTTTCCTGCCACAGCAGGGCGCAGAGGAAAAAGGTGGTGGCAAGCACGGCGGACCACTGGACCGACCAGCCGAGGGTCTCGAGATTGGCCGCGGACAGGCCGAAGACGAGTTGCACGCTCGCGACGGTGAACCACGAAAAGCCGGCGCGCGTGAGCAGCCGGCCCAGCCCTAGCGTGTTGCAGGCGTGGGTCAGCCAGAGCAAGGCGATCAGCGCGAAATAACTGCCGCCGAAGCTGAACACGGCGCCGCCCCACAGCAGCTTGAACACTGGGGCGAAGCTTTCCGTGAAGGCCTGGCTCAGCCATGGCCAGAAACCCATGCGGTCAATCTGGTCGAGGAGCAGGAAATCGTCGCCGAACCAGAACAGCTTGGCGAATTCCCCGCGCCAGATCACCAGCGGCGTGAGCG
>QQNC01000305.1 GCA_003402695.1 Verrucomicrobiota bacterium | reverse complement strand
GGCTCGAAGATGGACTCCAGCACCGCCAGCGGATCGAGCGCGCCGACCGCGAGCGAGATGCTCACGAGCTTGGCGTGTCCCTCCTGCACCGCCGCCGCGCGGCACTGCGCGAGAAACGCCTCGAGCGCCTCGGGCGAGGCGTTGTTCGCCGGATGGAGCGGGAGGATGGTCACGGCTTGGCTGGCGCCTTGTCCGCGGGCTGGGGCCGGGGAAACAGCACGAGGGCCTCCGCGACCTTCTTGCCGGCCAGCCGCGAGCCCCAGACCAGTTCGTCCCGCCAGCTCGCGCCCGGCGTGTAGCCGAGCACGGCGTTGATCTTTTCCGTGGTGGTTGGCATCACCGCCTGCAACAGAGCGGCGCCCAGCCGCAGCGCCTCCGCCATCGTGGCGAGCGACATGCGCAGCAGAGCCTGGTCGGCCTCCGCGGTGGACTTGCCGAGCTTCCACGGCGCGCGCTTTTCAATGTAGGCGTTGGTCGCGGTGATGAACGCAAAGGTGCGGTCGAGCGCGGTGTGAAACTGGAAGCCCTCGCAAAGCGGGATGACCTCAGTGCGGGTCTTGTCCCACAGCGCCTGAAGTTCCTTCTCCACGTCCTCCGCCGGGCCGGCCGCGGGGATCAAACCCGCGCCGAAACGCGTGGTCATGTTCAAGGTGCGGTTGACGAGGTTGCCGAAATTGTTCGCGAGCTCGCTATTGTAGCGGACGAGGAACTGCGCGCGGGTGAAGTCGCTGTCCTGGCCCACGTTCATCTCGCGGATTAGGAAATAGCGCAGCGCGTCCACGCCGAACTCCCCGGTGTAGTCCGCCGGCACGATGAAGTTGCCGGTGCTCTTGGACATCTTCACGCCGTTGACCGACCACCAGCCGTGCACGAGCAGCGACTTCGGGAGCGGCAGCCCGAGGGCGTGCAGCATGATCGGCCAGTAGACCGCGTGCGGCGGGACGAGGATGTCCTTGCCGATGACATGGATGTCCGCGGGCCACTGCCCCGTGTCGGCCACTGCCGAGTAATAATTCACAAGCGCGTCGAACCAGACGTACGTCACGTAGTTCGGGTCGAAGGGCAGCGGGATGCCCCACTCCAGCCGCTCGCGCGGGCGCGAAATGCAGAGGTCATTCAGCGGGTCCTTGAGGAACTCCAGCACTTGCTTCTGGCGGTAGCGCGGGAAGATGAAGTCCTCATGCGTCGTCAGGAAATCCACGAGCCAGGCTTGGTAGCCCGCGAGCTTGAAGAAATAGTTGGACTCCGTGATCTCGGTCACGTCGCCGAAGAGCTCCGGCCACGTGCCGTCGGGCTGCCGGTCCTTCTCCTGCAGGAACTGCTCCTGCCGGGTGGAATAGAACCCCTTGTACTCGGCCTGGTAGATTTCACCCTTGTCGAACAGCTGCTGGAGCAGCCGGCTCACGACCGACTTGTGCCGCGGCTCGGTCGTGCGGATGAAATCGTCGTTGGAGATGCTCAGCTGCGGCAGCAGAGCGCGGAAGGCCGCGCTGGTTTCGTCGACGTACTGCTGGGGCGGGATGCCGAGCTGCTGGGCGGCCATCTGGACCTTCTGGCCGTGCTCGTCCACGCCCGTGAGGAAATACACCTCGTCACCCATCATCCGCCGGAACCGGGCAATGACGTCGGTCAGCACCTTTTCATAGGCGTGGCCCAGGTGCGGCGCACCATTCACATAGTCGATGGCAGTGGTGAGGTAAAACGGCTTCATGCGGGAGCCCGCCAACAAAAGCCGCCCCGGGGGAAATGTCGAAAGTTTTGACGTGGGCCCCTTGCCGCCACAGGTTCGCGGCCCGGGCTCCCGGCCGCATGAACTCCCTCACCCGCCTCATCGGCTATTCGCTGCTCCTGCTGCTGGTGTTCCTCGGGGCGACCCTCGGCGCCCAGAGCTGGCTGCGCCAGCAAACCCAGCGACTGCGGGCCGAGGCCATCGAGGCGCGCCGGATGCAGTTTGACGCCGTGCTTCAAATCCTGAACCGCCCGGTGGACGAATGGGACGAGTCGTACCGACACCAGCTCGGCAACATGCTCGGCGGCACTGTGAGTGTCCAGGCGGCCGATGTCGTGCTGCCAGCCAAGGATCCCGCGTTGCTCTACCTCGAACGGGGCCTCCTCCCGCTCGGCTCTTCCCCGCGCCTCATCCGCGTGGCGTTTCCCGCGCCCCCCACCGCGCGCCTGATGGCCACGTACCAGCAGGTGACGGTCGGCCTGCTCCTCTTTGGCACCGCCCTGCTGCTGGCCGGCGCCTTTTTCGCTGTGCTCAACTGGCGCAGCGCAGATTCCTCTAGCAGCGCCCGCGCTGATCTCCGCGAGAACACCCGCGCCGAGATGGGCAGCCTCGCCCACCTCGCCAAAACCTCCGTGGCCCAGGGCGCCGAGCTCAATTTGGAACGCGACGGCCGCCGGCTCGCCGAACAGGACGCCCTCCTCAAGCAGCAGCTGCTGAACCAGTCGCTCGAGGGGAAAATCCGCCTCGGCCATGACCTGCACG
>QQNC01000304.1 GCA_003402695.1 Verrucomicrobiota bacterium | reverse complement strand
GATAAACGCCGCCTTCACCTTGGCGGTGATGGTGCTGTCATCCACAAATTCGCCGGTGCTTTCCTTGGTCGGCGTGGCCGCGCAGCCGGACTGCAGGGAGACGAGGCCCAGACCGCTGCCGCAAAGGACCACCAGCGCGCATACCTGGAGGGAGAATTTAAGGGAGTTCATGCCCTCTTAGTATCGTCAAACCGCCCGCGGTTCGCGGCCGGGGCGAGATATCCTCATTTCCCGACGCCGGCCCAGCCTTGCCAATTTCCCCAATCGAGCCAACGTTTCAACCTCTAGACAACCTCCCCCCTCCACCCCTTACTCCCATGGTAAAACTGTCGATTTTTCCATCTCTGAGCCTGACTTTGGTGACCCTCCTCACCGCCGGCCTAGGCCTCCCGGTCCCGTTGGCCGCCACTCTCCCCCCTGTGACCGCCAATCCCCTCCTGACCGAGAGCACCCGGCCCTATCACCTGCCACCGTTCGACCTGATCAAGGAGGAGCATTACACGCCGGCCTTCGAGGAGGGCATGGCGCAGCAGCTGAAGGAAGTTGCCGCCATCGCGGACAATACCGAAGTCCCGACCTTCGAGAACACCATCGTTGCCCTCGAGCGCTCCGGCCGGCAGCTCAACCGCGTCAACGCCATCTTTTCCAACCTGACCGGCGCCAACACCAATCCCGCGCTGGAGGCCATTGACCGCGCCATGGCCCCCCGGCTGGCGGCCCATGAGGGCGCCATCAAACTGAACGGCGCGCTCTTCGCGCGGATCCAAACTCTCTATGATGCGCGCAAGGACCTCGGACTGAACCGTGAGTCGCTCTGGCTGCTGGAGCGTTACCACCTCGATTTCGTCCGCGCCGGCGCCAAGCTCTCCGAGGCCGACAAGACCAAGCTCAAGGCGCTTAACGCCCAGATCGCCACGCTCCAGACCACCTTCGCGCAGCAGGTGCAGAAGGAGAAAAACTCCGACGCCCTGATCGTCGACACCGCGGCCGAGCTCGCCGGCCTGTCCGACACCGAGATGGCCGCCGCCGCGAAGGCCGCCAAGAACTACCCGGGCAAGTACCTGCTCCCCCTCCTCAACACCAGCGGCCAGCCCGCCCTCGCCTCGCTGCAAAACCGCGCGGTGCGCGAGCGCCTTATGGCCGCCTCGCTCGCCCGCGGCAGCCACGGCGGCCCGTATGACAACCGCGAGGTCGTCTCCCAGCTCGCCCGCGCCCGGGCCGAGCGTGCCGCCCTCCTAGATTACGCCACCCATGCGGATTACCAGCTGGAGGACCAGACCGCCAAGTCGGTCAAGACCATCAACAAGCTCCTCGCCGACCTCGCCCCGCCCGCCGTGGCCAATGCCCGCCGCGAGGCCGCCGAGATGCAGGCCATCATCGACCGGGAGAAGGGCGGCTTCACCCTCAGCGCCGCCGACTGGGCCCTCTACGCCGAGAAGGTCCGCACGGCCAACTACGCCTTCGATGAGTCCCAGCTCCGGCCTTATTTCGAGCTGAACCACGTGCTCCTCGACGGCGTGTTCTTCGCCGCCCACCAGCTCTACGGCCTCAGCTTCAAGGAACGCCATGACCTGCCGGTTTATCATCCCGATGTGCGGGTGTTCGAGGTCTTCAACGCCGACGGCTCGCCGCTGGCGCTGATCCTCATCGACTACTATGCCCGCCCGTCCAAGCGCGGCGGCGCATGGATGAACGCGTACGTCTCCCAGTCCGAGCTGCTCGGCCTGAAGCCCGTCGTCGCGAACCACCTCAACATCCCGAAGCCGGCGGACGGCCAGCCCACGCTGCTGACGGCGGACGAGGTCAAAACCGCGTTCCACGAGTTCGGCCACGCGCTGCACGGCATGTTCTCGCACGTGAAATACCCGCGCTTCAGCGGCACGAACGTCCCGCGCGACTTCGTCGAGTTCCCCTCGCAAGCGAACGAGATGTGGCGTTTCTGGCCCGAGGTGCTGCAGCACTACGCGAAGCACTACCAGACCGGCGAGCCCATGCCCGCCGTCCTGCTCGAGAAGCTCCTCTCCACGCAAAAATTCAACCAGGGCCATGAGACCACCGAACAGCTGGCCGCCACCCTGCTCGACCAGGCCTGGTACCAGCTCAAGGCCGACCAAGTGCCCGGACCCGACGGCGTCGTGGCGTTCGAAGCCGCCGCCCTGCGCCGGGTCGGCCTGGACTTTGCCCCCGTGCCCCCCCGCTACCGCACCACCTATTTCTCCCACGTCTTCGCCCTTGGTTATTCCGCCGGTTATTATTCGTACCTCTGGAGCGAGGTCCTCGCCGCCGACACGACGGAGTGGTTCAAGCTGCACGGCGGCCTCACGCGCGCCAACGGCGACCACTTCCGCAGCACTGTGCTGTCCCGCGGCGGCAGCCAGGACGCCACGAGCCTGTTCATCAACTTCACCGGCGGCGAACCCCAACTCGAGCCCCTGCTCCAGAAGCGCGGGCTGGAACAGCCCCCGGGCGAAAAAAAGACCACCGGCTACGACGG
>QQNC01000303.1 GCA_003402695.1 Verrucomicrobiota bacterium | reverse complement strand
GATCGGCACGAGGATCGCGATGAGGAAGTAGACGTACCCGGCGAGGGTCTGCCGGCCGAGATTCACCATGAGAATGGAAAGCAGGCAGACGCCGATCGCGATGGCGTAGCCGCGCACGGCGCTGACGGTGAGGATCTCCTCCGCCCGCGTGAGCCGGAGCCGGGCCCGCAGGTTGTAGGCGTGCTGGTAGAGGCCGGCATAGCAGCAGAAGATCCCGGCGAGCCCGGCGCCATAAATGTAGAGCAGGCCGGACCATTCCTGCTCAGAGCCGAGGCTGATCGCGTGGGCCCCGTGCAGGCCACTGCTGCCGAACAGGCCCTGGAACATGAGCCCAAAGAGGAACTTGAGCGGATAGACGGAGAACAGTACGAGCAGGAGCAGCACGGCGTTGAGCCATTTGGAGAAATTGTCCTCCAGCCCGTAGCGCCGGAAGTAGCGGTAGTGGTAGCTCCAGAAAAGATAGAGCATCATGAAGCTCGCGATGAACCCGGGGAACGCATGCAGCACTTCGCGCAGTTCGGCGTACGTGTGCGGCACCTCGAGCGCGACGACCAGCAGCGAGACAGCAAACGCGAAGACCGCGTCCGAGAAGCCCTCGATGCGGGTGATCTCGCCGCCGCGCCAGCGGAAGTACGGTTCGGTGGGCGGGGCAAAGTGTTCGCGGAAGGGTCGGTGGGCCATGTGGGGGTGGGGGCAGTGGCGTCAGCAGTTAGCTAGCCATCTCCGCGCGGTTGCCGAATCTATTTTATCGCCCCGGCCCAAAGAAAGCCCGTCGTTGGGCATTGATTCACCGGCGGCTTTTTCGCAGGTTCAGGGTCGCTCCGCCGATGACCTCCCTTCACCGCCTGTTTGCGTTGTTTCTCCTCACCGGCGCCACCGCGCTGGCGTCCGCGAAGGAATTCCTCCCCGCCATCGTCTATGACTTCGGCGGCAAGTTCGACCGGTCCTTCAACCAGTCCGCCAGTGAGGGTGCCGAGCAGTTCAAGCGCGACACCGGCATCGCCTTTCGCGAATTCGAGATCACCAACGCCGCCCAGCGCGAGCAGATCATGGCGCAGTCCGCCAAGCGCGGCGCCAACATCATCGTGGCGGTGGGCTTTACCCAGGCCTCGGCGGTGGAAAAAGTCGCGAAGCAGTTTCCCAACGTGAAGTTCACCATCATCGACGCCGTGGTGGACCTGCCCAACGTCCAGTCGATCAACTTCCGCGAGCAGGAATCGTCCTTCCTCTGCGGCATGGCGGCGGCGCTGGCGTCCAAGACCGGCAAGATCGGCTTCGTCGGCGGCATGGACATCCCGCTCATCCGCAAATTCGCCCTCGGCTATGTCGAGGGCGCCCAGTACGTGAACCCCCGCATCGAGGTCGTCCAGAATATGACCGGCACCACGCCCGCCGCGTGGGGCGACCCGACCAAGGGCGCGGAGCTGGCCAAGAGCCAGTTCGGCCGCGGCGCCGACGTGGTGTTCCACGCCGCCGGGGCCACGGGCATCGGCGTGATGCAGGCGGCGGCGGACGCCGGCCGGCTGAGCATTGGCTGCGACAGCAACCAGGACTACCTGCATCCCGGGAGTGTGCTCACCTCGGCGGTGAAGCGCGTGGATATCGCCGTCTACAAGGCCTTCGAGAACGCCCGGAACGGCACATGGAAGCCCGGCTCGCTCGTGCTCGGCTTGGCGGAAAACGGCGTGGATTACTCCTACGATGAGCACAACCGCACCATCCTGACGCCCGCGATGAAGTCGCGCCTGGATCAGGCGCGCGCCGACATCGTCAGCGGCAAGCTCAAGGTCTCGGAGTACAAACCGTAATTTAACCGCGAATGGACGCGAATGAACACGAATGATGATTCGGATTCCTGAACGCTCAGGCGGTTCATTCGCGTGAATTCGCGTCCATTCGCGGTTACCCCGCCTGACCCTTCCGCGCCGGCGCTGGAGTTGCGCGGCATCGACAAGCGGTTCGGGGCCGTGCGGGCGAACCGCGCGATCTCGTGCGCCATCGCCGCCGGCAGCATCCACGGATTCATCGGCGAGAACGGCGCGGGCAAGTCCACGCTGATGAACATCGTCTACGGCTTTCACCGCGCTGACGCCGGGGAAATCCGCGTGTCGGGGCGGGTGGTGGAGATCGGCTCTCCGCAGGACGCGATCGCGGCCGGCATTGGCATGGTTCACCAGCACTTCATGCTCGTGGAGAATTTCACGGTGCTGGAAAACGTCGTTCTCGGCGCCGAGGGCGGACGCCGCCTCGCGGGCGGACTGGCGGCGGCCCGGGCCGGGCTGGAACAGCTCGCGCGGGATTACGGGCTCGATGTGCCGCTCGACACGGTCGTGGCGGAACTGCCGGTCGGGCTCCAGCAGCGCGTGGAGATCCTGAAGGCGCTGTACCGCGGCGCGGACATCCTAATCCTCGATGAACCGACCGCGGTACTGACGCCGCAGGAGGCGGACCAGCTGTTCAAGATGCTCGCCCGCCTGCGGGCGCAGGGCAAAACCGTCATCCTCGTCACGCACAAGCTGCG
>QQNC01000302.1 GCA_003402695.1 Verrucomicrobiota bacterium | reverse complement strand
CGCGGCGGCTGCTCCTGCGCCGGGACCTACGGCCACATCCTGCTGCAGGTCACCCCCGAGCATTCGAAGTCCATCACCGACCAGATCAATCGCGGCGACAAAACGGAAAAACCCGGCTGGGTGCGCCTTTCCTTCCATCCCACCACGACGAACGAAGAGGCCGAGCGCGTGGTCGAGGCCATCACCGCGCTCGCCGCGAACCACCGCGCTTGGGCGCAGGACTACACCTACAGTTCAGCCACCAACGAATTTACCCATCGCGTGGAAACCGGCGCCATCGGCCGCCGCGTGCATGAATGGTTCGACGAGTTCGGCCGCAAGGGCGTCGTCGCCACCGAGTGGGAACCGATGGGCCTCGGTTACGAGATTTGAGGCGTCGCAGGCGGTCTCGCCTGTTCCCGAGGTAGCGGCGGGGCTTTGACCCGCGCTTTCACCTTTGGAAAGCCAAGCTGACTGCTTTCCCAAAACTCGCAGCCAGGGCGGGTCGAAGACCCCTCCCTACCTTGCAAACACGTCCGCCTGCCGGCTGAACTGCTTCTCCAGGCTCCCGCACACCAGCTCGCAGAGCTGGAAGATCGACGGGTCGGAAATGGCGTAAAACACCTGCAGGCCTTCCTTGCGCCGCGTCAGCATGTGCGCGTGCGTCAGGGTTTGCAGGTGACGCGATACGTTCGTCTGCGTCCCGCCGGTCAGGGCCACCAGCTCGTTCACGCTCTTCTCCCCGGCAAACAGCGCGTGCAGCAGCCGCAGCCGCATCGGCTCGGACAGCACCGCAAACCGCCGGGCAATCAGGGCCATGGCGTCGGCGGATAGAGGGCGGGGGAGTTTCTTGCGGGAGATCATTCGTGGCTTGACGATACCTGTTTATATGAGCATACATGCATATAACGCAAGCTAAAACCCCTCCTCCCCCATGAAAATCGATTCCTTCATCCGCGCCCTGGCCGGTTCCGTGATCCTGCTCAGTCTGGCCCTCGCCCACTTCGTCAGCCCGTGGTGGCTGCTGCTCACCACCTTCGCCGGCCTCAACCTCCTTCAGTCGGCCTTCACCGGCTTCTGTCCGCCCTCCATAATCCTGTCCAAGCTCGGCTGGCTCGACGCCGACGGCGTCATCCATTGGGGCGGACGCAAGTCCTGAGGCCCCCGCCATGCGTTCCCACCTTCTCGGCCTGATGCTGGCCGGCGCACTCCTGCCCGGGCTCCGCGCTGAGCTCTGGACGCTCGACCGGGCGGCCACCACGGCACTGGAGCACAGCCCTGATGCCCGGACGGCGCGGGCGCGGGCCGAGGGGGCCCAAACGCTCGTGGATCAGGCTCAGTCGGCATGGCTGCCGCAGTTCTCGCTGGCCGGGCATTATACGGACACCAACAACCCGATGATGGCCTTTGGGGCCATTCTCAACCAGCGCGCCTTCAACTTCGGCCTCGACTTCAACCATCCCGGCCACGTCGACGACCTCAACGCCAGCGGGACCGTGGCCTACAATCTCTACAGCGGCGGTCGCGCCACCGCCGGGCGCAACGCCGCCCGCGCCGGAGCCGAGGCCGCCAGGCTCGAACTCCACGGCGCCCAGCAGCAACTCGTCGCCGAGGTGGTCAAGGCCGCCCTCAACCTCCAAAAGGCCCGCGAGGCCGTCATCGCCGTGACCGGCGGTGTCCGCGCCTACGAGGCCGCGGTCAGCGTGGCCCGCGCCCGTTATGAGGCCGGCCAAATGCTCAAGGCCGACCTCCTCAGCCTCGAGGTGCAGCTCGCCCAGACCCGCGAGTCCCTCTCTTCCGCCCGGCACGGAGCCGCGCTCGCCGCGCGTGCTTTTGGCTTTGTCCTCGGACTTGAAGCCACAGGCAACAGCTTCGAACTGGCCGGCAACGATCCGGCTCTGGCCCGCCTCGCCGTCCCCGCCACCGGTGATTTTTCGCAACGCCCGGAGTTACTCGCCGCCGCCGCCCATGTGCGGGCCGCCGCGGCCATGGTCAGGATGGCGCGCGGCGCACGCGGCCCCACGGTCAACGCCTTCGCCACCTACCAATACAACAAGGGATGGAGTACCGACCGTCACGCCGACAGCTGGCTCGCCGGCGTGAACTTTGACCTCAATGTCTTCGACGGTGGCCAGACGGCCGCCAAGATCCGCCAGAGCACCGCCGAGTTAACCGCGGCGAAGGAAATGTCCCGCAAGGCCTCGCTCGGCATCAGCCTGGAAGTCGAGCAGGCCCGCCTGGCCCACGCCGACGCGCAGGAGCGTCTCGCAGTCTCGGCCCGCGCCGTCGAACAGGCTGAGGAAAGCGCCAATCTCACCCGCGCCCGCTTTGAGAAGGAGGCCCTACTGACGGCCGACCTGATCGGTGCCGAGGGACGGCTCCTCGAGGCCCGGCTCCGCCACATGATCGCCGCAGCCGACGAACGCCTCGCGGTGGTCGATCTCCGCCGCGCGCTTGGCCTCGATCCCCTTCCAGCTCCCTGACTCCAGCCCTCTCTCCATGAAATTCTCCCATTACCTGCTCTGCCTTGCCGCGGTTGCCGCTGCCGGTGCCGGT
>QQNC01000301.1 GCA_003402695.1 Verrucomicrobiota bacterium | reverse complement strand
CGGTGGCAAGAAAAGGGCCGACCCCTTGAGGGGGTGAACTTTTGCAGGGTCGCGGACTGGCTGCGCCCACTTCGGTTCCGCCTCAGAGCAGCCGCTTGACCGCCCCGAGCCCCGCGTTGCTCACCACCACAAACCGGTGCACGCCGTCCGACCACGACGCGCTGCCGAACTGCGCCTGCTGGTCAAAGTCCGCGCCGGTCCCGGTGGGCATCGCGGGAAAGTCCGCGCAGTTCACGATGTAGCAGTGAAACCACGCGCCGTTGCGCTGGAAGCACACCTCCAGCACATCGTGGCCCGCAAAATTCAACGTGCGGCACCCCGTCGCGCGCAACGCCGTAAAATCCACCGGCAGCCCCGCGCTCAGCCGGTTCACCGGCTGGCTCAGCATCACCTGCAGCGCCCCGGCCGCTTCGCCGTGGCCGCCATGCTGCGCGTGCGCCGTGTCATTGATCGCAAACGCCGCCAGCTGCGCCGTCCCCGCCGCCGCGCGGCTGGGCCAGAGCGCGAGCGTTGCCGTCAGCAGCACCGCCACGCTCGCCGCCAGCGCGAACCACCTCGTCGGAAAACGTCGCTCAATTTTCGGCGCGCGACTCGCCCGCGCCCCCGCCAGAATCGCCTCACGCAGCCCGGCGGGCGGCACGATCTCCCGCAGCTTCGCCGCCACGGCGGCATCGTGAGCCTGGGCGCGGACGAACCACGCGCCGAGCGCCGGATCGTTCTTCGCCTGGGCCAGCGCGGCGCCGAAGGTCGCGTCCTCCGCGTCGCGGCCATTGGCCCGGTAGGCCCCCAGCACAAATTTTGCCTCATTGTTGCTCATGATTGTTTCCTCCCCTGCGCGCCGGTGAACGGCACGACCTTGGATTTTGCCGCTGTCGCCTCCTGCGCCAGCGCGGCGCGGAGCTGGGTCTTGCCGCGGGACAGCCGCGACATGACCGTGCCGATCGGCACGCCGAGCGTCGCGGCGATTTCCGTGTACGAAAGATCCTCCAGATAAAACAGCGTCAGCGGCGCGCGGAACACTTCGTCCACCGTCTGCAGCGCCGCCACCACGGTCGCTGCATCCATCTGGGTCGCACGGTCCACATCCTCCGCCACCACCTCCGACTCCCCCGGCGGCAGGTCTTCCAGCGAGGTCACCCGAATGTCGCGGCGGCGGCCGTGCAGGAACTCGCGATAGAGCGTCGTAAACAGCCAGGATTTCGCCTTCGACGTCTCGCGGAGGCTGTGACCCTTGGTCGCCCAGATAAAAAACGTCTGTTGCACCAGGTCACCCGCATCGGCCGGGCGCTTCGCGAGGCTGAGGGCAAAACGGTAGAGCGGCGCGTAATGCGCATCCACCAATTGCGTAAAGACCTCGTTACTCATCAAGTTTCAGAGTTGCGTCGGGGCCGGTTTATTCCCGGAAACATCACGCACCGCAACATGCTTCGCCTGCTCCTCCCGCCCAATCTCGCCGCCGCCGCCCCGCGGGACGCCATTGCCGTGAAGGTGCAGCTCGACCCCGCCGCCGCCCTGCCACCCGAGATCCTGCCCGGCCTCGCCCTGCTCCAGCGTTGGTGCAACACGCCCACGCCGCCCGCCTTTCTCCAGCTCACCCGCGCGCAGCTCCGCGCGCTCATCGCCGCGCTGCACCGCCAGCCGGTGTTTTTCCTCCTCAACGCCCCGGCCTCGCCGCTCCTCTGGCTCGGGCCCCTGCTCATCGGCGTGTCCGAGCACCTCCGCGAGACTCCCGCCCCCGTCGCCACCCCCGCGCCGACTCCGCCCCGCTCCTCGCCCCCGCCGCGCGCCACATCGTCCGCCGCCGCGCCGATGGCCGTGGATGGCACGGAACACTATCTCGCCATCACCCTGCCCTCGCGCGAGCACCCCGCCTACGACGGCACCCTCGACCTGTTGAAGTCCCACGGCTTCATCCTCGAGCCTTCCAACCGCAAGTGGTGGCTGCGCGACCGGCACAAGACCCTCAACTTTCTCGCCGCCCACGCCGCCCGGCTCCGCGCCGGTCTCGACGCCCAGTTCACCCCGGCCTTTGAAAAGGCCACTGCGCACCTTCGCCCCGCCGAGCTGACGGTCACCGCGACTGCGGCCGGCGAGGACTTCGACGTGACGCTGGGCCTGAAAGCCGGCAGCGCCGATGACGCCACCATCCGCACCGCCGTCGCTTCCAATCGCGGCTACGTCGAAAGCGACGGTCAGATTTACCTGCTCGACGCCGCCCAACTCAACCATCTCGCCACGGCCCAGCGCGCCCTCGCGGGCGAGCCCAGCGCCGGAGTCGCCACCCGCCGCACCCAGCGCGTCAGCGCCGCCCGCACAGCCGAAGCGCAGGAAATCATCGAGGCGCTCTCCCCCGGTTTCCAACCGCCCGCCGCGTGGCGGGAACGCAGCGAGTCGCTCCGCCAGCTTTCCACGCTCGCCCCCGCGCCCATCCCGGCCGGCCTGGAGACCCGCCTCCGCCCGTATCAACGCCTCGGCACCGCCTGGCTCTGGCACCTGCACAGCCACCAGCTGGGCGGCATCCTCGCCGACGAAATGGGCCTCGGCAAAACCATCCAGGCGCTGGCGCTCCTGAGCGCGCTGCAGG
>QQNC01000300.1 GCA_003402695.1 Verrucomicrobiota bacterium | reverse complement strand
TCGGCGACCTCAATGTCGCTCTGGGTGAAGAAGCGGAAAATCTGCGTCAGCAGGTTGCGCTCGGAGTCGGACAGGCTGACGGCCCAGTCCTTGACGTCCTCGCCCAGAGGAATTTCCTCGGGCATCCAGTGCACCTGCTGCTGCTTCTTCCAGTACTCAAAGGCCCAGGGATAGCGGAACGGCTTATAGGCCACCGAAGCCGTGCGCAGGCCGGACAGTTTGGACGGAGCAGAGGCGGACATAGCTTAGAAACTCCCGGCGGGGTCGAATCGTTCGAACCCCCATAGGATCACAAATTCTTACTAAATGTAGTGTGCCTGATCGGCGCATCCACATGATTTGGCGTGCCTGTGGATGGTTTCGCAGGCAGGCTTGGACTAGCCGCGCCTCAAAGAACACCGTAATCACGCGGCCCATGAACCGCAGCTTCGCCGTCATCTGTTTTACCGTGGCGCTGGATGCGGTGGGCATAGGCCTGGTGCTGCCTGTGCTGCCGGGGCTGTTGCGCAGTCTGGGCCACGGCGGCGAGGTCGCCGAGCACTATGGTCTGCTGCTGTCGGCCTATGCCCTGATGCAGTTCCTGTGCTCGCCGGTGCTGGGCGCCCTGTCCGACCGGTTCGGGCGCCGGCCGGTCCTGCTGATCTCGCTCGCGGGCGGCGCCATCGACTATATGGTCATGGCCGGCTCGCCGTTCCTGTGGATGCTCTACGCCACCCGGATCGTGGCCGGGGTCACCGGCGCCAATATGGCCGTGGCCGGCGCCATTGTCGCCGACACCACCGACGCCACGACCCGGGGCAAGCGCTTTGGCCAGATGGGCGCGGCCTTTGGCGTCGGGTTTATCGCGGGCCCAGTACTGGGCGGCTGGATGGGCGAGATATCGCTGCGCGCACCCTTCGTGCTGGCCTCGGTGCTGTGCGCCCTCAACTTCGTCATGGCCTTTTTCGCCCTGCCGGAATCGAGTCCGCTGGCGCTTCGTGACGCGCCGCCGCCGTGGCGCTGGCAGGCCGCCAATCCGTTCGCCGCCCTGGCCGGCGCCTTCCAGGTCAAGGCCCTTCGGCCCCTGCTGGTCATCTATGGCCTGGTCGCCATCATCGGTCAGGTGGGCGCGTCGGTCTGGGTCATCTACGGCCAGGACCGCTATCACTGGACGCCGCTGGTGGTGGGCGCGTCCATGGCGTGCTTTGGCCTGTTCCACGCGGGCGCCCAGGCCTTTGTGCCCGGCCCCTTGATCAAGCGCTTTGGCGAGAGGCTGGCCTGTCTCTTGTCGATGACCGTCGATGGTGGCGCCTATGTCTTTGTGGGCTTGATGACCAACGGCTGGCTCGTGTTCGCCGCCACGCCGGTCTTCTGCCTGGGGGCCATTGCGGTGCCGGCCTTGCAGGCGCTGATGACCCGGGAAGTGGACGAGGACGGCCAGGGCCAGCTGCAGGGCAATCTCGCGGCCTTGACCAGCTTGGCGGGCGTCGTCGCACCGGTGGGGTTCACCTGGCTCTACGCCCTGACCAAGACGGCTCACCCGGGCGTGGTCTGGTTTGCCGGCGCCAGCCTCTATCTGATCTGCATCCCCCTGCTGTTCCTGGGCTGGGCGCGCCGGGGGCAAAGCGCGCGCGCCTAAACCCGGAGTTAACGTTCCGGCGCGACTCTGCAGGCCAGATGTCCGTGCTTCACACCCTCCTGATGCTCGCCTTCCCCGCCCTGGTCATCGTGGCGGCGCTGAAGGACCTGACGAGCTTTACAATTCCCAACTGGATTTCCCTGGCGCTGGCCGCGGCCTTTGTGCCGGCGGCCCTGACCGGCGCCATGCCCTGGCCGGAGTTCGGGCTGCACTGGGCGGTAGGCCTGGGCGCCCTGGTCGCCGGCATGGTCATGTTCGCCCTGGGCTGGATCGGCGGCGGCGACGCAAAGCTGTTCGCCGCCTCGGGTTTGTGGATCGGGACGGCCGCCTTCCTGCCCTACATCCTGGTCACGGCGCTCGCCGGCGGCGGCCTGGCCGTGCTGCTGGTCTCCATCCGCCACAGCTATGTGCGCGCCATTGTGCCCGCCGGACCCGCTTGGGTTGAACGCCTTCGTCAGCCCAAGGGCGATGCGCCCTACGGCGTGGCCATCGCCATCGGCGCGCTCTGCGCCGGTCCCCTGGCGAGCCAAGGCTTATTCGCGCTCGGTTAGAGCGAAAAGTTAGCCTGCCATTAACCATGATCCGGCGATTGTCGGGTCAAGGGTCCCAGAAGGGGCGCCGCGCGACAAGTAACTCTCCTGGAGGCCGCCTATGGGCGCTGCCCGCATCCTGATCATTGCCGTCGCCTTCATGGCGGCAATCGGGCTCGCCTTCGTCGTTCGCGGTATGATGATCGGCAAGCCGGTCAAGGCCATTCCGCTGCCCGCCGCCCAGGCCTCTGCCCCCCAGGTCCCCCTGGTCCGGGTGCTGGTGGCCAAGCATGACCTCGAAGTCGGCGCCCACATCGTCGCCGAGGACATGACCTGGCAGTCCATGCCCAAGCTCGGGATCAACACCAACTACATCACCGACGGCGACGTCGCGGCGACCCCTGCTTCCGCCCCCGGAAAGGTCGCCGCCGCTGGAACCCAG
>QQNC01000299.1 GCA_003402695.1 Verrucomicrobiota bacterium | reverse complement strand
TTCAGCGAGGCGGAAATCGCGTTCCTGTTTCCCGCGCCCATCCGCCGGCGGACGCTGATCTGGTACAAGCTGATCAATTCCCAGGTCGCGATCGTCTTCACCGCGGCGATCATCACGCTGGTCACGGGGAGCTGGGGGTTTCTCGGCGGCAGTGCCCTGACGCACGGCATCGGCTGGTGGTTCATCCTCGCGACGCTGAACCTGCACTTCATGGGCTCGTCGTTCGCGATCACGCGGCTGATGGACAACGGCATCACGCCGTGGCGCCGGCGGTTCGCCGTGCTTGGGCTCGTCGCGCTCGTCGGGCTCGTGACCGTCGGCTGGCTCTGGCGTGACCTGCGGGCACCGCAAAGTCCGGATTTTGCCAGCCTCCAGACCGTGGCGGACTACCTGGACACCCTGCTGGCCACCGGCCCGCTGCGGTGGCTGCTGCTGCCGGCCAAGGCCGTGGTCGGACCGTTCTTCGCGGCGGACACCCCGGCATTTCTGGCCGCGCTGGGCCCGGCGCTGCTCGTGTTCGCCCTCCATTACGCCTGGGTGCTGCGCGCGGAGGTCTCGTTTGAGGATGCGTCCATCGCCAAGTCCGAAAAGCGCGCCGCCAAGATCGCCGCCGTGCGCGAGGGCCACTGGCGCGCCGCGAGCGGCGCGATCAAGGCCCGCCCGGCCCCGTTCCGGCTCGCCACCACCGGCCGGCCTGAGCTCGCGTTTCTCTGGAAGAACCTGCTCTCCACCTACACCTGGTTCCGGCCGCGCGTGGTCGGGATCATGGCCGCAGTCATCGTCGTCGGCTGCCACTGGCTGGAACGGAGTCCGGACTACCGCTTCATGCTGACCGCCATCGGGACCTTGGCGCTCGTGGTGGCGGCCCAAGCCCTGTTCCTCGGGCCACAAGTCGCCCGGCAGGATTTGCGCGGCGACCTGCTGAACATCGACATCCTCAAAACCTACCCGCTGCGCGGCTGGCAGGTTATGCTCGGCGAGATCCTCACGCCTGTCGCCATTCTCACCGCGCTGCTCTGGCTGGCCTTGCTGACCATGGTGCTCACGTTTCATCCGCACTCGCTCGGCTGGCTCACCCCCGAGTTGCGGGTCACCGTGGCGGTCTGCCTGGTGCCGTTGATTCCGGTGCTCTGCGCCCTGCAGCTGCTCGTGCCCAACGCCGCCGCCCTGGTTTTCCCCGCCTGGGCTCAGTCCATGCGCAACCGCAGCGAGCGCGGGATCGAGATGTTGGGGCAGCGGATCATCTTCATCGCGGGCCAGTTCCTCGTCGTCCTGTTCGCGCTGCTGCCCGCCGCGCTCGGGGCGTTCGCCCTGATCTTCGCCACCCAGTGGCTGATCGGACTCGTCGCCGCGGTGGCCCTCGCCGCCGTCGCCGTGCTGGTGATCCTCGTCGCCGAGGTCGGGTGCGGAATCTGGTGGCTCGGCCAGCGATTTGAGCAATTCGACCTTTCCGCCGAACTTCGGCCGTGAACCTCGCCCGCCTGACCGAACTCGCCGCCGCCACCGTGACGGCGACCCAGCGCCAGCTCCCGCCGGCCATCCGGCCGCTCGCCCTCGCCGTGCCCGTGCATTACGAGGCTGCGCCGCACCCCAGCGTGCTCGCCGAGGGCTTCGAGCCCGACATCCTCGGGTTGTTCAGCGGTCATCCGCACGGCACCGAGCTGGCCCACGACTCGCCCGCCCCGCCCGAAATCCTGCTCTACCTCGAAAACCTGTGGGACCTCGCCGAGGGCGACCCGGCCGTCTTCCGCGAGGAGACCCGCCTGACCTACCTGCACGAGCTCGGCCATTATCTGGGCTGGGACGAGGACGAGTTGACCGCGCGGGGTCTCGAGTGAGCGGCCAAAGGAACCAACCTCACTCGGCGCTTTCCAAGTCGGCGCGACCGTGCATACACTGACCGCAAATCAGCTCCCAATTCCAGTCATGAAGAAACTCCTCCTGTCGTCCCTGCTCGCGCTCTTTGGCGCGGCCTCCCTTTGCTCTGCCGCCAGTGATCCGCGCGCCGATTACGTCACGCGGGTCGAATCCTGCGAGGCCATCCTGCGCGAGTTCATGGCGAAACCCGAGACGGCCATCCCCGCCGCGGTGCTGGCCCAGGCACACGCGATCGTGATCACCAACCAGGTCAAGGTCGGCTTCATCATCGGCGTGAAGGACGGTTACGGCGTCATCATGGTGAAGCAGGCGAACGGCCGCTGGAGCCTGCCCGTCCTCATCGGCGCCGGCGAAGTCAGCTTTGGCTTCCAGATCGGTTCCAACACCGCCGAGACCATCCTGATCATCACCGACGACGCCACCCCGCGCATGATTTTCAACCGGCGCTTCAACGTCGGCGTGGACGCCAAGGCCGTCGTTGGCCCGAGCAACGCGGCCAGTGAAAAGGTCAACCGCGCGCTGCTCGCCACCCCCGTGATCGTCTACGGCAAGGCCCGCGGCCTCTACGCCGGCGCCACGGTCAAATCCGGCTGGATCGAGCGGAACGACGAGGCCAATTACACCCTCTACTCGACGCCGTACACCATGCCCGAACTCCTCTACAGCGACTGGGTCAAGCCCGTGCCCGAAGTGCAGCCGCTGATGGATTTCGTGAAGCAGATCGCGCCGTAAGCGGCAGCCGAGCCGCCGCGGATTGTCATTCTG
>QQNC01000298.1 GCA_003402695.1 Verrucomicrobiota bacterium | reverse complement strand
TCGTGCACTTCCCCACTCGCTTCCTCCCAAAACGCCCAGACGCCGCCGGTTTCCGCCACCATGCCCGCGCTGGCCCGGAACGGCTGGTCTGCACTCGGCGACACCCGGCAGACTTCCCGGGAACGGCGCGCGTGTCCGATCAGGTCCCGCACGACCAGCGGCACCTGGCGCGGCACGCTTTCATCCGGTGCCAGCACGAGCGTACTGGGCAGGTATTTCACCCCGAGGCGGGTTTGTTCGGCCAGTTGGTGCAGCCGGCCCAGTTGGGCCGACTTGGCCAGAAAATGACGGAGCAGCCGGGCAAAGAACACGGCGCGAGTCCGGTCCGAGTCATCGTAGGGCTCGCCGTCGTCCCGGATGCCGAGCGCAATCAGGCCCAACAGCCGGCCGTTGTCGTGGATCGGAACCAGCAGGCGGGCCCCCCAGAGCGCGAGGCGGTTGCGGACCGCCAGCTCGGCCACGGGATCAGCCGGGCCGTCCCAGTTCGCACCGTCGATCACCGCCGGATGATTCTCCAACAGGCTCACAATCGGATCATCGGCGAGAAAAAACGAGGTGCCGCGGTCGGCGCGAAAACCATCAGCCTCGCGCAGGAAAAACACCGCATGGGAGGCCCGGAGCAACTGGCGCGATGCCCGGCGAAACTCGGCAATAAGCCGGTCGCGGGTGTCGAGGTTCTCCACGGCCCCCTCGAGAAAATCCCAGAGTTCCGCCGCATCCGCGGCCCCGGCGGCCCGGGGGGTCACCTTGGCCGGCTCGGGCCGGCGGGCCTTGTCGCTGAGCAGCTCGACCATGGACTGCTTCTCCGCGACTTCCTCCACCAACGGGAGCAATTCCCGGAGGCGGATGGCGCTTTCCTCGTAGGATAGGTAGACCCGGGCCCGTCCGGCCATGCGGGCTTGTTCAAACGGTAGACTGCGCGGCTCGCCGACGTAGATGGTCGGACACTTCGCCAGCGACCGGGGCAGGATGGTCTCGGAAGCAGCATCCAGCACCACCACGGCCGCAAACCCCGGCGACGAACCCGACGAAAACGTGGAGGGGGTCAGACGCAAAGCCGAGCGCCCAGGCGGCAGCTGGCGCTCCCAGGAGTCCGCCAGGGCAGTGTCGGCAGTTGCGAGGATGACTAGGCTTGGCATGGAAAGGTGATTCGGAAGGTCGCACCGCGACCGGGCACGGCCGGATCGACCGTGATGGTCGCGTTAAGGCCGGTGAGGATGTCGCTGCAGATGGCGAGTCCAAGTCCAAAGCCAGAGGACTTGGTGGACTGGAAAGGCTGGAAAAGCCGGGGCCGGATATCCGGGGCGATGCCCGGACCGCTGTCCTCCACCGTGACTTCCACCTGGTTGGGCAGGTTGCGGGTCGAGAGCCGCACCCAGCGCTCGCCCCCCCGGGCCTCGAGCGCCTGGATGGCATTGAAGCAGAGATTGAGCAGCACCTGCTTGGCCGCGGAGGCATCCGTGTGGACGCGATCCGGCTTGGCCTGAAAGTCCGTGATGAACTGGATCTGTTTGTCCGTCGCCTTGGCCACCACCAGTTCCAGCGTGCTGTTCAGCACCGTATTCAGCTCGATGAGCTGCGCCGAGTAAACCCGGGGCGAGGCCAGGTCGAGCAGCTGTTCGGTCAGCCGGTCAATGCGCATGACCTCGTCGCCAATCAGATGAAAAAATTTATCCCGGAAAACCGGGTCCTGATAGTGGTTGGGCAGAAGCTGCACAAACGCCTTGATCGAAACCAGCGGGTTGCGGATCTCATGCGCGAGACTCGCACCGAGCAGGCCGACCGTCGCAAGCTGTTCGGCGCGCTGGGCCTTGACGGAAAAGTGGGCGCGTTCGAGTGCGTTCTCGATGATCGAGGCCAGTTCCTGCAACTGGTTGACCTGCGGGTAGGTGAATGGCCGGCGCGAGGCCGCAATGCCCACGCCAATCAATGCCTTCAGGGAAGGACCTTCCACCATGACGAGCACTCCGAGCCCATTGGCATCCAGAAACTCCTGCAATGCCTGTCGGTCGGGGGTTAAGCGTTCCCGGGCCAGTCGCTCGGGCGTGGCCCACCCCAGCAGAAGCATGGCCCGCATCACTGCACCGTCATCCGGGAGATCCAGGCCGCCACCCTGGAGCGGTCCCTTCACCCCCGACATCACGAGCGCCGTCTCGCTATGCCCCCAGCCCTTCAGGACGGCAACGAACGCGGATTCAAGTTTGTTGACGTGGGATTCACCTTGTGCGGCCGCGAATGCGGCCTGCCGGGCGGCCGTCGCTTCCGGATAGAAATGAAACATGCGGTCCAGCCAGCCGTTGAGCGTCACCGCCAGCCCCAGCACCAAGGCCGTGGTGGCAATAAATCCGAACGGTTCCGGCAAGAAAGTCCGCAGGGCCCAATCAAAGACATAGGCGGCGCAAGCGACCGCAACGACCAGGATTAGTTTTTGCAGTCCGACGAGGACAATCTGCCGGGCGTCGAAGATTCGGTGGGTCGTAATCGCAAACGCAGTACCGGCGTAAAACATGAAGACCGTCCAAGGCTGCAGCCGAATAAAGAGCGGATCCCGCGTGATATCGGCCAATGCCATCATTCCGAGAACTGCGACGGCGATAACGCATCCTCCCACCAGCCACACCTGAAGCTCCAACCGACGAACACCGCCAAGTTTC
>QQNC01000297.1 GCA_003402695.1 Verrucomicrobiota bacterium | reverse complement strand
GGCTTGGCCTCGGCCTTCGGCACAAAGATTTTTTTCCCGGTGGGCCCGATGAGCGGGGCGGCGGCGGGACTTTTGGCGACCGTCGGTTCCTCCCGCCGGTTGCGCGGTTGCCCGGCGAGCATGGCCTTATCCTTGCGCCGCGAGGCAATCCAAGCCTGCAGCATCACGAGGTAGCGTTCGAGCTCGAGGCTGATGTCCTTTGTGAAAATGAACATCAGCGCGAAAAAATACACCGTGCCGAGAAGGAGGCTGGAACCGAAAGGCCCGAGGGCGTCCGCGAGCAGCCGGTGATACAGCGTGAGTCCGGCGATGCCGCCGGGGCCGTTGGGGAAATAATCGCTGCCCCACTGGGGCTCCTTGAACATGGAGGCGATGCTGGCGAGGGCGATGGCCGCCACCACCATGGCGATGATGCGGGTCACGACCAGGTGCCGGGTGTTGGTCATGGCCACGTACAGCATCCAGAACAGGAAGATCGGCAGCAGCCAGGTGCTGGCGCCGAGGGCGTACAGGAGGACCCAGACGGCGTCAGCTCCCACCCAGCCGACGGGGTTTTTCAGGGTCGGGCCGGTCGAACGGAAAGTGCTCTGGGCCGGTTCATAGGCCACCAAGGCCACGGTGAGGTAACTGCCTAGAATGAAGCAGGTGACTGCCTCAAACCAGTTAGTACGATAACGCGGGGCTTGAAACGACGGACCATCGTTTGAGTTTGAAGTCTCCGACTTGGGCATTTGTGTAAACCAACCGAAACAGCGCGGATTCCATGCTATCCGCCTAGACCGTCAAATGTAAACTCCCTCAGTGGTTTTTTCGCACAAACTCTATTTCTTCCACCATGCGAGACCTTCTGCGCTTTGAACCGCTGTATCAGGAGCGCGTCTGGGGTGGCCGGGCCCTTGAGGCCGCCTTTGGCCGCACCCTGCCGCCCAGCTCGCCGATCGGCGAGAGCTGGGAAATCGTGGACCGCCCGGAGGCGCAGTCGGTCGTGCAGGCCGGGCACCTGAAGGGCCAGACACTCCATGCCGTGCTCGCGAAGCATGCGGCCGACGTGATGGGGCCGAAGTGGCCCGCGTCGCGCCCGTTTCCGCTGCTGGTGAAGTGGCTCGATTGCCGGGAGCGGCTCAGCCTGCAGGTGCATCCGCCGACGGCCGTCGCCGCCGAGCTCAAGGGCGAACCCAAGACCGAAAACTGGTACATCGCCCACACCGCCCTCGACGCGCACCTGCTCGTGGGCCTCCGCCGGGGCGTGACGCGCGAGCAGTTCGAGCAAGCCATCACCAATGGCACGCTGGAGCAGTGCATCCACCACTTCCGCGTCGCCGCCGGCGATTCCATCCTGGTGCAAAGCGGCCAGGTCCACGCCATCGACGCGGGCAATCTCATTCTCGAGATCCAGCAGAACTCCGACACGACCTACCGCGTTTATGACTGGGGTCGCGTCGGCCTCGACGGCCAGCCGCGCAAGCTGCACATCGCGGAGTCGCTCCGCTCCATCCAGTGGGATGACTTTGAACCCGCGCCCGTGCGGGCCGCGCCGACCTCCGGCGTGATCGCCGATTGCGCCGAGTTTTGCATCCGCCGCGTCGTCCTCGGGGCCGGCGAGCGATTTTCGCTCCACGCCAACGAGCAGCCGCGGCTGCTGAGCGTGGTGAGCGGCTCGGTGCGCTGTGACGCGGACAACAGCACCGGCTCCCGCGCGCCCTTCGGCCATGCGCTGGGGCGGGGCGAGAATGTCCTCCTGCCCTACGCGGGGGCCTTTACCTTTTCCGCCGAGACCACGGCCATCCTGCTGGTGACGGAAAATTTCGTCTGATCACCGTGGGTCGCACGCGCTGCACATCCGCCAAGGCCCGAGGAGGCGCGCTGTTCAGGCTGCTGGTCGCCCTGGCGGTGATGTTTGCCGCGGTGGCCCTGGCTTGGATGCTGTTTTTGCCGGTCGTACTCACCTCGCAGTTGCGGGCGCGCACGGGCTTTGATGCGACCGTGCAGCGACTCACGGTCAATCCCTTTACCGGCCGGGTGCATTTGCGCGGCCTGGTGGTGACCAACCCGCCCACGTTTCCCGTGGCCGAGTTCATGGAGGTGAGGGAATTTCAGAGCGACCTGCAGGTGCTCTCGTTGCTGTCGGGCCGGACGGTCTTCGATTCGCTCGTGCTCGACGTGGCCGGGGTGACGCTGGTGATACGCCCGGACGGCCAGACCAACGCCGGGGCCTTCCAGCACTATCTTTCGGCCACCGGGGAGGGCTTGCCCCAGCCAGCGTCGCCGGCGCGCCATTTTCTGGTCCGCCATCTCACCCTGCGCTTGGACCGGCTCGTGATCGCCGACCATTCCGGCCGGCTGCCGGTGACGCACGAATACCCCCTGCACCTGAACCAGAGCTACACCGATGTGACGAACGTGAAGCAGTTGCTGAGCCCGTTGGGCAGGCAAAGCCTGGCGCCGGTCGGCCTCGCGCTCAAGGGCCTCGTCCCGGGCGAGCTGGGTGAAGCCATCTCGGATGCGACCAAGGATGCCGCCAAGGCTGGCGTGGGGATTTTCAAGAATCTCGGCCGCAAAACCGGGGAAAAGGTGAAAGGATTCTTCGATGCGCTTGAAGAAAGCCGCAAACCATAATTAGCTGATCCTTTCCTATGTCCGATTCCGACCCGACTGACACCG
>QQNC01000296.1 GCA_003402695.1 Verrucomicrobiota bacterium | reverse complement strand
GCTCAGTTCGGGCAGCGATGGGACCCGGGTGAAGGAATCCCTGGTCAGCGCCCTGCGGCTGGACAAGGACGCGCTGGCGTCGACCCTGACGCTCGCCATCGACAACAAGCGCGAAACCTATCTGAACATCCCCATCGGGGCGGCGACCTCGATCAACACCAAGCGGGTGTTGAATAACACGGGCTACGTGGCCGAGTACGACGCCACGGTGGGCGACCATTTCGGGTTCGGCGCGGCCCTTCGCCACGACCAGAATGACCGGTTCAAGAATGCCGACACCTATCGCATCCAGGCCAGCTGGCGCTTCAATACCGGCCTTCGCCTGCGGGCGGCCTCAGGCTCCGGCATCACCGCGCCGACCAATTTCGAGCTGTTCGGCTATGACCCCACCAGCTTCGTCGGCAACCCGAACCTGAAGCCGGAGAAGTCCAAGGGCTGGGAGGCGGGGCTCGACTGGTTCGCGCCCAACAGCCCGGTGCGCCTGGGCGCCACCTGGTTCTCCGACATCCTGACCGGCGAGATCCAGACCAACTTCACGCCGAGCTTCCTGTCCACGCCGGTGAACCTGGCCCAGCCCTCCTATCAGCACGGCCTGGAACTGACCGCGGCGGCCGACCTGCCCGGGTCCGTCACCCTGGACGGCGCCTACACCCACCTGAAGGCCACCGAAAAGGGCGGTCTGACCGAGGTTCGCCGGCCGGACGACACCGCCAGCCTCAACGCCACCTGGCGGGGCCAGAAGGTCAGCGTCACGGGGACGGTGCGCTATACGGGCAAGTTCGTGGACTTCGACTTCACCAACCCCTTTGGCGCCGCCACCCGCAGGGCCATGCCGGCCTTCACCCTGGTCAATGTGGCCGCCGCCTATAAGCTCGCCCCAAGGGTCGAGTTGACGGCCCGCGTCGAGAACCTGTTCAATGCGAAATACCAGGAGGTCTTCACCTTCCAGGCGCAGGGCGTGAGCGCGTTCGTCGGCCTCCGGGCGGGGTTCTAAGCGTGATCCGGCCCGTCCTTGTCGCATCAGCCCTAACTGCGGCGCTGATGCTTGGCGGTGGCGGGCCGGCCCCTCCCAAGCCCCGGCGCATCATGTCCATGAACCAGTGCGCCGACCTGCTGTTGCTGCAACTGGTCCCGAAGGACCGCATCGCGTCGATCACCTACAACGCCCATGGCGGCGCCGAGGCCCTGTTTCCGGGCGCCGACGCGGGCATCGCCATCAACCATGGCGCGGCGGAGGAAATCGCTGCGGAAAAGCCGGACCTTATCCTCGCGGGGTCCTTTTCCACCCCCACCACCCGGGCCGTTGCCCGCAAGGCCGCAGCACCTCTGATCGAACTGCAGGACCCGTCGAGCTTTGACGACATCCGCCGCGTGGTTCGCCAGGCCGGCGCGGCGGTGGGGGAAACGGGCCGGGCCGAGGCCCTGATCGCCCGCATGGACGCCCAACTCAGCGCCCTGGCCGCCGCCAAGCCCGCGCGTCCCTATACCATCGCCGCCTGGACCGGGGATTCCGTGCCCGGCAAGCGAACCCTGGCCAATGCCGTCATCGAGGCCGCCGGCGCGGTCAATATCGCGGCGCGCAATGACACCGTGACCTATGGCAGTTTTGGCGTGGAGGAACTGGTCACCGCCCAGCCCGATGTGCTGATGGTCGGCGCCCATTCCGGCGCCCAACCGACCCTGCAGGAACTGAAGTCCCGCCACCCCATGGTCCGCACGCTGTTTGCCGGCCGCACGGTCACCTATCAGGAAACCGCCTTGGACTGCGGCCTGCCCCAGACGGCGGACGCGGCTGTGCGCCTCCATGCCGATCTGTCCGCCATCGGGCGCAGAGGCGCGCCATGAGCCGGCGCACGACCCTGATGATCGCCGTCAGCCTTGGCCTGATCCTGGCCATGGCCGCATCCCTGCTGGCGGGCCGGGTGTGGCTGGCGCCCAGCCAGGTGCTGGCCGATCTGAAGACGCCGGGCCAGCAGATCAGCGAGCTGATCCTTATGGATTTGCGCCTGCCCCGCGCCATCCTGGCGGTGCTGATCGGCGCGAGTCTCGGCCTGGCGGGCGCGGTGCTCCAGGGCCTGTTGCGAAACCCGTTGGCCGAGCCCGGCCTGATGGGGGTGTCCAGCGGCGCGTCGCTGGGCGCGGTGATCGCCATCTATTTCGGCCTGTCGGCTGTCTTTCCCCTGGCGGCGCCCCTTCTCGGCCTGATCGGCGCTCTGGCGGCGGGCAGCCTGACGCTCGCCGTCGGCCGGGGCGGCGGGACGCTGGCCCTGATCCTGGCAGGCTCAGCTGTATCGGTCCTGGCCGGGTCCGGCGTGGCCTTGGCGCTCAATTTCGCGCCCAACCCCTATGCCGTGGTGGAGATCACCGCCTGGCTGCTGGGCAGCCTGTCCGACCGCAGTTGGACCCATGTCTGGATCGCGGCGCCCTTCATGATCGCGGGCAGCGGCCTGCTGTTGTCCACCGGCCGGGCCCTGGACGCGCTAACCCTTGGCGAGGTTCAGGCGGAAAGTTTAGGGATAAACCTTTCGCGGACACGCGTGTTGGCGCTGATCGGTGTCGGCCTGGCCGTGGGGGCGGCGACCTCGGTGGCCGGATCCATCGGCTTCATCGGCCTAGTGGCGCCGCAACTGATCCGCCCGGTGGTCGGTCACCAGCCCAGCCGGACCCTG
>QQNC01000295.1 GCA_003402695.1 Verrucomicrobiota bacterium | reverse complement strand
GCCAGCGCGCCCGCAAGCTCTTCGCCGAATTCGATGACATCAGGGCGGGCGTGGCGCGCTACAAGGAGCGGGACATCCCCGAACTGCATATCGGCCTCGTCGAGTCCATCGCGGTGGCGCTGCTGCCCCATCTCGTGGCGGGCCTGAAGGGACGCGTGGGCTCGCTCTCGATCACCAGCGGCACGACCCATCCCCTCATGCCGGAATTACGCGATGGCGCCTTCGACATGATCGTGACGACCGAACAGCCCGACGGAATCGATGACGCGCAGATGATGCCGCTGCTCACCGAGCCCCTGCTGCTCGTGCTTCCCAAGACGGAGGAGCCGCCGCTGGATTGGGAAGGCGTCGCGGAGCTTGCCGCGCGTCTGGAATTCGTCCGCTTCGGGCGCAAGCGCAGGCTCTCGAAGATCATCGACCATCAATTCGCGCGCTTCGGCATCGAGCCGCACGGCACGTTGGAGTTCGACTCCTCCTTCGCCATCATCGACCGGGTGCGCAAGGGTCTCGGCTGGGCTGTCTCCACACCGCTCTGCATCTTCGCGGCGGGGGCTTCGATCGAGGATGTCACGCTCATCCCTTTTCCCTCCTCAACGCCCGTACGGTGTGTAAACCTCATCTGGATGTCGGAGCGTGGCGGCGGTCCTGCGCGCCTTGTCGGAAAGGCCTGCCGGGACATTTTCGAATCCCTGATCATCCCGGAATTGCAGGCGAGGGCGCCTGGCCTGGAGGATCGCGTCGCCATCGCGCAGTAGGCGGCGAGGGTGGCTTGCCAGGCTGTCAGGGCTTGCGCATCCACAGGGTAATCTCGCCGACTGTTTCGCGCGGCGCGTAATCAGCGAGCGCCGCTGCTATGTCGGGATGCGCCATCGCCTTGATCGTGCGCGCATCATCATCAACAAGAATCAAGTCGGGCCGTCCCGTGCGCACATCTTCGCGAAAGGCGCGCGCGTCCAGATCCACATAAGCCGCCAGACGTTCCCGATAGGCGTCATCGCCAACACCTGCATTGATGAGCGTCAGCGAGGCGACAGTGAGCCACAGACTATGGGAGCGGCCCACCCACACACCGCCCGCGCGACGCACCACCGGGAACCCGACATCGAGCTGGCCGGTGATCGACATCATCCGCGGCTGCGCGGGCGCGAGACGTTGGACGGCTGGCAGCAAGTCTCTGTGTTCCTCCCAATCGGTGAATTGCAGCATCGCTCCAAACAGGATCGGCGCGCCAATCAGGGCCGGGAAAAAACCAAAGAGAACGGCTCTGCGCATGGATCGCCAGAGCGACGCATCTCCACCCCGCCGCCGCAAGTCCGCAAGGGCTGGGGATGCGAGCGCACCAGCCGCCAACAACGCCATGGCGACCCCGGGTAGACCGTGGTTCACAAAGCCTTTCATCTGGATGAGATAGGCTCCCATGAACCCCAGCGAAGCGCAAAGCGGCAGCGCGATCAGCGCCTGCAGGCAGGCCCTGCGCCCCACCGCCAAAACGCCGCCCATGATGAGAATATTGACCAGGAACCAGGGCTCCGAAGCTATCTCGCTCAGGGGCCTCTTGATGGCGACATAGGCGTCCACCAGCATCGGCAGGATGGTGAAGAAAGCGGGATAACGCCACACCAGAAGCCCCAAATAGCCGATGCACAGGGACAGGATCACCCAGTTCTCCACCCGGAACGCCGGCCGCAGCGAGCCTGTGCGCGCCATGACTGCGAGAAGGGGACAGAGCGCGGCAAGGGCGAAATGCGGCTTGAGGACAACGACAAGTCCGGCGATCAACCCGGCGATGATCGCATCTGACGCGCGACAGCGCCCGCCATGCATGCGTGCGGCGTAAACCGCCAGCAATGGCAGGACGCCGAGCGCGGCCAGATGCTCTCGCTCGGCGAAGGACAAACCCGCCATGAAGACAAGGGCCACGCAAGCGAGATTGAGCAGCAGGCCAGCTTCTTCGGGCTTCAGGAGATCCGCGCGGCGCATAATCGCCCCGGAGAAAAGAATGACGGCGAGGCCAAAGGCGAAGACCCAGGCGCAGACCACAAATTCCGAAGAAAGTCCCAGGAGCCTCGCCAGCCAGACCCATGGCAGATAAATGAGGAAGGATGCGGGTGGGTTGGTTTCAATGATGTCCACATATGGCCGCCCGCCATCCAGCAAACGCTCAGCCGCCGTGAAGAGCCAACTGTTGTCGCAGTTCTGGTGCCCGAGCATCTGCTGCGCCACGGCAAGGACGAAGATGCAGGGCGCGACTCGCCCATCCATGACCAGTCGACAGATGAACGGTGCGTGGACCACCTCCCCTCGCGGGCTCACAGCGCGCCACGCATCGGGCCTACCCGTGACGTCGCACTGGGGTCGTCAGCTGAGGCGCGCGTTCTTTCGAAGCCGCGGGAACGGGCCACGATATAGAGCGGGCGGCGCTTCACTTCGCTGTAGATGCGCCCGACATAGAGGCCCATGATCCCCGTCAGCATCATGTTCGCGCCGCCCAGAAAGGCGACGACAAACATGGTCGAGGCCCAGCCGGCGACATATTGCTGCGCCAGGAGACGATCAATGAAAACATAGATGCCGTAAATGATGGCGGTGGTGGACACCAAGAGGCCCAGCCACAGCGCCAGCCGCAATGGCGCATCCGAGAAGCTGATGAGGCCGCTGACCGCCAGCCT
>QQNC01000294.1 GCA_003402695.1 Verrucomicrobiota bacterium | reverse complement strand
TGCTTGTCGGGCCAGGCAGGGATCGGGGGCAGGGTCTGGCGCTGGGTCTTCAGCTCGGTCACGATCTCGCTGATCGCACGGTCGAGCTGCTGGTCCTCGCCCTTGAATTCCCGCGCGGGGTCGTTGTCCACCACGATGTCGGGATCGACGCCGTGGCCCTCAATGATCCAGCCGGAGCCGTCCTTGGCGTACGGCGCGAACTCGGGCTTCATCAGCGTGCCGCCGTCGGTGAACGGCAGCGAGCCGGCGATGCCGACAACGCCGCCCCACGAACGCTTGCCGACGAGCTTGCCGAGGCCGAGCGTCTTGAAGCGGTAGGGGAAGAGGTCGCCGTCGGAGGCGGAGTACTCGTTCATCAGCGTGAGCTTCGGGCCGACGAGCATGTCGCGGGGATTGGGCGTGGGCGTGCCGTTGCGGCCGACGTTGATCATCACGAGTTCGCGCTGGAGGCGTTCGATGATCATCGGCGAGACGTTGCCGCCGCCGTTGCCGCGCACGTCGACGATCAGGGCTTCCTTGTCGAGCTGCGGGTAGAAACGGCGGACGAACTCGTTCAGGCCCTCGGGGCCCATGTCCGGGATGTGGAGGTAGCCGACCTTGCCGCCGGTCTGTTTCGACACGTAGTCGATGTTCCCCTGCACCCAGTTGTCGTAGTACAGCGGCGACTCATCGCCGATGGGGATGACGGTCACGTCGTGCGCGCCCTCGTCCACGGGCTGGGCATTGACGCGCAGCACGACCTGCTTGCCGACGGTGCCGACGAGTGCGGAGTAGAGGTTCGCGAGGTCGCGGGTGGGCGTGCCGTTGACGGCGAGGAGGTAGTCGCCGTCGTGGACGTTGACGCCGAGCTCGGTGAGGGGTGAGCGGGTCTTGGTCTGCCAGTTCTCGCCATGGAGGATTTTGTCGATCCGGTAGGCGCGGCTGGCGGGATCGCGGGAGACCTCCGCGCCGAGGAGGCCGGTCTTGATGCGCGGGGCCTGGGCGCGGTCACCGTCGCCGACGTAGGTGTGGCCGCTGTGGAGCTCGCCGACGAGTTCGCCGAGGAGGTAGGTCAGGTCGTTGCGCGTGGCGACCCAGGGCAGGAGCGCGGCGTATTTGTCATGCTGCGCGGCCCAGCCGACGTTGTGCATATTGGGCGCGTAGTAGAAGTCGCGCATCTGGCGCCAGCTCTCGTCGTAGATCTGTTTCCACTCGGCCGGGAGGTCGAGGCGGAGTTCGAGGCCGGAGAGGTCAAGCTTCGCCTCGGGCTTCAGCTCAATCTTCGCGGCGGGCGTGTCGATGAGCGAATAGTCCTTGCCGAGGCGGAGGAGCAGCTTCTTGCCGTTGGCGGAGAGCTCGAAGCTGTCGAAGTTGCCGAGCTCGGTTTCCTTCTTCGCCTTGAGGTCGTACACCGCGATGACGGATCGCGTTGCCGCGCCGCCGCCGAAACCTTCGCCCCCACCGCCGCCGCCGACGGGGCCGCCGGGGACGCGCCGATAGTAAACCTTGTCGCCGACCATGCGGATCGGGCCGTAGTTCGAGGGGGTGATGGGCAGGCTGATCACGCGATCGGCGAGGCCGTCGGCGTCAATTTTGACCACGACGGCTTTCTTGGCGGCGTCATTCTTCTCGGGCTTTTCCGCGGATTTGTCGTCGGAGGGTTTCTTGTCGTCGTCCTTGGCGATGGCGACCTCGTCACTCTTCGGCGCAAAGGGCGAGACCGTGTCCTTGGCCAGGGCGACCAGGTAGACGCGCTCCATGTTCTGATAGGCGTGGTTCCACTCGGTGTCGGAGTAGATGGGCCGGTAGTCGCGGGCGGAGGCGAAGAGCAGCCATTTGCCGTCGTCACTGAAGGTGGGCCGGCTGGAAGCGTAGGAGCTGTCGGCGACGGTGAGGGTCGACTGGTCGGCGAGGCTGGAGACCATGACCTTCGGCAGGGTGCCGCGCACATTGCGCACCCAGGTGACCCACTGCGAGTCGGGCGACCACGAGTAGTCGAAGATCGGGGCGTCGGGATTTTCCGCGACGAGGCTGACGGCCTTCGTGGCCACGTCCACCCAGCGGAGGCGCTGCTTGCGGTCACCCCAGAGGATCTTCTTCGAGTCGGGTGACCAGGAGAGGTTGAAGTAATACGTGTCGCCGCCGGTGGTGAGCTGCACGGCCGGGCTGCGGCCGTCCTGGGCGCGGACGAAGAGTTCGTTCTCGCCGGTGGCGTCGGAAAGGTAGGCGATCGACTTGCCGTTGGGCGACCACACGGCAGAGCGCTCGTGCACGCCCTGAGTCTGCGTGAGGTTGCGGGTGGGTCCGTCCTTGGCCGGCACGGTGAACACATCGCCGCGGGCGACGACGGTCACGCGCTGGCCGTCGGGGGCGAGGTCGAGGCCCTCGATGAACCGGGAGACATTGACGAGGGCGGGGCGGGTGGAGACGGAGTCCTCGGCGACGGTGATGGCGACGGGGGCGGATTTGTCCGTGGCGAGGTCGAGGCGCCAGACCTGGCCGGCCTGTTCGAAGACGATGGCGCCGGGCCCGATCGACGGGAACTTCACGTCGTATTCCATGAAGTGGGTCAGCTGCTTGGTCTGTTTCGTGGCGAGGTCGTAGCTGAAGAGGTTGGCGCGGGAGGTGCGCTCGGAGACGAAGTAGATTTTGCCGTTGGGCGCCCACATCGGGAAGATGTCCTGGGCGGGGTTGTTGGTGATGTTCTCGAGCGCGCCGGTCTT
>QQNC01000293.1 GCA_003402695.1 Verrucomicrobiota bacterium | reverse complement strand
CCGCGAACTGGCGCCGCTGGCGGGGCATTATCCCGCGCTGCGCCTGGCGCCCGGCGGGCCGTTCAGCGACGGACCGGACGCACTCGCCCGGTTCCGGGCGCTCAGCCTGGAATCGGCGGGTCTGAACAAGCTGGCCGGCTTCAGCCATGACAGCGCGACCTTCATCTCGCTGGCCGCCCGCCACGACATCGCCCGCCGCGCCGACTGCGCCTGGCTGTCAGGCCTTGTGGCTGAGCACCGCTTGAGCGAAGCCGACGCCGAGCGCGCGGCCGCTGACCTGGCTTACGGTCTGTCGAAACCGGCGCACACGGACGGCTCATCGCAAAAGCTTCTGCCGCAGTCGGCCTGAAGCGCGCGCGCCGGCCATGACAGTCCGCATCGCCATGTGGTTGGGACCGAGAAACCTGTCCATCGCCCTGATGCGCAGCTTTGAAGCCCGGCCAGACACCACCGTCAGCGATGAACCCTTCTACGCCGCCTACCTGGCCGCCAGCGGCGCGATCCACCCGCTGCGGGCCGAGACGCTCGCCGCCCAACCCAGTGACTGGCGCGATGTGGTGCGTCAGATCACCGGTCCCGCCCCCGGCGACAAGACCGTCTGGTACCAGAAGCACATGGCTCATCACATGCAGCCGGATTTCGGGCTCGGCTGGATTTGAGCGGGAGATACCTGTTCGCGAAGCTCCGGCCCTTTCGGCCGCCCACGCCCGGGTCGCCGACGCCGCACGGCCCTATTTCGAGGCTATGGCGCCCCACCGGCTGAGGTGAGCGCCAGCCTGGGCGGCAATACTAGGTTCTCGATGAAGAACTCCATCATCCGGCCCTGATTCACCGAGGTGTGGCCAAGATCCGGGCCCACCTGGACCTCGAAATGCTTGCCGGCCTTTTGCAGAGCCTGGATCAGCGACAGCGCGTTCTTCGGATGCACGTTGTCATCCGCCGTGCCGTAATAGATCAGCAACGCGCCCTTCAGATTGGCGGCATAGGTCATCGCCGACGTGCGGGCATAGCCTTCGGCGTTCTGGGGCAAGAGGCCCATATAGCGCTCGGAATAGATGGAATCGTAGAGCCGGTGGTCGGTGACCGGAGAATTCGACACCGCCGCGGCATAGACCTCCGGGTAACGCAGGATCGACCAGGCGGCCATGGAGCCGCCGTAGCTGGTGCCGAAAATCCCGACGCGGTTCTTGTCGACATAGGGCCGGGACCAGAGCGCCTTGACGGCCTGGGCCTGGTCATCGACCTCGGCCTGGCCCACCTGACCGTAGATGGCGTTGATGAAGGCTTTGCCCCGGCCGGACGCGCTGCGTAGGTCCGCCTTCAGCACCAGGAAGCCAAACTCGCTCAGCGGGTCGGGCAGCTGGAAGACTTCCGACGCCTCGTTGGTTTCCGGGCCACCATAGATGCTGACCAGGACAGGGTATTTCCGGGCGGCGTCGAAATCGTGAGGGAAGGACAGCATGGCCTGGAGCGGCGTCTTGCCGTCGGCGGCGGTGAAGGTGAACATCTCCACCCGCTTCAGCCGCGCCGCGTCATAGGCGGACAGATCGCTACGGGCGATCTCGGCGACCACCTGGGTCCTGCCGCCTGGGCCGATACGCACCACCCGGGTAGAGGGTGGGGTGTCGTGGGTCTGGAGGGTGTCGACGAAGCTCTTGCCGTCAGGCGCGATGCTGACCGCATGGTTGAAGGCCGGGTCGGTCAGGCGGACATCCCCCTTGCCGTCGAGACCGACGCGATGGAGCTGCATCTTCATGAAGTCGCCGCCGTCCCGGGCCATGTACCAGACGACACCCGCGGCCTCGTCCACGCGGACCACATTGCCCACCTCGAAGCCCGTCCAGGCGGTCAGCGGACGGATCAGGCGGCCCGACAGGTCATAGAGATAGAAATTGTCCCAGCCGTTGCGGTCGGACTTCTGGATGAAGCGATTGCCGTCGCTGAGAAAGACCGGCGCGGCCAGGGTGGCCCAGCTTTCCTTGTGCTCCTCATGGACGATGGTCCGGCAGACGCCCGTGACAGGCGCGCAGCCAATCCATTCCACCGTGTTCTGGGCGCGGTTGGTCCGGCGCAGGCGGATCTCGGAGACGTCGGGCGCCCAAGCCACCGCCCACAGGTAGTGGCCCACGGCCTCGTCGCTGAACGGCAGGCCCGCACGGGCGTCCATGGCGGTGGTCCGGCCGGTGACCAGATCATAGATAAACAAGGCGGGCTCAGGGTTGGGCGAGCCGGGCGACGGATAGGCGATGGTCCGCGTGGTGGAATACTGCCGCGTCTGGTCCATCTGCAGCGGATAGTCCGGCGCCTTGCTCTCGTCGAAGCGCATATAGGCGAGCCTTGTGCCGTCGGGACTCCACCAGATGGCCCGGCCCATGGCCAGTTCCTCGGTATAGACATAGGTGGGAACGCCATTGCGGATGCGGCCAGTCCCGGACCCGTCGGTGGTGACCGCCCTTTCCTCCGAGCCGTCGGCCTTGGCGAGATAGATGTTGTTGGCGCGCGTGAAGGCCTTCCGGGTCCCATCAGGCGAGGGAATAGTGTGTTCCCGGGCGTAGGCCCCCCGAGCCGACAGGTCCGAGCCAGGCCGGCCGATCCCGGCGGCCGGCGCGGACAGGGGCTCAGACGGCTCAGCGGCGGGGCCGGACAGGCCGGTCGCCAGGTCAAACCGCTTCACCTCAGGCTTCATGCCCGGCGTGATCCGGCCCACGGCGTAGGT
>QQNC01000292.1 GCA_003402695.1 Verrucomicrobiota bacterium | reverse complement strand
GGCGCGAGCTTCCACGCGCACATCAGCAGGGGAAAATTCCACGGGATGACCTGCGCGACCACACCGAGCGGGGCGACCCGGCGGCCCGGGGCGACGTACTCGAGCTTGTCCGCCCAGCCGGCGTGATAGAAAAAATGCGCGGCGGCCATCGGCACATCGAAGTCCCGCGACTCCTTGATCGGCTTGCCGCCATCCATCGTCTCGGCGACGGCGAACTCCCGCGCGCGGTCCTGCAGCAGCCGGGCGATGCGGAAGAGATATTTGGCGCGTTCGCGGCCGGACAGCTTGCCCCAGACGTTGTCATAGGCGCGCTGCGCGGCCCGACAGGCCGCGTCCACGTCGGCCGTCCCGGCCAGCGCGATTTCCGCCAGCTTCCGCTCGGTCGCGGGGTTGATCGTGTCGAAATACCTGCCCGACTTCGGCGCAACGAACTTACCGTTGATGAAGAGTTCGTAGCGCGGCTTGAGCTTCGGGTCCGCCGTCTCCGGCGCCGGATCATATTCCCAGAGGTCGCCGAAGATGAGCTCGGGGGCAGGCCGGCCGTTGCGGGCGGTCGTTTTCCTTTTCTTGGAGGCTAAGGTGGGCATGAAAGTTTGGTTTTAAAGGAGGCAACGGAGGAAACAGTGACGGATCGTGGCAGGCAATTCTCTCCGTTCTCTCCGTTTTCTCCTGTGTAAATTAGTATGATTCGGCCGCTTCGCTAAAATAATACGGCGCCTGGTAGGCCCCGGTCCGCTCCTTCTCGATCTGGCGGAGCAGGTCGTTGAGCAGCGAGCTCGCGCCGAACCGGTAGCGCGTGTTGTTGAGCCATGCGTCGCCGAGTGTCTCCTTCACCGCGATGAGGAACTGCAGCGCCTGCTTCGCGGTGCGGATTCCGCCGGCCGGCTTCATGCTGATTGCGGTACCCGTATCGAGGTAAAAGTCCCGGATCGCCTCGAGCATCACCTGGTTGTTGCCCAGGGTGGCGTTGAGCGTCGTCTTGCCCGTACTCGTCTTGATGAAATCGCCCGGCCGGATCACCCGCATCGCGAGAAACGATGCGGCGCGGATGTTGTCGTAGGTCTCGAGCTCGCTGACCTCGAGGATGACCTTGAGTGTCGCCCCGCCGCACGCGGTGAGGACCGCCGCGATCTCGTCCTGCACCCGGCCAAATTCGCCCGCCAGAAACGCCCCGCGGTTGATCACCATGTCGATCTCATCCGCCCCGTCGGCCACCGCCGCCCGCACCTCGGCAAGCCGCGTCTTCAACGGCGCCTGGCCGGAGGGAAACGCCGTGGCGACCGACGCGATCCGTACCGCCGCACCCTCGCCGAGCGCCCGGCGCGCATACTTCACCATCGCCGGGTAAACGCACACCGCCGCCACCTGCGGCACCGTCGGGTCGTCCGACGGATGCAGCGCCTTCCCACAGAGCGAGGCGACCTTGCCGGCCGTGTCCTTGCCCTCGAGCGTGGTGAGATCGACCATCGAGACCGCGGTGCGCAGGCCCCAGAGCTTGGACGCCTTCTTGAGGCTGCGCGTCGTATATTTCGCGACACGCTCCTCGATGCCGACGCAGTCGACGTGGCCGACTTCATCGAACAGCCGTCGCAGCGACACTGACTGGCCCGCGTTCATGAGGCTGCGAACCATGCCTCTGCCCTCCCTTGAAAACAAGGGCGAACTCGCCCGGAAACCCGCGCTCACGGCTTGCGCCCGTCTCGCGGGCTTCGTTCCCTAGGCCGTCATGACCACGCCCGCCTCGTCCGATCCCGCCGCACCCACCGGCGATGTCGTCATCCGCACCATCGCGATGCCCGCCGTCGCCAACGCCAACGGCGACATCTTCGGCGGCTGGCTCGTGTCCCAGATGGACCTCGGTGGTGCCATCCTCGCCCGCGGCACCGCGCTCAGCCGCGTAACCACCGTGGCGATTGACGCGATGTCCTTCATCCGCCCCGTCTGCGTCGGCGACACCGTCAGCTGCTACGCGTCGATGGTCAAAATCGGCCGCACCTCGATGAAGATCTCCGTCGAGGCCTGGGTCCATCGCTACACCGACAGCTCGCAACACCGCGTGACCGCCGGCCTGTTCACCTACGTTGCCATCGATGCCGAGGGCAAACCCCACGCCGTCCAACGCTGAACGCCCATGCGCCGCCTGCTCCCCACCCTGGCCCTGCTGCTCCTGATCGCCCTTCCGCTCCGCGCCCAGTCGCTCGAGGAGGAGGTCCGCGTGGCCGACACCGCGCGCGTGCTTTCCACTCTGCGCGGTGATGCCGACCGGCTCGGCCGGCTGCTGTCGGACAGCCTAGTCTATGGCCACTTGAACGGCGGCGTGCAGTCCAAGGCCGACCTGCTCTCGGCCGTGCGGGGCAACCGCATCAAGTACGAGGCCTACGATTACCTGGACATGAAGATCACCCGCGTGTCCGACGAGGTCGCCGTCATCACCGGCCGGGCCCATCTCAAGGCCAGCGCCGGCCCCGAGCACGTCGACTATACGGTGCGCTTCCTCGCCGTCTGGCGCCGTGAAAGCGGCGACTGGCACCTCTACGCCTACCAGTCGACCCGGGTGGCGGATCCCGCGCTGTCGCCGGTGAGGAAGTAGCCTCCGAGGTGGGCGGCGAGGTCCCTCTCGCCGCATTGTGGGTTGCCCGCTCGCGGGCAACGTTGCGCGCCAGCGCGCAACCCACTTCAAACCACCGGCCCTACATCCGCAAACACCGCCGGGTTGCCCAGCACGGCGCGCACGAGGAT
>QQNC01000291.1 GCA_003402695.1 Verrucomicrobiota bacterium | reverse complement strand
TCGTTCAACACGGTTGACCTGCTGTTCTCCAAGACCTTCGGGACGGAAATTCCGTACCTCGCGGGCGCGAAGATCACCCTCGGCGTGAACAACCTGTTCAACCGGTTCGGCAATCTGGACCCGAACACGTTCACCGATTCGAACGTCGACACCGGAACCTTCGGCGCCATTGGCCGGTTCTTCTACGTCGACGCGAAGATCAAGTTCTAATTCCCGCGGTTAACTCCGCGTTTCAAATTGAGGCGGCCCGGTTTCCGGGCCGCCTTCTTTTTTGCCCGTTTGGTTCGGGCCGCGCCTAGAACTTCAGCCCGACGGCGTCCTGATTCACGCCCCAGACCAGCGGCGGCAGTCCAGCCTGTGGCGCGGGCTGGCCCAGGCGCCGCCACTGCCGCGGGCCCAGCGTGCGGGCAGCCAGGAAAACCTTTCCGTCGGTCAGCGCCACGTCACCGACCTTAACCTGCCCGATCCCGCGGACTACGATCCGCACTTTCGGCAGCGCGGCGCGGTCGCCTGACCATTCCACCGGCGCCGCGTGTTCGCGCACCATCGGACCCCGGGGCTGGGCGGCGCGGGTCTGAAACTCGATGGTGTAGCAGGTCTGGATGATCTTCCAGCTGCCGTCCGGCAGTTGCTGCTCCACCGCCACCAAGTGCAGGGCGGGAGCAAAATCGTGCACCTTGTAACAGAGCTGCCAGCGTCCGCCCAGGACCGGCTTGCCCTGTTGCCACGCGCGCAGCCGCGCGGCATCGCCGGCCAGGATGAGCCCGTTCGCGCCCTGCTTGCGGCGGTCGCGGGTGAAGCGCCACATCGTCCGCGCCGCGCGGCGGCCCGCGGCGAGGGCGGCGGCGAATTTTTTACCCTCGGCGGCAGTCGCGAGGCCCTGGGCTGCCCGGCGGACGAAGACATCGCGCTGGGCGAGGTAGTGCCGCAACTCCAAGCTCACGCGCAGCGGGGCCGGCAATGGCCGGACCGCCGCCGCCTGACGGCAGGCTTTTTCCTCCGCGACAAACGGCGCCAGCGGTTCGCGGCGCGACACCGTCTTCCAGCTGTCGTTAATTTCCCACCGCGGATACCCGCCGAAGGGATAGCGATCGCTCGCGAGCGCCACCCGGGCCGCCACCTTGGCGGTACTGCGGCCAAAGACCCGGGCAAATCCCCGGGTCAGCATCTCCTGCGGATCCGTCACGCCGGGATTGAGCCACAAGGTGGCGGCGGCAGCGTCCACCACCGTGGTCATCTCCATCGCCAGCCGGAACGGCTCCCAGGAACTCACCAGCATGCCCTCGATCCCGAGCTCGGCGCCGTGGCGCCACCAGGACAGGATGTTCTCCATCCGGTCGGTGAAGTGCGGCATCGGCTCGTAGCGCGCCGAGCCGTTCATCGGACAACCCCACACGGTCAGACCGTGCGCGCGCAGGCGGCTCCCGACATCGCTCTCGGCAAAGTTGAACAACTCCACGCGCGGCCGGCGCGGGAAGCCATAGTAGTACCACTCGTAGGCGATCACGTCCTTGGGCAGCTGTTTGATCGCCTCGGGAATGTAGTAGAGCATGTCGGCCCACATGCCCATGCGCAGTCCGAGTTTGCGCGTCAGCGCATGCAGCCGGTTTACATGGCCGGAAAAATGCGCTGCCAGGCCGATGCGGTCGATCTCCTTCCGGCTCAGGGGGTGCTTCCCGAGGTCGAACGACTCGTCGAGTCCGACGTGGACCTTGCCCGCGGTGCAAAACGGCGCCATGTCGCGCAGCAGTTTTTCCGCGACCCCCAACAGGCGGGGGTGTAGCGGGCAGACCTGGCCGCTGGTGAAAGGCGTGCCGTCCGCCGAGCGCAGCTCGTTGAGTTCGCGCAGCTCCGGCACCTTGATCAGGTACTGGGTGTGGCCGAGCAGGTTGACGATGGGCACGACCTTGATGCCGACGCGCGTGGCGGTGTCCACGAGGCGTGTAAACTGCTGGTAGGAGTAGGCATCGCGCCGGGCCACGCCGGGCAGGCTGGGGAACTCGACGGCGTCCTCGAGGTGGATGTGCAACTCCTGGTAACCCCAGTCGGCGTAGCGGGGCAGCTGTGCGAGCAGCCAGTCGAGCCGCTCCACCTGGCGGGCGAGATCCCATTGGAAGGAGCGAGTCGGGGAAAAGGCGGCGGGCATGCCCGAGGTTTAGCCGGGTCTTGAGTTGAAGGTAAAGCCCGACCTACAGTCGGCCCCGTGGACGTCCGCCTCCGTCATCTTTTCATTTCCCCCGGCCATAATTTCTTCGGCCGCCACGGCCAGGCGGCGGCGGAGAATCCGACGCGGGAGGTGCAGGAGATCATGTGCCGCGCGGGCCACGGCGTGGAGGGCGACCGTTTTTTTGACTACAAGGAGAACTACCCGGGGCAGATCACGTTTTTTTCGTGGGATATCTACCAGGCGGCGAAGGTGAAGTTCGCGGCCCCGGCGCTGTCGGCTGGCGCGTTCCGCCGCAACGTGGTGCTCGAGGGCTATGATATTACCACGCTCCTCGGCCAGCGCTTCACGCTCGGCGGGGTGGAGTTCGAGGGCACGGTGGAGTCCAAGCCCTGCTATTGGATGAACCAGGCCGTGGGCCCGGGCGCCGAGGAATGGCTGCGCGGCAACGGCGGCCTGCGCGCCCGCGTCCTGAGCGACGGCCCGCTCGCGGTCGGCCCGGCCGGCCTAGTTCTGGCCCAGCCGGTGGCGTAGGGGTGCAGTCTCGCTGCACCCTGTCAGTCGTAGGTCGGGCTTTACGCCCGACAT
>QQNC01000290.1 GCA_003402695.1 Verrucomicrobiota bacterium | reverse complement strand
GCCCGCGCCCTGATCGCCGATGCCAGCGACACCTATCCGCAGACCTCGGTTTACCGCCGCACGCTCGTGATGGTGGACGTGCCTGATACCGCGACGGCCAAAGACCGCGGCTATGTCGTGGACTTCTTCGATGTTACCGGCGGCCACCAGCACGACTACAGCCTCCACGGCCCGACCGGGAAATTCACCGCACTCGGCGGCACGTGGTACGCCCCCGAGCCCGGCACGCTCGCCGGTCCCAACGTGAAGGTCGGCGAACTCTACGACGACCCCGTCCGCGGCGCGAAGGACTTCAAGGGCAGCTACCTCAACTATGCCGGCTCCGGCTTCCAGCACCTCGTCAACGTCCAGCGCCTAAAGTCCGGCGCCGGCGACTTCATCGCCGAATACATTCACGACAAGGACCCCAACGCCCGCCTCCGCATCCGCGTGCTGCCGCAGCCCGGCCAGGAACTGATCCGCGCCGAGGCCCGCGTCTCACCGATCAAATATCCCGAGCTCGTGACTTACCTGGTCGCTCGACGAACCGTCGACGCCGACAAGCAAGAGCTCTCTAGCAAGTTTGTCGCGGTGCTCGAGCCGTTCTCCACCGAACCGTTCATTGCCGGGGTGCGCCGCGATGACCTCGTCCAAACGAGTGAATTTGTGAAATTCTACGCCACGACCGAAATCACGGAGATGAGCCACACGATCACCGGCAACGCCGTGACGGTCACGCGATCAGATGGCACCCGCGATATCGTGATTCATCGCACCGACGTGTTCGCCGCGCGTTTTACTCCCGACAATATGCCTCCGCTTACTACTGACGCTGAAGTCTCCGTGGTAAGTCTCGATGTCAAAAACCAGCCCATCCGTGCCTTCTTTGCCGGCGGCAGCTTTCTCCAGATCGGAGACCGCAAGTTCACCGCATCCGAGTACAAGGGAAGAATCACGGCCCTCGAGGTGTCCGCCGGCAAGCTGCACATCCGTCACTTCGGCGATGCCCTCACGCCCGACCTCACCACCCTGCCCGGCCGTGTACTTCATCTGTCGAACTCCCTGCGCGACACCGTCCACACCATCACCGCCGCCACGCGCGAAGGCGACGACCTCGTGCTCACGGTGAAGGACGACCTCCGCGTCGGCCTGGTGCATGTGAATTCCGTCGAAGGCCGCCTCATCCACAGCAAGACCGCCCTGCGGCTCTTCGCGATTTACCGGGGCACCACGCTCTGCAACCGCGCCGACCAGCCCCTCGCCACTGTGTTGGAGGCGAAGGACACCGGCGAACTCACCCTCACCGCCCCGCCGACCGGGAAAATCTCACCCGGCGAGGATCTCTGGATGATCGACGCCGCCGTCGGTGAAACCGTCCGCCTGCCGGCGATCCTGAGCTGGCAAAAGTAGGGCGGGTCTTCGACCCGCCTTGCCTTAGCCCGCAGTAAGCCCGTCCAACTCGCGCGCACCGAATCCATCCACCAAGGCAGGTCAAAGACCTGCGCTACGAGAACACCACTCCTACTCATGGCCGCCCAAAAATCCCCGCAGATCGTCCGCCACTACTTCATCCTGCCGTGCTGCCTGCTGCTACTGAACCTGGTGAACTCCATCATCTCGTACAAAGCGGCGATGATCTACGACCACGTCATCCGCGTCACCGTCATCATGGCCATGATCCTCGGCGGCAGCTCCATCGTCGCGTTCCTCGTCGCCCCCGCGATCCAGGCCGTGGTGAACCGGGGCCATCGCACCAGCCGGCAAAGCGCCGGCGTCTTTGGCGAGGTGGTCTTCATGTGCATCCTCGGCCTCGTCATCTTCTGGCTCTACTATCAGGTCTACATCCACGGCCCCGCCTCGATCCTCCCCGCGGAGTGGGCGAATCCGAAGTCGTGATCAGACAACCAAGCCTTGGAACCCAGAGATCACGGAGGCGGCCCGGAGCGAGCCTCGGCGTCCTTGGTTAGGTCCCTCCGCGCCCTCGATGTCCACCGCCTCGTCTGTGGTTCGGCTTCGCGGTTAACGATCCATCAGACCCGGTAAAACGCCTCGGCGTTGCGGACGTAGAGCTTGTGCTGCTCGTCGGGCGAGGCGCCCTTGATCGCGGCGTCGAGCGTGTGCACCCAGCGCGGGTAATCCGTCGCCTGCGTGCTCACCGGCCAGTCGCCGCCGAAGATCACGCGGTCGAAACCGAAGCAGTCGATCACATGGTCGATGTACGGCTGCAGGTCGGCGGGCGTCCAGCGCGCGAAATCCGCCTCCGTCACCAGCCCCGACAGCTTGCACCAGACGTTCGGGAACTTTGCCAGCTCCCGCAGCTCCGCGCGCCACGGGTCGAGCAGCCCGGCCTTGATGTCGGGCTTCGCGATGTGGTCCATGATGAACTTCACGTTCGGGCACTGCCGCACGAGCTTCAGCGTGTTCGCCAGCTGCTTGTGGTTCACGCAGAGGTCAAAGCTCAGCCCATGACGCGGCAGCAGCTGCACGCCGCGCACAAAACCCGGCTGCAGGCAGAACTCCGGGTCCGCCTCAAACTGGATGATCCGGCGGATGCCCTTGATCAGCGGGTTCGACGCCAGTTTGGCGAGCGCCTCCTCCGCGCCGTCACCCTTCTCCAGCGGCGCCCACGGCACGATGCCGCGGAGGCGCGGATCCACCTTCGCCACTTCCGTCACCCAGTCCGCCTCCTCCTGAAACAGCGCGAAGTCCGCCTCACACTGCAGGAACACCATCTTCGAGACCACCACCGGGCCGCACGCCTTGCGGTAATCCTCGATCAGG
>QQNC01000289.1 GCA_003402695.1 Verrucomicrobiota bacterium | reverse complement strand
GAGCGCATGAAGCGCGTCAGCGCCAATCTGGAGCGGCTGCAACTCTCCGCCGACCTGTCCGTGGGCGACGCCCTGAGCTTCGAGGCGCCAGCCTTCGACGCCGTGCTGCTCGATGCGCCCTGCTCCTCCACCGGCACCATTCGCCGTCATCCCGATGTGGCCTGGACCAAGCGCGCCAGCGATATCGCGAGCCTCGCCAAACTCCAGGCCGGCATGATCGACCACGCCGTCGACCTGCTCAAACCCGGCGGCAGGCTCGTCTACTGCACCTGCTCGATGGAGCCCGAAGAAGGCGAGCTTCAGATCGCCGCGCTGCTGCGGCGCAATCCTGACGTCGTGCGCATACCCATCAAGCCCGAGGAACTGGGGGTTCCAAACATGTGCATATCCCCCCTGGGGGACTTGCGAACGCTTCCGTGCCATCTCTACGATGACGACGCTCGGCGAAGTGGCCTTGATGGCTTCTTCGCGGCGCGCGTAGAACGCCTTGTTTAAGGCGTTGGTGTGCGGAGGCAGGGCAGAGTGACGCAATCGGTCGCGGGACGGGGCAAGCTTTCCCGGTTGCTTGCTGGCTATGGTTTCGGCTGGCTAGGCCGGGGCATAGCCTGGCCTATCGCCTTTACCGATCTCATGGGCATGGGCGGCCCCAAGCGCCTGCTCATCGCCCCACAGGACATCCGCACCGCAGATCCGACCATGGCCTCCGATATTTACGCGGGCTATTTCGCCTTTGCGGGCAAGATGGTGAACACCCACGGGCGCTCGCCTTTCGAAACGCCGCCCCCCTCTCCCGCCTGGGCCGCCAATCTCGCGGGCTTTGGCTGGTTGCGCCATTTGCGCGCGGCCGATACGGCGCTGGCCCGCGCCAACGCCCGGGCTTTGGTGGAAGACTGGATCCGGCTGGGCGGACGCGACCCGAAAAGCGAGGACTGGGAGCCAAGGGTCGCCATCCGTCGTCTGCTGTCATGGCTCAGTCAGTCGCCACTTATCCTGGAGGGCGCCGACAGCCGCTTCTATCGCAGCTTCATGAAGAGCATCAATCGGCAGGCGGTGCTTCTGCAAAGACGCCTCAACGATGACCTGGCCGGCGAGACCCGGCTCTTCGCCCTGATCGCGCTGGCGGAATTCGGCCTCTGCGGAGATGGGCTCGAAGCCCTGCAACAGCGCATGAGCTTGATGCTGGGTGAAGAACTCGGGCGCCAGGTGCTGGCTGATGGCGGCCATATCGGCCGCAACCCGCAGACGACAGTCGATCTCCTGCTCGATCTTCTGCCCCTGCGCCAGGCCTATTCGGCGCGCGGAGTCAGCGCGCCCCCCCAATTGCTCAACGCCATCGACCGCATGATGCCGATGGTGCGGCTGTTCCGGCTGGGCGATGGATCCCTCGCCCTCTTCAACGGCATGGGTCCGACGGCGCCCCACGATCTCGCCACCATCCTGGCCCATGACGACGCGCGCGCCGCCCCGCTCCTCAACGCGCCTTATAGCGGCTATCAGCGCATGGAGGGGGGATCGAGCATCCTCATCATGGATACCGGGTCGGCGCCGCCGGTGCATTTTTCCGACCGCGCCCATGCGGGATGCCTGTCCTTCGAATTTTCCGCCGATAGCCAGAGGCTCATCGTGAATTGCGGCAGCCCGAATGAAAGCCGCCTCTCCATGCGTGACGCCGCCCGGGCGACGGCGGCCCATTCGACCGTGACCGTGGCCGACACGTCATCCTGTCAGTTCGCCAATGGCCCCAAGGTGAAGCGGGGGCTTGAAGGCAAGATCACCAGCGGCCCGACAAAGGTGCGCGTCAAAAGGCAATCGGCGGATGATTGCGTCGCACTGGAAGCCAACCACGACGGTTATGAGCGTCAGTTTGGCCTCATCCATACCCGCAGCCTCTATCTGTCGACCGAGGGCGACCAGCTCGAGGGGGAAGACAGCCTCCTGCCTGCCGGGGGCAAGAAGGCGAATGTGACCAGCGCCGATTATGCGGTGCGGTTCCATCTGCACTCGACCCTGCGCACGCGCATGGCGGAAGATCGTCAATCCCTCGAAATCGTGACACCCACCGGTCAGGTCTGGATGTTTCAGGCCGGAGGACACAGGCTGACGGTGGAGGAAAGCATCGCCTTCTCGAGCCCTGAAGGGGTGCGCGGCGCCGACCAGATCGTCATCAACACAAACTATCTGGACTATCCCACCATCAACTGGTCGCTCCACAGGACCTCTGGCGCGTGACGCAGAGCCGGCGCAAAAGCGCCGGTCGCCGCGAGAAAGCGCCCCTGCGGGTCAGTGGCGGAAGTGCCGATGCCCCGTCAGCACCATGGCGAGCCCGGCCTCGTCGGCGGCCTTGATCACCTCATCGTCCCGCATGGACCCGCCCGGCTGGATCACGGCTGTGGCGCCCGCTTCCGCCGCCGCCAGCAAGCCATCCGCGAAGGGGAAGAAGGCGTCTGACGCCACGACCGAACCCTTGGCGAGGGTCTCCGCAAGGCCCGCCGCCTTGGCGGCCTCGGAGGCCTTCCAGGCGGCGATGCGTGAGGAATCGACCCTGCTCATCTGGCCCGCGCCCACGCCCACCGTCGCGCCCTGGCGGGCGTAGACGATGGCGTTGGACTTCACATGCTTGGCCACGCGGAAGGCGAATTTCAGGTCTTCCAGTTCCTGCGCCGTGGGGGCGCGTTTGGTGACGACCCGCAGATCCATGTCGTCCACCACCGCATTGTCGCGGCCCTGCACCAGCATGCCGCCCGCCACCGTGCGCAGTACGAGGCCTTGAGCG
>QQNC01000288.1 GCA_003402695.1 Verrucomicrobiota bacterium | reverse complement strand
CGGATGTTGTTCATAGTCATTGTGTTATCAGTTTGTGTTGTGTGTTGTGCAAGTTAACCGGCTTGGAACCATGTTGAACTTGAAGAGGACGCTGGGTGGAAATAACCCGAAATGCAATAATTTCGTTAAGATGCGTTTTTCATGCGTCAGATGACACATAATCAGCGGTGAGTGGCACTTCTGACACGGCGGGAAGGGCCGGCTAGAGCAGCTTTAGGACCAAATCCCCAAAAGCTGCGCTTGCCCCCCCGGCACTTAATCGCCTGATAGGGGCAATCCCACCATGCGTTTCGCCCCCGCCTTGCTGACCTGCCTGTCATTTCTGGCCTGCGCCGCCCTGGCGGCAGCGAATCCCGCCCCCGCCTCCCTCATTAAGACCCTCACCCCGGAAGAGTTTGCCAAGGCCGGCCTGAGCAGGCTTACCCCGGACGAGCTGACATTCCTGGAAGAGGCCCTGACACGTCACCAAGAGGGCACGGCCCAGGCCACCCCGGTTGCCCCCACCGAGACGGTGGTCAAATCCACCGATCGGGCCGCCCGCTCCTTTGGCGCCGAGCAGATCGCACCCGTGCAGAAGGTGGTCACCGACCAGGAACTGCATGCCCATATTGAAGGGACCATCGAAAGCTTCTCCGGCCGCGCCGTCTTCGTGCTCGATAACGGCCAGATCTGGCAGCAGCGCAACCCGGAGACGGTTTACTTCACCCCCAAGCTCGAAAACCCCGAGGTCGTCATCACCCGCGGCCTTGTCGGTTACAAGATGCTCATCGTGGAGGCCAACCGGGTCGTTTTCGTCAAACGCATCCAGTGATCCGCCCCGGCGGGAACGCCCGGCCATGAGCTCGACGCTGAACTTCACCCATGACGCCGCCCGGCGGAGCTGGGTGGAGGCGGCCAACGACCCGGCGGGTGATTTTCCGCTGCAAAATCTGCCCACGGGCATCTTTTGCACCGCCACCCACTCCCTGCCCCGCCCCGGGGTCGCCATCGGCGATCAAGTGCTGGACTTGGCGGAGGCCGGATCGGCCGGGATGTTGCCGACCGAGGTTATCGAGGCCTGCCGCCAACCCACCCTCAACGCGCTGATGGCGCTCGGCCCGGCCGCCTGGTCCGCCCTGCGCGGGCGCCTGAGTGAGCTGCTCGGGGCCGACACCTGCCCCGATGGTCCGCTGCGCGCGATGATCGCGGACTGCTTGGTACCACTGCGCGAAGCCACCCTGCTGCTTCCCGCCCGGGTGGGTGATTACACCGATTTCTACGCGTCGATCCACCACGCGACCAACGTCGGCGCGATGCTCCGACCCGACAGCCCCCTCCTGCCCAACTACCAATGGGTGCCTGTCGGCTACCACGGCCGGGCTTCCTCCCTCATCGTCAGTGGCACTCCCGTCCGCCGGCCTCAGGGCCAAAGCAACCCCGCCGGTTCGCCCGCGCCCGTATTCGGCCCCAGCCAACAGCTCGACTACGAACTTGAACTCGCCGCGTTCGTCGGTCCTGGCAATTCCCTCGGCACCCCGATCCCGCTCGCCCGCGCCGAGGAAAACATTTTCGGCGTCAGCCTGCTCAACGACTGGTCAGCCCGCGACCTCCAGTCATGGGAATACCAGCCGCTCGGCCCGTTTCTCGCCAAAAATTTCGCCACCACGGTCTCACCGTGGGTCGTTTCGCTCGAGGCGCTGGTTCCGTTTCGTACCGCCGCCTACGCCCGGCCCGCCGGCGACCCCGCGCCCCTGCCCTATCTGGCCGCGGATGACAATCAGGCCCGTGGCGGTATCGATCTCACCCTCGAGGTTCTGCTCCTCACGCCGCAAATGCGGGCCCGGGACGTGCCCGCCCACCTCGTGTCCCGCGGAAACTTCTCCGCGATGTACTGGACGCTCGCCCAGTTGCTCACCCATCACGCCAGCAACGGCTGCAATCTCCTCCCCGGCGACCTGCTGGGCAGCGGGACCGTGTCCGGCCCGGAAAAGGATGCCCGGGGCTGCCTGCTCGAACTCACGACCCGCGGACGCGAACCGCTTGCCCTGCCCGGTGGCGAGGCGCGGGCCTTCCTGCAGGATGGCGACGAAGTAATTTTCCGCGGTTACGCCGCGCGCCCCGGCTTTGTCCGCGTCGGCCTCGGTGAATGCCGCGGGACCATCCTGCCCGCCAGCACCTGAACCCCGTCCGTCTCCCGACTTCCACCATTCATCGACGTAAGCTCGCCACCCCCCGTCTCCGCCAGAGTCGTCCCCGACATGAAATTACCCTTTCTGCTGCTCGTCGCCTCCGCCTTGTTTTCCGCCTCCTTGACCACCGCGGCCTTGGCCCACACCCAGCCGGACAAGGCCAAACTCAAGGCCGAGGTCGCCGCGATGGAGGACGCCTTTTGCGCCATGGCGAAAACCCAGGGCCTGCTCGCCGCCTTCCAGCATTTTGCCGCGCCCGAGGTCGCATTCATTGACACCGATCCCCGCAAATGGCGCGGCCCCGCCGCCGTACTCGAGCGTATCGGTCCTGATCAGCCGGGCGTGAACCTGAACTGGGCCGCCGCTTTCACCGACGTGTCCGACGACGGCACGCTGGGCTATAATTACGGCCGCTACGAATTGAAGCAGACCAAGCCCGACGGCACCGTCAGCGTTCACACCGGCTGGTTCCTCACCATCTGGAAACGCCAGCCCGACGGTTCGTGGCGCTACGTCATGGACAACGGCGCCGCCGACCGGCCCGCGCCGAAACCCGCCGCTACACCGAAGCCCGCGGGCAGTTGAGGCGCATCCCGCATATTGTGG
>QQNC01000287.1 GCA_003402695.1 Verrucomicrobiota bacterium | reverse complement strand
TGCGCTCCGGGCCGCTTTTTTCAGCCCCGGAGAACGATTTCTGGATTACCCGACCCATCGCTACCGGCGTTCCCACGGCCTACCTGTGGCCTCGCCGGCGACCTGCCAGAAGCGGGCTTTTCGAGGAAGTTTTCCACACCTTGTATCGGTCCGCACCACCCCGTCGCCTAATTTTTAGAGAGGGGACAAGAGGCGCAGGCCATCATTTGGCGTGACGCAAGGCGTCGCTCACGGCGGGGAAGAGTTGTTTTTTGCGACTGACGACGCCGGGGGCGTCGAACAGGGCGTCATCGAGGCGCAGGAAGGGCATTTTGGCCAGAATTGCCTCTTGGCCGACGGCCAAAATCAGGCTGTGATGACCGACGATATCAGTGACGGCGAGCACGGCTAGGTCGTAGCGACGGATGGCCACCATGGCACGCAAAGTGGTTTCGAGTTCCTGGCGGCGGGCGGCAAAGCCTTGCAAGCCACGTTCCTCGACCTGGGATATGCTCACCGTGAACCCCTCCTCAGTGAATTCCTTGCGGTCGGCATTGATGAGCTCCACAGCCCCTCCCGTGACGATCAAAGAACCCACTCCGAAAAATTCCTCGGCGAAGGCCTGCGGTTCGATGGCGGCGAACTCGACCAGCCAAGCGAGCATTTCGTGGTCGATCGGGGTGGTGGTCGGCGAGGTCAGGCACAGCGTGTCGGAGATGATGCCGGCACACAAACACAGCGCCACTCCCGGCTCGGGTGGCATTTGCCGGTGAAAAAACTTGCGCGCCACCAGTGTTGAGGTGGAGCCGACCGGTTCGTTGAGGTAGCGGATGGGCTCGCGCGACACCAGGTCGCCGGCGAGCCGGTGGTGGTCGATGACCTCGGTAATTTCCGCCTCCTCGATGCCAGTGACGGCCTGGGCGTACTCGTTGTGATCGACCAAGGCGAGGCGCACTCTGGGGGGGTCGATGAGGTCGGATTTGGTGAGGACGCCGATCATGAGGCCGCTGGCAGGGTCGATCACCGGCAGCAAATCCTGCTCGGAGGAAGCGAGGCGTTTGCGCAAATGTGACACCGGCTCGTTCGGGCTCACGGTCTGGAAGTCTCGTTCCATCACATGGCGCACGGTGCGCGAACAGCGGATCAAGGTGGAGGCGCTGGCGGTATCCTGGTGGCAACGCAGGAGCACCACGCCGTGACGAACGGCGTGGGCGAGAATGTCGGCAGTCACCGGGTTTTCACCAGTGACCAACAGGACGCGCACCCCGCGGTCGATGGCATGGCGCTGGACAATCGGCCGATCCCCGCAAATGACCAAAAACTTCCCGATATGGCCCTCTTGGGTGGCAATTTTGAGCCGTTTTTCGACTGTGGCTTGGGACGAGGCACCGACGAGCAGGATGAGGTCTTCCTCAAACTCGGGCGGGGGCAAGGCGGCACCGAGGCTCTGGGCCTGCAGGGTGTCGGCGAGTTTCGCTAGGGAAACATGCACGGTTCTTACGCTGATGCCCTCGGTGTCTTCGGGCAGCAGCAGCTTGAGCAAGTCGAAATACCGCAGCAGGCCGCACAGCTTGCCTTGCTCGTCCTCCACCGGCACGCAGCGGATCTCGGCGGCAAGCATGCGCCGATAGGCGGTAAGAAAGGTATCCGACACGGCGACCTTGATGACTTGCGGATGACAAATCATGCCGACGGTGATGCGTACGTCGGTGATCAAGAGCGGATCGGCAACCCCGGCGCGTTGCAGCACCCAGGCGGTGCGCTGGGATACCTCACCGCAGCGTGCGGCGATGGCGGCGGGCTGCTCGCCGGTGGCCCGCAGCAGGGCAGCGTGGCCGATGGCTGAGCAAATCGCGTCGGTATCGGGGTTTTTATGACCAATGACGTAGAATGGGGACATGGGGGGAAGACTGGAAGACAGAAGACAGAAGACTAGCAGACAGAAGACAGAAGACAAGAGGGGGAAGTTAAGGAAACTGAGGCGGCAAATTCCGATCTTCTGTCTCCCAGTCTTGTGTCTTGAGTGTTTCTTACATTCTATCCGGCACCTTGATGCCGAGGAGCGAAAGGCCTTGCTGGAGGGTGCGCGACGTTAGGTCGCACAGCGCCAGTCGGCTCGAACGGATCGGTTCAGCGGCTTTAAGCACTGGGCAGGCTTCGAAGAACGAATGGAAGGCGCGGGCCAGTTCCAGCAGGTAATTGGCCAGCAGGTTGGGCCGGAAATCCTCCAGGATGCTCGGCAGCACCTCGCCGAAACGCACCAACAGGCGGGCGAGGTGGATTTCCTCGTTATCGCCGAGCACGACCTGGCAGGTGGAGGCGTCGAAGGGGGCGTCGAGTTTGCGGAAAATCGAGCGGATTCGCACGTGCGAGTACTGCAGGTAGGGCGCGGTATCGCCGTGGAGGGCGAGCATGCGGTCCCAGGAAAACACGTAGTCGGTGAGGCGGTTTTGCGAGAGTTCGGCGAATTTGACCGCGCCGATGCCGACGATTTCGGCGATGGCCGCGGCTTCGTCGGCGGGCAGGCCCGGGTTTTTCTCGGCGATGACGGCGGCGGCGCGCTCGACCGCCTCGGTGAGCACGTCGCTGAGTTGCACGTTGTCGCCGGAGCGCGTTTTCATCAATTTCCGGTCATCGCCGAGGATGGAACCAAAGGCGATGTGGCGAAAATCGCCGGTTTTGCCCCAACGAGCGGCGGCGGCGAAGAGTTGGCGGAAATGCAATTGCTGGGGCACGCCGACGACGTACCAGACGTGGTCGGCCTGCCACTCGTCGATGCGGAAGTGGATGGTGGCCAAATCGGT
>QQNC01000286.1 GCA_003402695.1 Verrucomicrobiota bacterium | reverse complement strand
CGGCCGTGGAGTTCCCAGGCGGAGAAAAACGGGGACCAATCAATGAAATCTACGATTTCATTGAGGGATAAGGGAAGAGGGAGGAGGGATGAGAGGGAGGCTTCGCTCTGATTGTCATCGCGAGACCGGCTTGGCGGTCGTGGCGATCCATCCGGATGGATTGCCGCGTCGCCCTGCTGGGCTCCTCGCAATGACAATCCTGCTGAAGAATAGGCGCGGGTGCCGAGAAATTCGGGCTTGGGGATGTCCGCCGTGGCCCAATCCGTGGGCTGGCGGCGGGCGCGGGCTTCGGCGAGAGGGAGAAGTTTCCGGGTGTTGCGGCGGTCGGCGAACTCGGTGCGCTGGCGGTCCTGTTTTGCGCGGTTTTCCTGGGCGAACGCGGGCTTGCTGGCGGGGTTCATCAGCGCGGCGACGACACCGATGACGCGCGAGGCGTCAAGGACGTGGACGACGGGCTCGGCGTATTCGGGCGAAACTTTCACCGCGGTGTGCGCGGCACTGGTGGTGGCGCCGCCGATGAGCAGCGGCAGCGTGCAGCCGGTGCGCTTCATTTCCTTCGCGACGTGGACCATCTCGTCGAGCGACGGCGTGATGAGGCCGGAGAGACCGATGACGTCGGCTTGTTTCTCCTTCGCGGTGGCGAGGATCTTGTCGCAGGGCACCATCACGCCGAGATCGATGACCTCGTAGTTGTTGCACGCGAGGACGACGCCGACGATGTTCTTGCCGATGTCGTGGACGTCGCCCTTGACCGTGGCCATGACGATGCGGCCCTGAGGCTGGGCGGTGCCGCCGCCGGCGACGTGGAGACGTTTCTCCTCCTCCATGAACGGCGTGAGGTAGGCGACGGATTTTTTCATCACGCGCGCGGATTTCACGACCTGGGGGAGGAACATCTTGCCGGCGCCAAACAGGTCGCCGACGACGCGCATGCCGGCCATGAGCGGGCCCTCGATGATGTGAAGCGGGCGCGGGTACTTGGCGGTGAGGAGGCGGGCCTCCTCGGTGTCCTTTTCAATAAATGTATCGATACCCTTTACGAGGGCGTGGCTCAGCCTTTCCTCGACGGAAAGGTTACGCCACGCGTCGGCTGTTGAGAGTTGAGGGGTGGCAGTTGAAAGACCGGAGGCGTCGGCCTTGGCGGCGGCTTCCTTCGCCTTGATTTCCTCCGCGTGCGTGACGAGGCGCTCGGTGGCGTCGGGGCGGCGGTTGAGGAGGACGTCCTCGACGAGGAGCAGGAGGTCGGGCTCGATCTCCTCGTAGACGCCGAGCATTCCGGCGTTGACGATGGCCATGTCGAGGCCGGCGCGGATCGCGTGGTAGAGGAAGACGGTGTGGATCGCCTCGCGGACGGGGTTGTTGCCCCGGAAGGAGAACGAGACGTTGGAGACGCCGCCGCTGACCTTGGCGCCGGGGAGGGTGGCCTTGATGACCTTCGTGGCCTCGAAGAAATCGACGGCGTAGTTGTTGTGCTCCTCGATGCCGGTGGCGACGGTGAGGATGTTGGGGTCGAAGATGATGTCCTTGGGCGGGAAGCCGATCCGGTCCACGAGAAGCCGGTAGGCGCGGGTGCAGATGCGGACCTTCTCGTCGCGGGTGGACGCCTGGCCCTGCTCGTCGAAGGCCATGACGACGGCGGCGGCGCCGTAGCGGCGGATGAGCTGGGCGCGACGGAGGAACTCGGCCTCGCCGTCCTTGAGCGAGATGGAGTTCACGATGCCCTTGCCCTGGAGGCATTTCAGGCCGGCCTCGAGCACGGTCCACTTGGAGGAGTCGAGCATCACCGGCACGCGGGTGATTTCCGGCTCGGCGGCGATGAGGTTGAGGAACTTCACCATCGTCGGCTCGCCCTCGATGAGCGCCTCATCGACGTTGATATCAATGACGTTGGCGCCGCTCTCGACCTGCTGGCGGGCGATGGCGAGGCAGGCGTCCCAGTCGCCGGCCTTCAGCGCCTTGGCAAACTTGGGCGAGCCCGTGATGTTCGTGCGCTCACCGATGATGAGGAAAGTGGAAGCGGCGTTGGGCATGGGGAGAAGGCTCACGCAGAGGCGCGGAGGCGCAGAGTCAGGATTGGGATTCTTGGCGTCTCTGCGTCTCCGCGTGAAAAATTCAGGCGACGATCAGGGATTCGAGACCGCTGAGGCGCATGACGGGCGGGTGGGAGGGGGCGACGCGTGGCGGTGACTTGCGGACCGCGGCGGCGATGGCGGCGATGTGGGCGGGGGTGGAGCCGCAGCAGCCGCCGACGAGGTTGAGCCAGCCCTGCGCGGCGAAGTCGCCGAGGACGAGGGCCATGTCGGCCGGCGATTCGTCGTAGCCGCCGAATGCATTGGGCAGGCCGGCGTTCGGGTAGCAACTGACGGGGCAGTCGGCGAGGGCGGCAAGCTCCTCGATGTACGGGCGCATCTGGGCGCCGCCGAGGGCGCAGTTGATGCCGATGCTGAGCGGTTGGGCGTGGCGGACACTGTTGTAGAACGCGTCGACAGTCTGACCGGAGAGCGTGCGGCCGGAGGCGTCGGTAATCGTCACGGAAATCATCACCGGCAGGCGCACCCCGGTCTCGTCAAAGAGCAACTCGAGCGCGAACAGCGCCGCCTTGGAGTTGAGGGTGTCGAAGATCGTCTCGACGAGCAGGGCGTCCACGCCGCCGGCCGCGAGGGCCCGGGCCTGTTCGAGGTAGGCGGCGACGAGGGTGTCGAAGGTGACGGCGCGGAAGTCCGGCCGGTTGACGTCGGGGGACATGGACGCGGTGCGGTTGGTGGGCCCGAGGGCGCCGGCGACGAAGCAGCGCCGGCCGAGCT
>QQNC01000285.1 GCA_003402695.1 Verrucomicrobiota bacterium | reverse complement strand
CCGTCGGTTGCGGGGCCGCTGCCGGTGACGCCCAAGCCCGCCCCACCGAAGCCCGTCGCACCGCTCCCGCCGACGGCGGGGCAGATCGGCTGGACGCTGTCGTTCGCCGCACTGCTCAACGAGCAACGCGCCATCACGATGGCGACGAGCATTCGCGTGGACGGAAAACCGGTACGCGTCGTTCCCGGGACGCGCGACGGCACGACAATTTTTCGCATCGTCGCCGGCCCGTTCGACACGCACGATGACGCCGAAAAGGCCGGCAAGCGCACCGGACTCCCTTATTGGGTGTATGCGGGTGCGCCGTGACGGCGCTGTCGAGCGCTGACCGGGACTTCCTCGCCGCTGAAGGATGCCGCATCGCGGCGACGCTCGGCGATCGCTCGTCGGCGATCATCATTGGCGAGAATTTCACGGTGGCGGCGCTTGTCGCCGTGGCGATTGCCCGGGACGAAGCGGGGCGACGTCATGTTGCGCTCGGCGACCTCGTCGGCGACCTCGCACCGCTGTACGCGATCGCCGGCGGCGAAGATGCGATCGGCCTCAGCGAGTGCTTTCGTGAAGGGCTTCCGCTGAACGACATCGCCCGACCGGCGCCGGACATGGCCGCACTGTTCATTCTGCCGAGCGGCGCACCGCCGATCACGACCGAAGAGATCTACGCCAACGAGCGGTGGCCGCGGCTGATCGGTGGTTTCCGGCAGGCCGGCGCCCTCATGCTCCTGGTGGCGAGGGCTGACGCGCCGGGCATCGACGCGCTCGTCGCGGCGGCCGACGGCGTGATCGTCGCCGGGGGGCGCGACGAACTGATCGCGCGCTTCCCGATCCTCGAGCGGGTCGGCCCCCTGCCGCTTCCCGAGCGAAGCGCCGTCCCCCGCGATTCGACCCCCCAGCGCCGGCTCGCGGTCAGCCTCGGACTGGCGCTCATCGCCGGGGCGTTGGCCGCCGGCTGGTTCTATCGCGACGACCTGGCGGCGAGATTCCGCGGGCCGGTGGCAGTCGCGGCGCCGCCTCACTTGGCGCCCGCACCACCCGGGCCGACGATCCCGGTTCGCACCGACACAGTCGCGCTCGTCGAGCCGTCAACCCCTGCAGACGCAAATTTGACGGCGTATTTCGCCGTCGAAGTCGTAGCGGCGAACACCCTCCCGGGTGCAAATTCTGTGCTCCGGGAGAATGCCGAATCGGCCCCCCTTCCGGCAGTCACGATCGCCCCGGTGCAGCTCGGCGGCGGCTCGTTATGGTACAAGGTTGTGGTTGGCGCGTGGCACGATCGTGCCGGCGCCGAGACGTTGCTCGTTGAATGGCGCGAAAAAGGCATTGTGCAACGCAACGCCGGCGCGGTGGTGCGCGTGCCGTACGCACTGTTGCTTGGCGATGCCGTGCCGCAGGCGCAGATCGCGGCGGAGATTGATACGTGGCGCGGACGCGGCATCACCGCGTATGCGCTACTGCAGGATGATGGGAGTGTCCGCCTCTTCGCGGGCGCTTTTGAGACGGCGGCCCAGGCCGCGCCACTTGCCGCATCGGTTCGCGATGCGGGCGTCGGCGCGGTACTGGCCTTTCGAACCGGGAGAACGTTCTAAGTGCGGTTGACCAAACTCGAGATGCACGGCTTCAAGTCCTTCGCCGATCCAACCACGATGCTGTTCAATCCTGGCGTGACGGCGGTGGTCGGTCCCAACGGTTGCGGCAAGTCCAATGTCTCGGACGCCGTGCGCTGGGTGCTCGGTGAACAGCGCGCCCGGCTCCTCCGTGGCGCGAAAATGGAAGAGGTGATCTTCCAGGGTTCCTCGGCGCGTCGCGCCGTGAATCTCGCCGAAGTGTCGCTGCACTTCGAGAATGACGACGGCTCCCTGCCGGTGCCGTTCAAGGAAGTCGTGATCACGCGCCGACTTTCGCGCGCCGGGGATTCCGAATATTTCATCAACCGTGCGGCGTGCCGCCTGCGCGACATTCACGATCTCGTGCGCGGCACCGGCCTCGGCGCCGACAGCGGCGTGGTGATCGAGAGCAAGATGATCGACGCCCTGCTCTCCGACCGCCCCGACGACCGTCGCGAACTGTTCGAGGAAGCGGCCGGCGTCGGGCTGTATCGCGATCGCCGACGCAGCACCGAGCGCTCGCTCGAGCAGACGACGGGCGATCTGTCGCGGCTCGACGATCTGCTCAACGAAGTGACGAGCCAGGTCCGTTCACTGGCGCGTCAGCGTAAACGGTCGGAGCGGCATGCGGAAATCACGACGCGCCGTTTTTCGGTCGAGCTCACGCTCGCGTCGCGGGAAATGGCGGCATGGAAGGACGAACTCGAATCGCTCGACGGGCGTCTTGAGGGACTGCGCACCGACGCGCCGGCCGGACTGGACGCGGTGCACTCCGCGGAGCAGGCGCGCGATGCGGCCCATGCCGCCCGTGCGGCGGCCGAAACCGCCCGTCATGAACGCGCCCACGTCGCTGCAACGGCGCGCGAAACGGCGCTCACGCTGCAAGGCGAAATCGCGGTCTCCGAGGAGCGGCATCGCAATGCGTTGACACGACGCCAGCGCGCCGAGCAAGAGCGTAGCGAAGGGGTTGCACTCGGCGAACGCGTGGTGGCCGAGTGGGAAGCGGCAAAGAATGACGAAGCAACGGCAACGGTGACGCTCGACGAAGCGGTGCTCGCGTTGCAGGGGATGGTCGGCGCCGAAGAAGGCGCGCGTGGCGCCGTGGCCTCGAGCCGCGACGTCCTCGACCGGGCGGATCGCGCGGTGCGTGAACTGCGCGACCGGCTGCGTCGTCTCGAGCTCGAGCGCGAGGGGGCGGAGCGTGAGTTGGCGGACGTCGCACAGCGCACCGCGACGCTCGCGGCCGAACACGAGCAGCTCGCCGGACAGCAGTCCCTCGCCGCGCGCGATCT
>QQNC01000284.1 GCA_003402695.1 Verrucomicrobiota bacterium | reverse complement strand
TCCACCCAGACCGTGCCGGCGTCCACGAGCAGCAGACCATCGGCGCCGAGACCCTCGCGGGCGGCGTGTAATTGTTCGCGATCGGCGGTGACGGTGGCGCGGCCGAACGGCCCCCAGCCGAACTTCGCAGCGCGGTAGCCGGCGGCGGCGGCGGCCCGGCCTTTCTTCAGGGTTTCCTCGGGGGTGTCACCAAAGAGGACGGAAGCGTAGGGCGTTTTGGCGAAGGACTGTTTGTAGCCGAGCAGCTTCCAGACGGGCTGGTCGAGTTTTTTCCCGAGCAGGTCCCAGAGGGCGATATCAATGCCCGACAACGTGTGGTCGGCCTGGAGCAGATCGAGGCTGTTCTCGCGGACGAGGTTGCCGATGCGGGTGATATCGGAGACGGCGTCGAGCGTCTGACCGAGCACGGAGTCACGGACCGGTTTGCAGGCGGAATGGGAGCGCGGACACATCCACGCGGCGATGGAAGGCAGGGGCGCGGCCTCGCATTCGCCCCAGCCCTCGAAACCCCCGGCACGCACGCGCACGAGCAGGGCATCCTGGCTGCCGTCACCGATGTCCAGCACCTCGGGCATGGACAGGTAGAAAAAATCAACGGATTCGATTTTCATGACATCCGGGCTCTGCGACTCTGGCGGTGGTCATGCGCTAGCGCCACAAGGTCGCCGCAGTGGCCGCGGGAATCGAGGTCGAGGCCACCGGGGTGGGTGAGCGTGCGGGGCATGGGAACAGGCTGGCGGGGTTTTGGGCTGGGGGACAAGGCGGTTCCGTACAGGCAATCCCTTGATTGTTAGGGCGAGGAGGGCCGCCTGCGGCCCGACGAAGCAATCCATCCGGATTTACCGCTTGCGCCGGCCGCCGGTCTTTGGGGCAATGAGGGTGCAATGATCGCACCCGAGACCTTCAACCACATCGAAAACATCAAGAAGCGCGCCGGGCATCTATGGAGGTTTCTTTGACGTCGACCAAAAGCTGAGGGAAATCGAGGCGATGGACGCGCAGATGGGCGCGGCCGGTTTCTGGGATAACAACGAGCGGGCGCAGAAGCACATCGGCAAGCTCAACAGTCTGAAGCGTGCGGTGCTGCCCGTTGTCGCCTTCCACAAGAAGGTCGAGGACATCGGCGTGATGCAGGAGCTTGTTGAGTCTGCGGCCGGCGCTGAGCGCGAGACCTACGAGAAGGAAATCGAGGACAGCGTCGCCCTGATGGTGCCGGAGCTCGACCAGCTCGAGATCGCGTCCTTCCTCACCGGGCAGTTCGACAAGAATAACGCCATCCTCTCGATCCAGTCGGGCGCGGGCGGCACCGAGTCCAACGACTGGGCCGACATCCTGTTCCGCATGTACAGCCGCTGGGCCGAACGCCGCGGTTACACCATGGAACTGCAGGACGTCCAGCCGGGCGACCAGGCCGGCATCAGCAAGGCAACGATCCTCATCAAAGGGGAAAACGCCTATGGTTACGTCAAGGCCGAGCGCGGCGTGCACCGGCTCGTCCGCATCAGTCCCTTCGACGCGAACAAGCGCCGGCACACGTCATTTTGCGCCGTGGACGTGATCGCGGAAATCACCGATGAGATTCAGATCGAGATTCCCGAAGCCGAGCTGCGCATCGATGTGTATCGGTCCTCCGGCAAAGGCGGGCAGGGCGTTAATACGACCGACTCCGCCGTGCGCATCACGCACATCCCGAGCAACATCGTGGTCGTCTGTCAAAACGAGCGCTCGCAGATCAAGAACAAGTCCGCGGCGCTGAACGTACTGAAGGCGCGCCTTTACGAAAAGCGCCTCGACGAACAGCGCTCGGAGATGGAGCGGTTTTACGGTGAGAAGGGTGAAATCGGCTGGGGCAGCCAGATCCGCAGCTATGTCTTGCAGCCCTACCAGATGGTCAAGGACCTGCGCACGGGGGTGAGCACGAGCGACACGCAAGGCGTGCTCGACGGCGACCTCGATCGCTTCGTCTACGGCTGGCTCCGTGCCGGCAGCCCGCGGCACCGGAACAAGGATATCCAGATGGAGGATTAATCGAGCAGAGGTCAGAGATCAGATGTCAGTAATCACTTCCAAACCGTCTCTCACATTTGCTCTTTCTGAGATCTGACCTCTGACTGCTGATCTCTTTCTTTGCCGACCATGCCCGACCTGCCCCACGACCAGATCCGCGCCGCGCTCAGCGGGCAGCCGCTCTTCGAGGACAAGACCTGGCAGCTCTCGCCCGAGGCGTGGCCGGTTTCACCCGACCAGCTCGCGCAGCTCGAGGCCATCGGCGTGGCCTGCCTGGAGTTTCACCAGGCGCTGGAGACGCTCTACCTGCGCTCGGTCGCCGGCAAAAACCTCCTGCGCAACAAGCCGCTGCTCGCGCCCTGGGTGGCCGACTACCTCGACCGGGGAAAACCCGCCGATCTGATCGCCCACGCGCGCGACCCGCAGAACCGCGGGGCGTTTCCCACGGTACTGCGGCCGGACCTGCTCCTGACCGACGACGGTTTTGCCCTGACCGAACTCGACTCCGTACCCGGCGGCATCGGGCTGACGGCATTTCTGAACCGGCTCTATGCTTCAGCCGGAGGCGTACTCGGAGAAAACGACGCGATGGTGGCCAATTTTTATGCGTCGCTCGCCGCCTTGCGGCCGGAGACGCGCAATCCGTTCATCGCGCTCGTGGTGAGCGACGAGGCCGCGACCTACCGGCCCGAGATGGAGTGGCTGGCGGCGCAACTTCAGCTGCAGGGCAAGCGCGTGTTCTGCATGCGGCCCGAGGACATCTTCCCGCTCGGTCCGCAGCTGTGTTTCGATGCGGACGGCAACCCGGAGAAGATCGACATCATCTACCGCTTTTTCGAGCTCTTCGACCTCGCGAATGTGAAGACGGCCAAGTTCATCTTCGAGGCGTGGTCGG
>QQNC01000283.1 GCA_003402695.1 Verrucomicrobiota bacterium | reverse complement strand
TCCGCTGTGAAATCCGCGAGGTGTTCCTTGCCGGCCTTCTCCATCGCCGAGACGCGCGTCTCCAGGGCCGTGAGTTCGGTGGCGGCGGGCGAAGGGGCGGGAGCGACTTCGCCCGCGAAACTGCGCGAGAGCAGAGCAAGACCAAGCACGAGGCCGATGGAGAGGGAGGAAAGCTTCATGAGGGAGAAGGGAGGGGTGGGGCGAAAGTCCGCGAGTGGAGGAATTAGGATTTAACCGCGCGAAGGCTCGCTCATCTCGAGGCGGGCCTTGTCCGCGAGGGCCTTGAGGTGGCCGTCGTTGGCGAGGTTCTGCTCGAGGTGGACCCTGCGCGCCGGGGTCGCGGTCTGGATCATCGCGTCACCGTAGGCCCGCTCGACCCAGAAGCGGGCGCCGCCGGCGAGGTAGTCGCGCAGTTCCTGCAGCTTGGAGTCGGGGTAGCGTTCGCAGCAGTTCATCGTGAACATCCGGCGGCGCGCGCTGCCGCCAAACGCGCAGTGCTTGGTGTTGTGGTTGAACATCACCACGTCGCCCGGCTTCGTCTCGAGCGCCACGCACGGCACGTCGCGCCCGTGGAGACCCCAGTTTTTCTCGCAGTCGTAAATCTCGGCCTGCAGGGCGTCGGCAAATTTGTCGCCGATCTTGTGGCTGCCGGGAATCACGCGGAGGCAGCCGGTGTCCTTGGCCACGGGATCGAGGTAGAACGCCATCTTGATATGGACCTGCTCCGGGTGCCAGCCGTCGGAGTGCCAGGTCGTGTCGCCGGCGTAGAGGTTGCCGTCGGAGCCCATGTAGTTGAAGTCGTCGCCGAGGATGCTCGTCGCGATGCCGAGCAACCGCGGGTCGTCGAGCAGCGTGCTGAGGTAAACGCTCTTATCGACGCAGGGCGCGATGCAGGAGCGGCGCTTGCCGTCGTGGGCCTGGCCGTGATGCCCGCCGTTCTGCGCCTGCCAGAGGATCTCGAACTCCGCGATGATGCGGTCAATGCGGTCGGCGAGCAGCCCCGGGAAACTCAGGTAACCGAAGGCGTTGAACTGGGCCAGTTGCTCCCGGGTCAGGTGGATTTCGCTCATGTCCGGTAAACTACGGCCGGTCCGCGGTCCGAGTCAGCCCTGAACTGGCGGCGGGAGAAAAACGCGGGGGCCCGAGTCTGGCGCTTGCCATGCCTTCCGCCCCCGGCTCATCCTGCACCATGCCTAGCGAACCACATATCGAGAAGCATTTTACCGCCGGAGCGTCCGTCCGGGACATCGTCATTGGCATGTCCGACGGATTGACGGTGCCGTTCGCCCTCGCGGCGGGACTCACCGGGGCGATTTCCTCGACACAACTGATCGTCACGGCCGGCTTTGCCGAGATCGCGGCGGGCTCGATTGCGATGGGCCTCGGCGGCTATCTCGCGGCGCGCGGCGACGCCGAGCATTATGCGAGCGAGAAGATGCGCGAGGAAACCGAGATCGTCACGCGGGCCGAGGATGAGGCCCAGGAAGTGCGCGACATTTTCCTGACCTACGGGCTCACCCACGAGGAATGCCACACGGTCGTCGAGTCGCTGCGGAAGCGGCCGAAGGACTGGGTGACCTTCATGATGCGCTTTGAACTCGGGCTGGAGGAGCCGAATCCCCATCGCGCCTGGAAGAGCGCGCTGACGATTGCCGGCGCGTACATCGTCGGTGGCATCATCCCGCTCAGCGCCTACCTGGTGCTGTCGGACGCGCACAGCGCGTTGAAGGTCTCGGTGACCGTGACGCTGCTGGCGCTGGCGATTTTCGGCGGGATCAAGGGCCGCTTCACGGGCGTGCCGGTTGTCCGGAGCGCGCTGCAGACCACGATCATCGGCGGCCTGGCGGCGGCGGCGGCGTTTGCGATCGCCCAGTGGATCTCGTGATCCGGGGCGGTCAGGCCTCGAACACCGCGCTGTAGGCCGCGAGGTTCCGGCCGTGCACGCGGAGACGGATGTACTTGCCCTTGAGCTCGTCGAGGGTGGCCTTCGTTTTCCAAGTGATCGCGGCATGCTGCTGGTCGCCCGTGACGGGATGGCAGTCCGGCTGGGCGAAGCCCTCGTACTCGATGCCGTAGCCGGCGCGCTTGAGGGACACGGTCACGGCCTCGGGGCCGACGAAGTTGAGGAATAGTTTTCCGCCCGGGCAGATGAAGGGCAGGGTCGAAAAATAACCGTCGCCCTCGGTCTGCTGGCCAACGAGGCGGTTCTGTTTGAAGGTGGCGAAGGCGAGCGACGGTTTCAGCGCGGCGAGCCGCCCGGCGGCGGCGTCATCGTGCCGGTCGGCCGACGCATAATAATAATAACGGTGCTCGTCGCCGACGAGGATGGGCTCGGCCAGACCGAGATACGTCCCGCCGCCATCGTAGGAGCCGGGGGCGCCGGGCCCGAGCAGGCGGGGACGCGAGGGCATGCGGCGCCAGTTGAGATTGTCGCCGCTCTCCAGGAGTTCGATCCACGTGGTTTGGCTCGCCATATCGAACACGTTGAGGAAACCCAGCGTGCGGCCGGCCAGGGTGAAGGCGGTCTGATTGTAGAAATTCGTGCCGGCGTTGTCGCCGTGGTCGGGCGTAATGATCCACTGTGGCTCGCTCCAGGTCTTGAAGTCGTCGCTGTGCACCAGTGTCCGGCTGCGCTGGTCGGCCAGACGGTCCTTGAGGAAGCCGTAGTAGCGGCCCGCCGGATCCTGCCAGAGCGACTCCGCGTCCTGCGAGGGCAGGACGGTGCCGGTGGGCGTCCACTGCAGCCCGTCGGGCGAGACCAGCAGGCAGCCGCCGCGCTGGTCGAGGTCCGCCACGTCGTGGTGGTACATCAGCATCTTGTAGCGCCGCGCGGGATCGCGCTCGTGCCAGTCCTCGATGACGGAGACGGAGTCGTTGAAGTAAGCGGGCCAGTGGAGGATGATGTTGTTGTTGGGAAACTGGTCGGCGAAGTGCCGGTTCAG
>QQNC01000282.1 GCA_003402695.1 Verrucomicrobiota bacterium | reverse complement strand
ATCTCGCTCGACGGCGTGATTGCGCCCGGCGGGCGGGGCGAACCCGCTGACTTCGAAAACGGCGGATGGATGGGCGCGTATCGTCATCCGGCGGGGGCCGCTGCCATCGTCGAGGCCCAGGGTCCGAGCTTCTTCTCCGACCGGGCGGACCGGCGGGAACTCGCCTTCGTCAGCTCGAAGGCCCTGCCCACAGGCGCACTCCTCAACACGTATCGCCCCGTTGAATCGCTGCGCACCAAGTGAAAGCGGGCCCGGACACTGAAATCAGATTTTAATCGCGGATAGCACGGAAGACACGGATCAATCCCAAAACCTCGGATTGTCATTGCGAGGAAGCCCACCGGGCTGACGAAGCAATCCATCTGGGACTGAACCACCGCCTTTAGGAGGGATTGCCGCGTCGGTCCCGCAACCGCGGGACCTCCTCGCGATGACTATCAGGGGATTGATCCGTGTAATCCGTGGTAAAATGGTTCGGGAAATCGAAAAGAAAAAGGCGGGATCAGCGATCCCACCCTACAGCAACTCCAGCTTTACCCGCACCGCGAGCTGCCCGCTCCGGCCGCGCTGGGTGAGCGCGAGGCGGGGCTGGGTTTCGCCGTGCAGCGTCGCCACGAGGTACTGCTCCTTGCGCTCCTGCATTACCTTTTTCCAGATGGGTTCCTCGAGGGGCAATTGTTCCACGACCGCCTCGATGCCTTCGCCCCAGGTCAGCGTCGCACGGCCGCGGCGACCTTGGATCACCGCGCGGCGGTTCTTCGCGTCGAGCGTGATGGGCAGCGTAGTCGTCCAGTAAAACGTCACGCCTTCGCCCTGCTCGAGCGCCCAGTCGTCGGTGATCGTGAGTTCGGCCGGAGTCCGTGAGTCCCACATCCGCGTCCAGCGCGTGAACCAGCCTTCCCAGCCGGCCTTCAATTCCATCGTGGCGTGAAACCGCATCTCGTCGCCGCGCGCCTGCGGCGTGAGGTCGGCGAAGATCGGGTTGGCCGGACGCGGACGCACCCCCGCGGCGATCGGTACGAGCATGTTGTGCCGTTGGCAGTGCTTGAGGACATCCGCGAGCGGGTTGCTGTAGTCGCAGCTGCCAAAGTCTCGCGCGAACGCATCACCGGCGAACTCCAGCACGAACGAGCCCTTGTCCTCGTGCGTGTGCGACGCCCCCGACTGGTTGCCCATCAGGAAGAGCTTCACCCATTCGCCCCCGAGCTTCCGGTGTGACGCCAGCTGGCCGATCTTGGGCATTTCCACGAGCGGACGAAACTCCGGCCCCTTCGCCGGCACTTCGCGCAGGAGGTTCTGCGCAAGCAGCGTCATGGGCTGGCCGCCCGTCCGCGCGACGGACTTGCGGAAGACCGTCACCCAGTGCGAATCCGGCATGAGCCACGCGAGGAACGCCGCGCCTTCCTGCGGGATGTACTGCGCGTCGCAGATCAGGATCATCTGCAAATCATCCGCCGTGCTCGCCAGCACCTCGGCCATCTGCGCCGTGGCCCGTATCGCCGGCGGGATCAGCTCGCGCGAAACTTTGCCGCGCGCCCGGGCATAGTAGTAGCAAGTGATCATCGCCTGCCGCGCCGTGAACGTGAAATACATCGGCCCCTCGGTGTAGCCGCCGTCAGGCAGCAGGATCTTCGCGAGGTTGTCGTACAGGTCCGCCAGCGCGAGGTCGGTGTACGGCGCGACGCGCGACGCCGCCGGCTTCGGATAGGGATCCCAGCGCGCCGGCATCGTTTTTTCCAGCACCAGGTAGGCATACATCCGGCCCGGCATGAACCACGCCGTCTGGTTACACCAAAACAGATACTCCCACCACCAGGTGTTGTAGTTGTTGGTGCCCTGCCCTTCCTCCGCGAGCCGGCGGAGGATCAGCTGCCGGCCGTAGTCGGTAAACCACTCGCCACACAAATCGAGGATCAGCGCGCAGTCGTACATCACCAGGCTCGGCACAAACGCCCGGTGCTCCCACTTGCAGCCCGGCAGCCAGCTAAGAAAGGACGGGTCCCACCGCGTGCTGTGCGCGAGGCACATCGCGTACCGCGCCGCCAGCCGGCCGAGCGTCTTGTCGCGGAACAGCACCGACGCCTGCGCGGCGTTCGCGCCGTGCGTCAGCAGGTGTTTGCCCGTGTCGCGCTCGCGGCTGAAACGCGTGTCATTCCAAAAATTGACGTACTCCGTCGTCATCTTCTCCGGCACCAGCCGCCGCGCGTCTTCGGCCTGTTCCCACAGCGGTGACGCCTTCGGCCCGCCGCCCTTCGCCACTGCGGCCCGGGCCTCCGCCAGTTCCGCCCCCGTGAGGTGCAAGCCGTAGGCGGGTTCAAACGCCGGCTCAAAGCTCTCGGGCTGGAGATAGTCCTCCCAGCGCTCATCAAATCGCGCCACCTGCCGCAGGTAACGCTCGAGTTGCCCGCCGTGCTGCAGGCCAATCCAGTTCAGCCAGCCCACGACTCCGACCATCTGCCGCGAATCCACGTAAATCTCCAGCGTCAGCGCCGTGATCCGCCGCGCCCCGCCGAGTGGCAGGAGCAGCTCGCGTTTCTGGTGGGCGAAGGGCGTGCTGAGCATCCGGCGCTCTCCCGCCTCCGTCCCGGCAACCAGCGCCACGCGGGCGCCCGGCGGCGCCATCAGCGAAAACATCAGCGTCTCGTAGTCTCCGCAATTGAGGTCAAGCGTCCGGCTCATCCGCAGCGCGGGCGTCGCGGGATCCGCCGGCGCCCGCTGCCACTCGTACTGCACCCACGCCCAGCGTTGCGCGACCTGCAGCCCCTCGGCGCCGCCACCGTGCACGGTCCATTGGGGCAGGCCGCTCAGCGTTTCGTCGAAAAACGCCTCAAAGATGGCCTCGGCCGAGTTGATAGGGGTGAGCTGCATGTCGCGCCGCGGAAATTTTCATTTCTTTTCACTAGTGGCGAGCGGCGAGTTGCGCGTAGTCTGGCCCCGTCCGTCTCTGCCTCAGTCCCCTTAGTCCCCTTAGTCCCCT
>QQNC01000281.1 GCA_003402695.1 Verrucomicrobiota bacterium | reverse complement strand
CGGTCATCTCCCACTACGGCGCCCCCGACTATTTTTTCACCGAGTTCTTCCGCGTCCATGCCCAGTCCCACCCGGAGAAGCACATCCTCCGCTCCATCGACGAGAACGCCACCGGCCGGCCCATCTTCGCGCAGCTCATCGGCGAGGACATCACGCACCTGACCCGCACCGCCACCGAGCTGCTGCGGCACCAGGTTGCCGGCATTGACCTCAACCTCGGCTGCCCCGCCCCCAAGGTGTACAAGAAAAACGTCGGCGGCGGCCTCCTGCGCGAGCCGGCAAAGATCGACGAGATCCTCGGCGCCCTCCGCGGCGCCGTTCCCGGGCTCTTCACCGTCAAGATGCGCATCGGCTTCGATGACACCGTCAACTTCGATCGCATCCTTGAGCTGGTGAACGCGCACCGCGTCGACCTCCTCACCATCCACGGCCGCACGGTAAAGGAAATGTACCGGAGCGAGGTGCACTACGACGCCATTGCCCGCGCCGTCACCCGCGTTCGCTGCCCCGTCCTCGCCAACGGCAACGTCCTCTCCGCCCCCCGCGCCGCCGCCATCCTCGGCGAGACCAAGGCGGCCGGCGTCATGATCGGCCGCCACGCCATCCGCAACCCGTGGATCTTCCGCCAGTGCCGCGAGCAGTTTGAAGGCCGACCCCTCACGCACGTGACCCTCGCCGATGTCCGCGAGTACATCGAGCGGTTGTACCGCGCTACCACGGTTCCCGGCCTGCCCGATCGGCTGCACGTGAATAAAATGAAGAAGTACCTCAACTTCGTCGGCCAGAGCGTGGACCCCACCGGCGCCTTCCTGCACGACATGCGCCGCACCGAGAGCGAGGCCGCGCTTTTCGCCGTGTGCGACCGGCATTTACTCGCCGAACCGGCCCGTGAATTCGCGCCCGAGCCCTATCCCGGGGTCATCGCGCGGCCAAATTGTGAAACACCTTCGGTGCTGACGGATGGCTGTTCCCTCGAAACGATTACCGCATGAAGGTGCATCTCGATTACGGCACGACGGGCCTCGAACTCGATCTCACCGGCCTTAACGCGACCATTCTCGCGCCCAAATTTCTCGAGGGCCTCCCCGATGAGCAGGCCGCCTTCACCGCGGCGGCCCGGGCCCCGATCGGCTGCCCGCCGTTGCGCGACTCGATCGCCGCCACCGACAAAGTCGCGGTCGTCATCCCCGACGGCACGCGCCCGCTGCCCAGCGATCGCCTGCTGCCCTGGGTCTTCGCAGAGCTCGCGCATGTCCCGCGCGAAAACTTTACCATCATTGTCGGCACCGGTTCGCATCGGCCCAACACCCCCGCCGAGCTCGATGCCATGCTCAGCCCCGCCGTCGCGCGCAACTACCGGGTCGTGAACCACAGTTCCACCGACGACTCCACCGTAGCTTCCGCCGGCCGCTCCGCCCTAGGCTACGAGGTGCGCTTCGCCAAGGACTACGTTGCCGCCGACCGCCGCATTCTCCTCGGCTTCATCGAGCCGCACTTTATGGCCGGCTTCTCGGGCGGCTACAAAGCCGTCTTTCCGGGCATTGCTTCGCTCGACGCCATCATGCACTACCACGGGGCCAGTGTCATCGGCGACCCGCGCAGCACCTGGGGAGAACTCGAGGACAACCCCACGCAGCGCCACGTCCGCGCCGGGGGTTCACTCCTCCCGGTGGATTTCTGCCTCAACGTTACCCTCAACACCCGCCGCCAGATCACACGCTTCTTTTGCGGCGAAACCCTCGAGGCCCACCGCGCCGGCTGCGCCTTCGTCAAGGCCACCGCCATGGCCGCCTGCCCGCATCCTTTTCCGATCGTGGTGACGACCAACAGCGGTTTCCCGCTCGACCAGAGCCTCTACCAGACCGTCAAGGGCATGGCCGCCGCCTCGCGCATCGTGACCCCCGGCGGGCTCATCCTCACCGCCGCCCGCTGCAACGATGGCTTCCCCGCCCACGGAAACTTCCGCAAGCTCATCGAGGAATCCAAGTCCGCTCAGGAAATGCTCGACCGCATCCTGACTCCTGGCTTTTCCGTGCTGGACCAGTGGCAGGCGCAGCATCTCGCCATGATTCTTGTCAAGGCCCGGGTCGCCCTCTTCAGCGAACTCTCCGACGCCGACGTGCACCGCGCCCACCTGACACCCGTTCATGACATCCGCGCCGCCCTCGACGCCGAACTTGCCCGCATCGGCCGTGACGCCCCCATCGCCATCCTCCCCGAGGGCCCGCTGACGATCCCGTACCTGGCGTAGCCGGTCCGGAATAGAGACATCAGAAGTCAGATGTCAGAATGCTAAAAGCGCCGCTGACTTTCTGTGTCCGTCAGCTGACTTCTGAACTCTGACAGCTGTCTTCTCTGTTCTCGGCTTACTCCAAGCCGAGAACCTTCCGGCCTTCCGGCGAAATCATCTGCGGCGTCCAGATCGGGTCCCAGACGATGTGCACCTTCGCCGACTCGACGGTCGGCAGCGCGGCGATTTTCTGCCGCGCATCCTCCGCAATCGTCGGCCCCATGCCGCAGCCTGGCGCCGTCAAGGTCATCTTCACTTCGATCGTGTGGCCACCCGTGGTTTTTTCCACCGCGAGGTCATACACGAGACCCAGGTCCACGATGTTCACCGGGATTTCCGGATCAAAACAGGTCTTCAGCGCCGCCCAGACGGCCGGCTCGCTGAACTCACCAACCGCAACCGCCGCGGCCGCCTCCTTCGGCAAATAACCCCCAATGGCGCCGGCGTTTTCCGCCGCGATGCGCAGCAGGCCGTGGTCCGTCCGGACCGTGATATTGCCGCCCAGCGTCTGGGTGACAAAAACTTCCGTCCCCGCTGGCAGCGTGACGGCGGTCCCCGCCGGAATCGCTGTGGCCGGACAATCTCGAATCAGTGTGTGGGTCATGCGCGTGGGGTCAGTGAATTGCGAGTTCCATGGGCAGGCGCGCATACACGCCCTGCGGGTCGTTGAAGGTCTTCAGCACGCCCAGCTCGG
>QQNC01000280.1 GCA_003402695.1 Verrucomicrobiota bacterium | reverse complement strand
GCGCGAGCCGGGGGTGACGCTGCTGCTGCGCACGCGGGCGGAGCTCGACCTCACCTCGCAGGCGGGGGTGGAGGCTTTCTTTGCGCAGGAAAAGCCCGACACGGCGCTCATCGCGGCCGCCAAGGTGGGCGGCATCCACGCGAACGCGACCTATCCGGCCGAGTTTCTGTCGGTGAACCTTGCGATCGCGGCGAACACGATCCACGCGGCGTACCGGCACGGGGTGAAGCGGCTGCTGTTCCTCGGCAGCTCGTGCATTTACCCGAAAAACGCGCCGCAGCCGATGACGGAGGACTGCCTGCTGACCGGCCCGCTTGAGCCGACCAACGAGGCGTACGCCATTGCCAAGATCGCGGGGCTCAAGCTCGCGCAGTTCTACCGGAAGGAGCACGGCGTGCTGTTTCACTCGGCGATGCCGACCAATCTCTACGGACCCGGCGACAACTACCACCTGCAGAATTCGCACGTGCTGCCGGCGCTGATCCGAAAGTTTCACGAGGCCAAGACGGCCGGCAGTCCCGCGGTCACCGCCTGGGGCACGGGTACGCCGCGCCGCGAGTTTTTGCATGTGAACGATCTCGCCGACGCGTGCGCGTTCCTGCTGCGGGTGGAGAACCCGCCGGACTGGATCAACGTCGGCACCGGCACGGACGTCACCATCAGAGAGCTCACGGAAACCGTGGCCGCGACAACCGGCTTTGCCGGCAAGGTGGCGTGGGATGCGTCGAAGCCCGACGGCACCCCGCGCAAGCTGCTCGACATCTCCCGGCTGGCTAAACTCGGCTGGACCGCGAAGATCGCCCTCACGGATGGACTCGCCCAAACCTACGCCAGTTTCCTCGCCGAGCAGGCCGCGGGCAAATTGCGGGGTTAACCTTCCGAACCGTCGCCCGCGAATCACGCGAATGAACGCGAAAATCGGAATGGATGCGGGTTACGGATGCCGGACTGGGGTGCAGCGCGTTGTCCTCAATGCGCTTTTACGGCCAGACTGCGGTTCAGGTCTGACCGATCGAAACAACGCGTTGGGGACAACGCGTTCCACCGATGAGTCTTCCTATCGCGTTAATTCGCGCAATTCGCGGGCAAATCCTGTCTGCTGGATCGAACTGACATGAGCGACGAAGACGAATTTTTGCCCGAGGGCGCGGAGCCGGGCCCGAAAAAATCATTCTGGGCGCACCTGAATGACCTGCGAACCGCGCTGGTGCGCTCGGCCATCGCGATCGGCATCGCCTTGGTCGTCTGCCTGCTCATCTCGCCCAAGCTGGTCGCGATCCTCGAGTACCCGCTGGGCCGGATTGACCGTTTTGAGAAACCGAAGCCGACGATTACCTTCAAGGTGGGGGATAACGAACTCGGGCCGTACGTGGTGACCCGTGAACAGTTTCCCGGGCTGCCGCCGGGCGCCGCGCCCCACGCGGTTTACCAGGTGGGACTGACGCAGGTGGGGAAGGAGCCGACGCTGACGCTGAAGCTGCTGCCACCGGCGACGGGTGAGGATACGAGCATGAAGATCCGGCTGCACAACTTTGCGCCGGCGGAGGCGTTCTTCATCGCGTTCCACGTTTCAATTTACGCGGCGCTGATTGTGGCGTCGCCGTTCTGGGTCTTCTTCATGGGTCAGTTTTTCCTGCCGGCGCTGCGGATCAAGGAACGCCAGGTGTTCTTCACCTGGCTCGGGTGGAGCGTGCTGCTGTTCCTGTCCGGCGTGCTGCTGACTTATTTCATCCTGCTGCCGCTGGCGCTGCGGGCCTCGGTGGAGTACTCCGACCTGCTCGGCTTCAACGCGCTCGACTGGCGCGCCGACGACTACATCAGCTTTGTCTCGAAGTTCATCTTCGGCATGGGCCTCGGCTTCCAGTTCCCGATCGTGGTGCTGCTGCTGGTGAAGCTCGGCATGGTCACCCACAAGCAGCTCGCCCACTACCGCCGCCACGTGATTGTGGCCTCCTTCATCCTCGGCGCCGTGCTGACCACCCCCGAGGTCATCACCCAGGTCGCCATGGCCATCCCGCTCTGCCTGCTCTACGAAGCCTGCATCTGGATCAGCTGGTTCTGGGAGCGGAAAAAGCGCAGCGCGGGTGAGATTATTGATGTCTGAAGGCCCTGATTTGGCCCTGTCCAAGGCAAGTGGCCTTGCTCATACGGTGTTCAACTTCATGTGAAAAATCCCCATCAAGTGTGGTTGGTCATCGCGTGTTTGGCTCTGGGCGGCTGCGCCCTCGCGGAAGGGCCAAAACTTCTGCCCGTCGCAAACGCCCTGCCGCCTCTGCCGGCGGAAACGTATGACATCAGCCAGGTGACTGTGTTGCCCCACGCAAAATATCAGGCCGCGCCGCATTATCCCCGTGAGCTCCGGCAGCGGGGGATCGGCGGTACGTCAGAAATTCTTTTCACCGTCGCGACCGATGGTTCGGTCCGCGATGTAGCGGTGCTGAGTGCGACCGACCGTCGGTTCGGGGATGCCGGCGCCGAGGCGGTGAGAAAATGGATCTTTCGACCTGCCCAAGTGGACGGACACGTGGTGAATTGCCGGATGATGGTTCCGGTTTCCTTTGCGATAAGCACGGACTGATCCGGGGCTGCAGTGGGCCGCGCGGGTTAGTCAATGGGGACGGTCAGAACTCCGATGAACGGAAAAGGGTTTCTCCGCGCACCGAGATCTCGACCGGGACGAGGTATTTCTTCGCGGCCACGAGATCGGGCGTGATGCCGAGACCGGGAGTGTCGGGGGCCCGCACAAAACCGTTGGCGTCGCGCTGCAGATGGTTGGCGGTCATCTCCACGGCGAGAATCTTAGGCTCGACGGGGTATTCGCAGATGACGTCCTTTTCCAGGCCGGCGAAGGGCTGGAGCGAGGCGCTGAGGGCGAGGTGGGACGTGAAGGTGTGGTTTACGAACGTCACGCCGCGGGCGACGGCGTCGTCGGCGGCCTGCTTCGCGACGCTGATGCCGCCGATGCGCCCGCAGTCGATCTGGATGTAGCCGACGCCGCCGTGCTGCATCATGTGGCGTGCCATCCAGAT
>QQNC01000279.1 GCA_003402695.1 Verrucomicrobiota bacterium | reverse complement strand
TTTCCGTTCTGCCGTGTTTCCGGGATGGATTGGGTCTCAGCGGAAATTAAGCAGCTCGACGTCGAACACCAAGGTGGCGCGCGGCGGGACCTTGGGCGCACGGCCGGAGATGCCGTAGCCGAGCCAATAGGGAATGATGAGCGTGCGTTTCTCGCCCTTTTTCATGGTGAGCAGCGCATCATCCCAGCCCTGGATGACCGCGCCGGTGCCGAGGCGGAACGTGTAGGGCGCGCCGCGTTCGTATGAGCTGTCGATCTTGGTGCCGTCGAGCAGACGGCCGTCGTAGTGGACAATGACCTCCTGTCCCTCGCGGGGCGTGGCGTTGCCGGTGCCGGGGTCGCGCACGACGTAGAGCAGGCCTGAGTGCAGGCGGTGGGCATTGGCGAATTGCTGGCGGATGACGGCCGTGTCGGCCTCGCTCCATTGCGGCGCCTCCTCGGCCATGGCCTCGCGCATGGCGCTGTTGATGGGCCGGCCGGGCTCGCGGCGGGCCAGCAGGCCGGAGCGCACGACAAGCGCGAGGGTCAGGAGTACAAGGCCGAGTAGGAGAAGGTAGAGCGCGTTACGCATGGCAGGAAACCCCACCGTGGCACGTCCCGTCACCGGTGCAAGCGCGCCGGGATTACGGCGACGCGGCGGATGTGTGGTCGGCAAAAATCTTCCAGCCGGCGGGAGTGCGGCGAACCAGCAGTGTGAACAGGCCGTGGGGCGTGTCGTGGGCGCGGGTCAGCCGCCAGTGGCCGAAGAGGAGGGCGGTGTTGGGGGACAACTCGGTGACTGTGAGCTCGCTGAAGGTGAGGAGACCCATGGCGGCGCGATCCGGATAGTGCTGCTTGTAACGCGCGAGGGTGGGCTGCCAGCCGTAGGTGACGTTGCTGCCCGAGGCGAAGCGCAGGTCGTCGACCTGCGCGTAAGTTTGCATGAAGGCGTCGATATCACCGCGGTTCCACGCGTCAGTCTGGGTTTGCAGGACGAGCTGGATTTGCGCGGTGACGGACGGTGCGGCGGCAGGGGCGGCGAACGACCGGAGACCGGAGGTCAGGGCGATGACCAGGAGCGAGACGCGGAGCAAGGGGGAGTCGGTCATGCCCCGAGAGCGAAACAACAAACGATCCGAGGGCGAGCCCTCAGAGACCGTAGGTGATGGTGCGGACGCCGCCGACCCCGGTCACTGTGATCGGAACACCCGCCGTGTAGACGAGGGGGTAGGATTCCTGGGCGACCGTATCGAGGCTCTTGACGTAATTGGTGAGGCCGACGAGGCGGTTTATCGACACCGTGGATTTGCCGTATTCCATCATGTACTGGTCGGTGGCGGCCGCCAGCTGGCGCGCGTTGCTCAGCACGGCTTTATCCTGGGAAGAACTGCGGATTTTCTGGAAACCCGGGATAGCCAACGCCGCCAACATGCCGATAATGACCACGACGATCATAATTTCGACTAGCGTAAAGCCAGTGATGGACCGGGTTTTCATCAGGGTAGGTGGGGGGCGTCTCGCGGAATCACGCACAGTTTGTAAGGGAACGCCCGCAATATACCTTAGGTGCGTAATACTACTTATCGCGAAGCAGGACAGCGGGGGAGGCCGTATATAATCGATAACTCATTTGCCTGATTTAACTTAATGGCCTGGTTGGAGTGAGGCAATAGCCGGCGGGTTGGACCCGGTTATTTTTTCAGGATGTCCAAGGCCACGGCGGTCAGGGCGGTCACGCCGGTCTTGATGGTGGGTTCGGGTACCGGGGCAAATTTGTCCGAATGCAGGGACGGGAGGGGGGTGCCGGTGCGCTGGCTTTCCGCGAATTTGGCGGGATCGACGACCCCGAGCCGGATCAGGCAGATCGGCACCTGCTCGACGGTACTGCCGAAGCGGCTGAAATCCTCGCCGCCCATTTCCGGATCGATCGTTTCCACGCGTTCAGCACCCAACCAGCCGGCGATGGCCCCTCGTACGCGGGCGGTCAGGGCGGGATGGTTGGAGAGAGCGGGGGTGAAGTCGTTTTCAACCAAAGTCACCACCGGCATGAGTTCGTCGGGCATCCCCGCGGCGATGGCCTCACCGCGGCAGATGCGGCGAACCGCCTCAAGGCTGTGGGCGCGCACGGCATCGGAGTAGGAACGCAGCGTGAGTTGGAGCTTCACCTCGTTGGGAATGACGTTGGCCTTGGTGCCGCCATGGATGGAGCCGACGGTCACGACGGCGGGGTCGAGGGGCCGGGTCTCGCGGCTCACGATCGTTTGGAGGGCAACGACGATACGGGCGGCGAGGACCACGGGGTCCTTGGTCGCCTGGGGATAAGCGCCATGGCCGCCGATGCCGCGCACGGTGATTTCGACGGTGTCCACGTTCGCCATGACCGGTCCATCGCGAAGGCCGATCTGGCCGGCGCGGAGCGTGGCGATGTCATGGAGGGCGATGGCAAAGTCGGGTTTGGGAAATTTTCGATACAGCCCGCCCGCGAGCATGACCCGGGCGCCGATCCCGCGTTCTTCCGCCGGCTGGCCCACGAGCACCAGCGTTCCGGACCAATGGTCGCGCAGGGAACTGAGCATCCGCGCCGTGCCCGTCAGCACCGTCATGTGCAAGTCATGGCCACAAGCGTGCATGAGCGGCACATCTTTGCCGGTGAGGTCTGGAGCGTGGGCCGTGCTCGCATAGGGCAGGCCGGTTTCCTCGAGGACCGGCAGGGCGTCCATGTCGGTGCGGATGAGCAGCACGGGACCGGGGCCGTTTTTGAGCACGCCGACGACGCCGTAGCCGCCGAAATGATCGGTGACCTCGTAGCCGGCGGCGCGCAGGGAGGCGGCGACCTTGGCGGAGGTTTTTTCCTCCATGAGCGAGAGCTCGGGATGGAGATGGAGGTCGGTGTAGAACGCGAGGAGTGCGGGATAGTCTTGGCTGACCTCACCGGTTACCCGGCGATGCATTTCCTCGGCATGTCGTTCCTCCGCTGTCGCCACCGTCGTGGCGGAAGCCGAGCAGGAGACAAAGCAAAGCAGACAGAAGAGTCTAAATTTCATGGTCAGGATTTGGGTTCGAATTTCATGAGGAGACCTTCGAGGACGGCATCGACCTGGTATTTGATCTTCTGGCCGTCAGTCAGCGGCTTGTC
>QQNC01000278.1 GCA_003402695.1 Verrucomicrobiota bacterium | reverse complement strand
GTCGGGCTGACGAAGGTGATCGGCGTGATGCGATTGTCGAAGAGCGAGAGATCGAGCCCCGCGGCGGTCCCCATCGCGTCGCCGCCGGCGAGCTTTACCGCCAACGGTTTCGAATAACACTGTTGCACGGTGAGTGACGGATCGGGCGAGTACGTGTTGCACGACTGATCGATCGCGCCGATTTGTGCCTTTAGAGCAGCCGACAGCGTGCGGACGTGCCCGAACTCTCCCCACACTTCCTTACACGCAAGAAAGCCGACGGCGTAGTCGTCGTACGGCGCCGACGTGAGATAGTGCGTGACCTTTACGCTCGTGATCGTCACGTTGCCTGGCGACAGCAGCGGAATCTCAGCAACGGCGGCGTTGGTGCCGAAACCGGCGAGATAGATGTACTGGTGGTCGGTGGGGAAGGTGTGGGCCGGCGGATTCAGATTGCCGAGCGGGACCCATCCGCTGATCGCCGATGACGCCAGCGGAATCGTATTCAGCACTGCCTTCGTTGATCCGCAGCTCGGCGTATCGGCGGGGATGACACCCACCGGGCTCCCCTTTCCGCTATTTCCGCAGGCGATCAGCGCAGCCGAACCGCCGAGCAGAACGACCCTTCGCGCACGTCGTGCATTCATCCAGCGAGTATCGCAGCGGCCTCGTCAATCGTGATAGGACTTGGATCACTTTTCAGGCCGGCGGCGGCGGCGGCGATTCCGAGAACTTCCGCGGGCGTCGACCCAGCCGCGCGCAGTTCGCGGACGCCGCTGTCGCCGCGCGATTTACTGAGCTTCTCGCCGTCCGGATGCATCACCAGCGCGTGGTGATAGAAGCGCGGCATCGTCCGTCGCCCGATCAGTTCGGCGAGTCGCAGTTGCCGTCCGGTGCTGGCCAGCAGATCTTCGCCGCGAATGATCAGATCGACGCCCTGATCGAAGTCGTCGACCGCTACGGCCAACTGATACGTCCACTGTCCGAGCCGGTCGCGAATCAGAAAGTCGCCGCACTGCGAAAACGGACTCTGCATTTGCTCGCCGAGGCGGAGATCGTCAAAGGTCTCGCCGCCCGGTTCCATCACGGCGCGGCGGGCGAGCGTTGCGTCCGGTGCGAGTTGCCGTTCGCGGCACCTATTCGGATAGCGCGTTTCCTTCCCGAAGTCGTCGGCGACGATGCGGGCGAGATCGCGGCGCGAGCAATCGCACGGATAGGCGAGCGCTTCATTTTCGAGCGCGGCCAGCACCTCGTCGTAGCGCGCTCGGCGCGTGCTCTGGGCGGGAACGCGTGCGTCGGGGATGAAGCCGAGCCACGCGAGATCCTCGTCGATCGCCTGAACAAACTCGGGGCGCGCGCGCCCCTCGTCGTGATCTTCGATTCGCAGCAGCACGCGGCCGCCGAACGCCCGGGCGAGCCCCCAGACGTGCAGCGCGTTCACGACGTGTCCGATGTGCAGGTAGCCTGTGGGGGCCGGAGCAAATCGCGTCGTGAAGCCGCGCGGAAGGCCGCGCCCTGACGTCAGCGTGCTCAGTAGCCCAGCCCGACGCGGCGGCGCAGATGTGCGCGCGCGGCGAGTTCGCCGAGGAGGAAATCGGCGACGTCTTCGACGCTGATGCGGCGCCCTCCCTCGGGAAGAAGATCGTCGAGCACACGGTAGGCGCCGGTGCGTTCGCCCGGAACGATGTCGCCGGTACAGGCGATCGTCCATTCAAGCGTCGTGTCGCGTAGGGCCTCCCATCCGCCCCGATGCTGCGCGCTGGTCAGATGGAAGATTGCCGGAAAGGTTGGCTGTTCCTGCCGCAGACCGCCGTTCGGCGAATCGAGGATCCCGCCGCCGGCCACGCTGAGCACCCGTGTGATGCCGGCGTCGAGCATCGCCTGCGCAATGGTGCGCATGCCTTCGGACACGGCGGTCCCCGGCGCCTGCAGTCCCGCGTTACCGAGCGTGCTGATGACGGCATCGGCCCCGCGAACGGTCGTGGCGACCAACGCGGGATCGAGGACGTCACCCGTGACGATCGTCAGTCCCTGACGCGGCGCGAGTCGTGCGGCGTCGCGAACGAGCGCCGTGGCGGTGTGGCCTTCGGCGAGTGCGTATTCGAGCACCCGCCCGCCGACGCGCCCGGTGGCGCCGAACAATGCGAGCAACATGCTATTTGGTGAAGAGCGACTTCGGAATCATGACATGCACGCCAACGGTACCGTCAACGAGCTGCGTGATGTCCACGTCGCACGCCGTGCTCGTCAGCATGTACGCGTCATCTTTCGTCATCCCTTTCATCGTGACGAGAAAGTTGATCGCTTCGCGCACCGCGATCTTCGTGGCGACGGTGAGGTCTTTATCGATCCCCATCGCGATCCAATGCGTCGGCGTCTCGCCGCGCGGCCACGTGAGATGGAGATCCTTGCGGACGATGAACTGGAATCGGCCAAGGAGTGAAGTTTCGAGCGCCGTGATGTCGACTTCCCCATTTCCCTGACCGGCGTGTCCGTCGCCGACTTCGAAGAGCGCGCCCTTCGCGTGCACGGGAATGTAGAGCGTCGTCCCGGCGACCAGTTCCTTGTTATCGAGATTGCCGGCGTGAATGCCCGGCGGCGCACTGTTGATTTTTCCCATCGACGCCGGCGGGGCGACGCCCATCGACCCGAAGAAGGGGCGGATTGGAATCGTGATCCCTTCGGCAAACTTCGCCGTCATCGTTGCTCTGTCGAGCGGAATGATCTTCGTTTTGGCGTAGCCGAAGTCTTCCGGCAAAAAGCCGCTGCGCGGACCGAACGAGTTGTAGGCGTACGGAATCGCCAACTCAATCGATCGGATGCGCACTTCGAGCACGTCGCCCGAGTCGGCGCCCTCGACGTACACCGGCCCGGTGAGGATATGCCCGCCGGGTCCGTGCGGCCGGTTCTCGGTGTAGATGTCACGCAGCGACTGTTCGACCTCGGCGGCTTTGACCCCAGCCGCTTCGAGGCGTGTCGGGTTCGACGTAATCAGCGTGCCGATCTCAACGACGTCGCCCGATTTCACGCGGAGTACCGGCGTCGCCGCGGCGTCGTAGAAGCCCCACGCCACCGTCGACGGCGAGGGCATGAGCCGATGTTGTGCGGGTGTCGTTGCCGGCGCGGTTTTCATAGCGCCGGTGCTTCC
>QQNC01000277.1 GCA_003402695.1 Verrucomicrobiota bacterium | reverse complement strand
AGGGCGGCGCCGATGGAGGCATCGCCGTGCGGGTGGAGCTTCATCGTCGCGCCGACGACATTGGCGACCTTGTGGAAGCGGCCGTCGTCCATGTCCCAGAGCGTGTGCAGCACCCGGCGCTGCACGGGCTTCAAGCCGTCATCAATGTGCGGGACGGCGCGGTCGAGGATGACGTAGCTGGCGTATTCGAGAAACCAGTTGCGGTAGGCGGCCGCCAGGGGCGCCGGGTCGTCCTGGACCTTCTGGCCCTTCTTGCGCTGCGGAGGCGAAACCGCCGCGTCGCCGGCGGCCGGGCCCGGGGCGATGGGCGATGGGCGAGAGGATTCGGAGGCCGCTGGGACAAGGGCGGAGGTCTTGCCCATTGCCTCTGGCCCCTTGCCCATTGCCTCTTGGGCTGGCGCGTCGCCGCCCAACGGGAGCTCCGCCTGGTCGCTTTTCTTGGAGGATTTCTTCTTGGCCATTTACAAAAGGGGATTTGGTTTCACGCAGAGGCGCAGAGACGCGGAGATGGAGGCAGACACTGGAATAAAGCGGCAACGATCTGAACCGAATAAACATCCAGATTTCTCTGCGTCTCAGCGTCTCTGCGTGAGTTCATCGGGTGGGTATGACAGAATAATTTCACGCAGAGGCGCAGAGACGCGGAGAGTGGATTAAAAATCGTTTACGATGCGTTTGACTCCATCTTTGAGCAACGGGGCGCCAAAATTGATCAGCAGACCGAGGCGGCAATCCCTCAACTTGCGGTAGGTCAGCAGCTGCTTGCCATGGACCGGCGCCATGGTCTCGACGGACTTAAGCTCTACAATCACGGATTTCTCCACGATCAGATCAGCGCGGAAACCCTCCTCGAAGCGAATGTCGTCATAGGTAATCGGCACCGGCACCTGGCGTTCCACGGCCAAGCCGCGCTTTTCGAGTTCATAGGCCAGTACCCGCTCATAAACTGACTCAAGCAGCCCGGGTCCCAGCCGCATGTGAACATGAACCGCCGCATCCACGATCTGACCCGAAATGTTATTCAGATCCCTCTGCGCCTCCCCGTCTCTGCGTGAGTCCATGGGGTTCACGCAGAGACGCGGAGGCGCGGAGATGGAGGCGGAGCCCGTAAAGAAACGGCAACGGTCTGATCCGAAAACCCATTCAGGTCTCTGCGTCTCGGCGTCTCGGCGTGAGCTCATCATAATCACACCTCGATCAGGTCCTTCTCGACCTTGAGGTTGTCGATGATGAAATCCTGCCGCTCCGGGGTGTTCTTGCCCATGAAGAACGAGAGCAATTCATCGCTGCTGTAGAGGTGGTGGAGATTCACCGGGTCGAGGCGGATGTTCTCGCCGATGAAGTCCTTGAACTCGCCGGCGGAGATTTCGCCGAGGCCCTTGAAGCGCGTGATCTCGTGCGTGGCGCCGAGTTCGACCACCGCGGCCTGCTTCTCCGCCTCGGAGTAGCAATACATCGTCTTCTTCTTGTTCCGCACGCGGAAGAGCGGCGTGTCCAGGATGAAGAGGTGGTTGTTGCGGATGAGGTCGGGGAAAAACTGCAGGAAAAACGAGATCAGCAGCAGGCGGATGTGCATGCCGTCCACGTCGGCGTCGGTCGCAATCACGACCTTGTTGTAACGCAGGCTGTCGAGCCCCTCCTCGATGTTGAGGGCGGACTGGAGCAGGTGGAATTCCTCGTTCTCGTAGATGACCTTTTTCGAGAGCCCGTAGGTGTTGAGCGGCTTGCCCTTCAGCGCGAAGACGGCCTGCGTCTGCACATCGCGCGTCGCGGTGAGCGAACCGGCGGCAGAGTCGCCCTCGACGATGAACAGCGTGCTCTCCTCGGCCCGCTCGTTGCGGTCGCCGAGATGGAGGCGGCAGTCGCGGAGCTTGCGGTTGTGCAGGGAGGCTTTTTTCGCGCGGTCGCGGGCGAGATTGCGGATACCGGCGAGTTCCTTGCGCTCCAGTTCGCTCTCCTCGATGCGCGACTTGATGCGGTCGGCAGTCTCCTTGTTCTTGTGCAGGTAGCCGTCGAGCGACTGCTGCACGAACTTGCCGATAAATTCCTTGATCGTCAGGCCGCCCGGGGCGATCTCGCTGGAGCCGAGCTTGGTCTTGGTCTGCGACTCGAACACCGGCTCCTGCACGCGGATGGAGATGGCGGCGAAGATGGACTGGCGGACGTCGGCGGCATCATAGTCCTTCTTGAAAAAATTGCGGACGGTCTCGACGAGTGCCTCGCGGAAGGCCGCGAGATGCGTGCCGCCCATCGTGGTGTGCTGGCCGTTGACGAACGAAAAGTACTCCTCGCCGTAATGCGCGCCGTGGGTGAAGGCGATTTCGATGTCCTCGCCCTCGAGGTGGATCACCGGGTAGAGCGGCTCGCCGCTGAGTTCCTTCTCGAGCAGGTCCTTCAGGCCGTGCTCCGACTTGAACGCCTTGCCGTTGAACGCGAGCGTGAGCCCCCGATTGAGGAAGGCGTAGTTCCAGAGCATGTCCTCGATGAACTCCGCGCGGAACTTGAAATCCTTGCCGAACAGCGTCTCGTCCGGCGTGAACTCGATGAGGGTGCCGTTGCGCTCGTCGGACTTGGCGACCTTGTGATCCTTCTTCAGCTTGCCCTTCTCGAACTCGACCACCTTGGTATCGCCCTCGCGGACGGACTGCGCGCGGAAGCTGGAGGAGAGGGCGTTGACAGCCTTCTGGCCGACGCCGTTGAGGCCGACGGATTTCTGGAAGGTCTGGCTGTCGTACTTGGCGCCGGTGTTGATGACCGAGACGCAGTCGATGAGCTTGCCGAGCGGGATACCGCGGCCGTAGTCGCGCACACGGAGGGAGCGCTCGGTCAGTTCGATCTCGATCTTCTTGCCCTGCCCCATCGCGAATTCGTCGATGGAGTTGTCGATGGTCTCCTTGAGCAGGACGTAGATGCCGTCCTCGGCGTGGGTGCCGTTGCCGAGGCGCCCGATGTACATGCCGGGACGCAGGCGGATGTGCTCGAGGGACGAGAGGGTCTTGATGCTGGCTTCGGTGTAAGCTTGGGCCATGTGGGGGTGTGGCGCGCACGCTGTCCCGGTGCAGCGCGGCGTGACAAGCGAAATTACCGATTCCGCGGTTCTGTTGCAGGGCGGGATCGCTGATCCCGCCTGGTTCGGGTGGGT
>QQNC01000276.1 GCA_003402695.1 Verrucomicrobiota bacterium | reverse complement strand
CCGGGGAGCGTCATGGTGGCACCGAGGCTGGCCATGGCGCCGAAGATGATGACGATGTTCACGGCGAGCGTGACGACGGCGACGAGGCCGCCAGTGGTGTAGAAGGTGATCATGAACGCCGCCACGAGCGCGGTGCCGATGATGGAGGCCTTCACGCCGCTGGAGATGGCGTCCTCGGCGAGTTGCGGGCCGACTTCCTTCTGCTCGCGCACGATGAGCGGGAGGTCGAGGGGGTTATTGAGGACGTTGGCCAGATTGATAGCCTCACGGTCCGTCATGGTGCCGCCGCTGATGGAGGCGTTGCCACCGGAAATCTCTTCCTTGACCGTCGGGGCAGAGTAGAGCTTGCCGTCGAGCACAATGGCGAGGCGGCCCAGGCGGCCGTTCGCGCGGCCGCTCTCGGCGATCTCCTTCGTCACCTCGGCGAAGCGCTGCGCGCCTTCCTTGGTGAAGCGGAGCGAAACCTCGGGCTTGCCGTACATGTCAGGCGTGGCGCGGGACTCGGCCACGGACGCGCCGCCCATCTCGGGGATGCGCTTGACGAAAATTTCCTCGCTGACGGACTCGCCGCGCTGGCCCTCGAAGTCGAGGGTCATGATCTCGTAGCCGGGCGGGATTTCGCCGGGCGGCACCATCTCGGGTGACAGCGTCGGGTGCACGGTGCGGAAGTCGAGGCGGGCGGGCTTCTTGATGTTGTCCACCACGTCCGGGTTGTCCTTGGTGTTGATGCCGGCGAGCTGGATCTCGATGCGGTTCTCGCCCACGGCGCGGATCACGGGCTCGGCGATGCCGAAGGAATTGATGCGGGCGGCGATGATGTCGATGGCCTTGGAAAGCTTCTCCTTGCGGGCGTCCTCGGACAGCTTGGCGGCGGCCGCGGGGTCAACCTCGAGCGTGACGGAGACGCCGCCCTTAAGGTCGAGACCGAGCTGGAGCTTGCTCTTCGAGCGCGCGAGCAGCTCGGTGAGGAGGATGGTGTTCCGCTTCTCGACGTTCTTCAGTTTGCTCTCGAGCTTGATGTCAGGGAAGTACTCGGAGAGGTCGAGTTTGCGCTCGCGGCCGATCTGCTTGAGGGCAACGAACTCGCTGGGCGCGAGGCCGGACTTCTTGCGGGCGGCGGCCTCGTCGAGAAGCTTGGCGAACTCCGCGGGCTTGGCGCCGGCATGGGAGCGGGCGTAGTCGGCGAAGGGCTGGTCTTTGAGGGGGTAGAGGGTCGAAACCGCCCAGACCACCAAGAGGAGGCTGAGCGAGATCTTCCAGAGGTTGCGGCTGAACATGGTTGGGTGTGGTTTAAAGCGGAACGGGGCGAAACCGGCGCCGGCGGACGGCGCCGCCGGGGATTACTTCTTCTCGTCGCTGCCGGCCTTGCTGATCACGGCGCTGACAAAGCTCTTGCCGATCTCGATCTTGGTGTTGTCGGCGATGCGGACGATGAAACGGTCATCCTTCACGTTCGTGATCGTGCCATAAATGCCGCCGGTCGTCATGATTTCATCACCGGTCGAGAGCGCGGACAGCATCTTCTCCTGCTCCTTCTGCTTCTTGCGCTGCGGCGCGATCATGAAGAAGTACATCGCCGCGAACAGCAGGGCGTAGAAGATGATCATCGTGCTGCCACCGGGGCCGCTGGCTCCGGCGGGCGCGGTGGTCTGGGCCAAAATTGTGGTCGCGTCGGTGATAAGGGACATTTTCGTCATTGCGTGTTGAGGGTTTTGAAAAAAGAAAACATGCATCCTAACCGACTCCCCTCCGGCCATAGCAAGCCATAACTCCCCCACTCCTCCGCGTTGAAAAGTAAATCCGCATCCGCTTGGTCTGCCGCCAAATCCGAGGAGCATTACGGTTTCAAGCGCTGGGGCTCCCCGCACATCTCGGTGGACGACGCGGGCTTCGTGAACGTGCAGCCCCGCGCCGACGGCCGCGGCATCCGCGTGCTCGACGTGGTGGACGAGGCGTTGGGCATGGGCCTGAAGGCCCCGATGGTCATCCGTTTCCAGGACCTGCTCCGGCATCGCGTCATCCAGCTCAACGAGTGCTTCGCCAAGGCCATCAAGGACGAGGGCTACAAGGGCCAGTACCGCGGCGTCTTCCCCATCAAGGTCAACCAGCTGCGCGAGGTCGTGGATGAGATCGTCCTCGCCGGGAAGGACTTTCACTACGGCCTCGAGGCCGGCTCCAAGCCCGAGCTCATGATCGCGCTCGCCATGCACGAGGGCGCCCAGCGGCTCATCATCTGCAACGGCTACAAGGACGACGATTACATCCGTCTCGCCCTCCTCGGCCGCAAGCTGGGCAAGAAGATCGTCATCGTCGTCGAGCAGCTCGCCGAGGTGGATGACATCATCCGCCTCTCGCTCGAGACCGGCGTGAAGCCGATGATCGGCTTCCGCGCCAAGCTCCTCACCCGCGGCGAGGGCAAGTGGGCCATGTCCACCGGCGACAATGCCAAGTTCGGCCTCAACACCGCGGAAATCCTCTTCGCCTGCGAAAAACTCAAGGCCGCCAAGCTCACCGCCTGCCTCAAGCTCGTCCACTTCCACATCGGCTCCCAGGTCCCGAACATCATCACGATCAAGAACGCCGTCATCGAGGCCACGCGCTTCTACTGCCAGCTCGACAAGATGGGTTTCCCGATGGGCTACCTCGATGTCGGCGGCGGCCTCGGCATCGACTACGACGGCTCCCGCACGAACTTTGAGAGCTCGATGAACTACTCGATGGAGGAATACGCCCGCGACGTCGTGTTCAACATCCGCGAGATCTGCGCCGCCTCCGGCGTCAAGGTGCCCGACATCGTCAGCGAGTCCGGCCGCGCCGTCGTCGCCCCCCACTCCCTCCTCGTCGTCGAAGTCTTCGAGCGCATCAACAAGCGCGAGTCCCTCGGCCAGCAGCACGACCCGAAGGTGAAGCACAAGGTCGTCACCGACCTCGAGCTGATGCTGAAGAACAAGTCGAAGCTCGGCCGCCTCGAGCGCTTCCACGACGCGCTCCAGAAGAAGGAGGAGGCGTTCTCCCTCTTCAACCTCGGCTACCTCGACCTCGAGAACCGCGCCGCCGCCGAGTCCATCTACTGGCAGATCTGCGAGCAGATCGCCAAGGAGGGCCGCGACTCCGGCTACCAGCCCGAGGAACTCCACGACCTCGATACGCT
>QQNC01000275.1 GCA_003402695.1 Verrucomicrobiota bacterium | reverse complement strand
TCGGCCCAGAACACCGCACTCAGCCAGAAGCAGACCGGATACAGCCTGCGCGGCGGGCTTAACCTGCACTTCTAAGCGCCCACTGCCGGCCCGGAGTCCCGCGATCGCGGTGGCGCCGGCTGGTAGTTTGCGGCCGGGTCACCCCGGGGCAACGAGGCGCCATCGTGCGCCGTAGCGGTGGTGCGCCCGCGCCGGCGGGATGCGGTCCAGTTTGGCCGCGCATGTCCGGGCAAGGCGCGGCACCTTCCGGGAGCAGACAGGCGGGACCGGTTCCAGGGGCCCGAGTAGGATTCGGCCTCCGGCTGTAGTTTCCTAAATCAGGACTTGGGCTCGAAGATATAACCTTCTTCGCCGTGGTCTGAGATATCCAAGCCATTGTGCTCCTCTTCGATGGTCGGCCGAAGTTCCATCAGCGTCTTGACCAGCGCGGCGATGAGCACGGTGCCGACCACCGCCCAGGCCAACGTCAACCCGATGCCCTTGAGTTGCTCGATCCACAGGGTGTGCCCAACGACTCCGCTGAGATGGAGGCGCAAATTTGCATTCACCGCCGTGGTCGCAAACCAGCCGGTGAGCAAAAGCCCGACCGTGCCGCCGACCCCATGCACCCCGAAGACGTCGAGCGCATCATCGTAGCCAAACATCCCCTTGAGCTTGGTGCAGGCCAGGTACGAGACCGCCCCGCCCAGCACGCCGACGACGACCGCGCCGGTCGCATCCACAAAACCACAGGCCGGCGTGATTGCGACCAGGCCCGCGACGGCGCCCGAGCAAAACCCGAGGACACTCGCCTTGCCCCGCACGATGCGCTCCAGCAGCGCCCAGGTCCCGGCCGCAATCGCCCCGGCCAGGGTGGTCGTCATGAACGCATTGGCCGCGATGCCATCGGCCGCAATCGCCGAACCGGCGTTAAACCCATACCAGCCGACCCACAGGAGCCCGGTGCCCAACACGCAGAGTACCAGACTGTGCGGCGGCATCGGCGTCCGGCCATAGCCGTGACGCTTCCCCACGAGGAGGCAGAGCACGAGGGCGGAGTAGCCCGAGGCCATCTCGACCACCATGCCGCCCGCGAAGTCGATCGCCCGGATCGTGGCCGCGGGATTGAACACGCCATTCATGAGGCCGTTGCTGCCCCAGACCATGTGGGCCAGCGGACAATACACGACGAGCACCCAGAGCGAGACGATCACCAGCACCGCCGAAAACTTTACCCGCTCGACGATTGAACCGATCGCCACCGCCGGGGTGATGATGGCAAAGGCCAGCTGGTACATCGCAAAGACGTTGTGCGAAACCCAGAAGGAATAGTCGGGGTTCGGCGCCGATGTCACCCCGCGCAGGAAGAAAAACTCCGAGCCCCCGAGAAAGGCGCTGTGAAAATTTTTGCCGAAGACCAGGCTGTAACCCACCGCCCACCAGAGCACGGTGACCAGGCTCACAATGCCAAGGCACCAGGCCATGACGGAGAGCACATTCTTCGTTCGCACGAGTCCGCCATAGAACAGTCCGAGCCCGGGCAGCGTCATGAACAGCACCAGCGCCGCGCTCACCATCATCCAGGTGTTGTGGCCCGGGCCAGACGTCCCCACCTCCGGTGTGGTCAGGCCGGCGGGAACCCGGCCGCTTGGGTCCTTCAACGCCGCCGCCGGATCGGCGTTGGTCATGTACGCCTCAAGACTCGCCAGACGTTGCTCCACCGAAGCCTTGGGAGCGGTGGCGGGGGTCGGGGTTTGACCGAGGGCGAAAACGGTGCCGGCCAGAAAAAGACCGAGCGCGAGAAAAAGACGGGGCGGAAAGGAGAGGGCGGGAATCATGCAGGAGGGGGCCCATGAGAAGCATCCCTCCGCTTCATGCAATCCATGAAATGGCTGGGCCCACCCGTTCTTCCGCAAGGCGGTGGGTTTCGCCGAAATGCGGCGCGCCGCGCGGGCGGCGCGAAACAGGTCAAGTCTGGCCCGACCTGGATTCAGGCCGGGCTCGCACCCCCAGTGTTGCGATCGAGAATGAGCCCGGCTTCAGGGCGTCACTTCGCGTCGTAATTCCACATGTCGCGGATCGCCTTCCATCCGCCGTTGGGCTGCTTTTTCCAGACGCAGAGAAATTTTCCGGTGGCATGGGTGACCTTGCCGTCCGCGCCCTTGATTGATTCGGCGAACGTGCCTGAGGTGAACCCGATATCTCCGCCCGTCGCGATCTGCGCATCGGCTGCGCTCCAGGAGAGCGAGTAGTTCGGATCCTTGATCCCTTCCCAAGCCTTGTGGATCGCAGTGAGGCCATGGGCCACACTGTCACCCGGAGGGAAGGCGATGGCGTCGGCGGCGTAGAATGAGACGAGCAGCTCGAGGTCGCGGTGGACGGAGGAGGCGGACCAGTCGTCATCGAGCTGGGCGAGCACCTTGGCTTCGCCCTTGAATTCGGCGGCTAAGGTCCGGGTGGCCGGAGAGAGGACGGCGCAGAGTCCAATGACGAGAAACCAAGGGGTGGGGATTCGCAGGTTCATGGGGCAAGACACGCCTCCTTCGCAAAGGGCAGTCAAGCCTTCTTGGGTCTCAGCCCCGGCATTCCGGAACCCCCTTCGCCGATCTCACTCGCCCCGGAAAGCCCGATTACGAACGGAGCGGCCGGTTGCGGAAGAGCAAATGATCACCCGAAAAAATACCGCCGGTTCCGGTGCCCTCCCGCGTTTTCGCCCCCGTTCACCCCCGGGCCCGCGGAGGCATGAAAAGGATGGATTCGGCGGGAGTTGAAATGGGACGGGTGAATTTCTAGCTCCGTGTGGTTTAGCGGGCGCCAGACGTGCCAGTGCGAAGACCGGCCACTAGGCTTATGAATGGAACGGAGCTGGACCGCCTGAAATTTGCGCACAGCAAATAGTCAGGATTATCCAGGAATTCCCATTTACTGGCGGCGGAGGGGAAGCCGGTCTGAACGGCCCCGGGATCGAGACCTTCGAAGGCGACCTTGGAGGGTCCCTTATCCGTGCCCCATAAGTAACGGGCGGAACACGGAGTTGAAAATGGTGGCGAGTCCCGGAATCGAACCGGGGACACAAGGATTTTCAGTCCTCTGCTCTACCAACTGAGCTAACTCGCCGACTAAGGAGGGGCGAACAAAGAGCCGCCCCCCGGGCGCGTCAACGGGAAATTCCGGG
>QQNC01000274.1 GCA_003402695.1 Verrucomicrobiota bacterium | reverse complement strand
TGTAGGCGGAGTTGAAGCCGAACACGCCGAGCTTCCGGTAGCGCGGCAGCTCGGTGGATTCCTGCTGGTAGGCGATCTGGAAGTGGTGGCCGGGGACGGCCTCGTGGTAGGCGGTTGATTTCAGGCCGGTGCCAAGCCAGGTCGTGCGCGGAGCGAGATCAGGCAGCGGCAACCAGTAGATGCCGGGCTTCGAGCCGTCGGGCGCGGGCGGGGAATAGTGGGCGGCGGCGGTCTTTTCGGAAAACGCCGGCTCGCGCATCACGGTGACCGGGGACTTGGGCCGCAGGTCGAAGACGTCGGCGGACCGGCGCTCGGCGTCGTGCACGAGGGCCTCGACCTTGGCGACCAGCTCGACGCGCGGATCGGGCTCGGCGGGCGGGTTCAGCGTGGCGTTCAGTTTTTCAATGCGGGCCTGGATGGTGCCGTCCTTGTAGCCCAGCTGCTGGAGGATCGCCTCAATTTCCGTCTCAAGGTGCGTGACCTCGCGCAGGCCGATGGCGTGAATCTCGGCGGGGGTCAGCCGGGTGGTGGTGAGTGAAGCCAGGTTGTTCGCGTAATAGGCTGCGCCCTGTGGCAGGCGCCACACGCCGGCGTCATCGGTCGCATGGGTCAGCTGTTCGGCGAGCAGGGCGCGCACCCGCGTGTAGGCGGGAAGGATGCGTTCACGGACCTCCTGCTCGGCGGTGGCGACGGATTTCGCGTGCGACCCGGCTGACACGGCTGTGCCGAGGGTGGCGATGCGCTGGTTGAGGGAGGAGACCAAGACGTTGGCTGCGGGCTTGACGGCGGTGAAGCCGTCGAGCTGCTCGATCACGCGTTGCAGGACGAAGCGCGGCGGGAGGAGGCCGGCGGACGCCGCGGCCTTCGCCTCGGCGATGCCCTCGTCAATGCGCGGCGCCACGAGCGCGAGGCGGGCGAGGTAGTTTTCGACGTCGCGCGGGTTGCGGATCGGGTGGGTGGTGGTGAGGAAGTTGACCAGGCCGAGGTGCAGGCCGCCGAACTGCTCGAAGACGAACCGGTGGGAAGCGAATTCCGCGCCGGCCACGGCGTCCTGGAGCGTCCACTTGATCACGGCCGCGGATGTCCGTTGCGCGGGCGTGAGCGAGGCCTCGGGAAAAGCCGCGAGGGCGGCCAGGCCCTCGCGGGCGAGGGCCGCGCGCTTCTGGGCAGCCTTGACGCCGAACGTCTGGCCGAAGGCGCCGCCGAGCGTGAGCTGGCGGTCGATTTTGTCCTGTTCCGGGCCGGAAAAATATTGCGTGCGCGTGGCGAACTGCGGATTCAACCGCACCCATTGGGCGGAAAAGTCATCCGCCCACGAGTCGAAGGCCGGCGCCGCGGCACGGAGGGGAGCGGCGAGGAGGGAGAGCAAGACCGTACCGAGGAGGAGAAGTCGGGTTTTCATGGGGCGGCGGGTGATCAGTCGGTTCCTATTAGGAAAAACCGATGAGGGGCGGGGTTTCATATACGAACATATAAGAAACGCCGGCGTCTTTACTGCAATTTTAATGCATTTGCGAGGCGTTCATCGCTGAAACGACGTGGGGTTTAGTCGCCTAGCCAGACTAAATTCCTGCTCATTGGCATCAGAATCAACGGGCAATTATTCGCAGCCTTCTCCTTCGAGATGGCTTCAAACCCAAACCCCTGCAGTGGGATAAGCAGTAGATTCCGGCGTTCAGGGGATCGAGGGTGCGCAAAAAGGAATGCTCCGGCCTGCTCTCTGCCAGGAAATGAAAAGGCCCAGCTTACGGCTGGGCCTAGAAAACAGCATTAACCCCTCGAACCAGACTCAGCGATATTCCTCGCCCGTGATGGAGTTGATGATCTTGAAGTTCTCGACGTGGTAGTTGAGGTCGGCGCGGAAGGCCATTTTCACGCCGAAGAGCTTCTCGACGCGGACGAGCAGCTCGGCGTCCTCACTGCGGAGGCGTTCGAGGATGCTCGGGTGGACGAGGACGCGCAGGTTGTACTCCTTGCCGTCGTTGCGCAGCTGGAGGCGGCGGGCGACGGAGGAGAGCTTGCGCTGGAGCTCGACGGAGACGGTGGTGGCGCTCTTCACGATGCCGCGGCCGCGGCAGTACGGGCAGTCGGTGTAGAGGTTGGACGAGAGCGACTCCTGCTGGCGCTGGCGGGTCATCTGGAGGATGCCGAGCGTCGAGATGGGGAGGATGTGGTTCTTGGCCTTATCCTGGGACATTTCCTGGACCATCTTCTCGTACACGGCGTTGCGGTGCCGGCGCTCCTTCATGTCGATGAAGTCGATGATGAGCAGGCCGCCGAGGTTGCGGAGGCGGATCTGGCGGGCGGCCTCGGCGGCGGCCTCGAGGTTGACGGCGTAGATGACATTCTTCTCGTCGCCGCCGCGGGACTTGTGGGAGCCCGTGTTGACGTCGATGGAGATGAGGGCCTCGGTCTCGTCGATGACGATTTCGCCGCCGGAGGGGAGCGGAACCTTGCGCAGGCCGGTCTGCTCGATCTGGCGCTCGATGTTGAAGCGCTCGAAGATCGGGATGCTGTCGTTGTAGAACGCGATCTTGCCGGCGGAGCGCTTGGAGATCTGGGCGACGAGCTGCTGCGTGTGGGCGTGGTCCTCCTTGTTGTCGATGAGGACGCGGTCGACCTCCTCGGTGAGGAAGTCGCGGACGGTGCGCTCGACGAGGTCAGGCTCCTGATAAAGGCAGGCGGGGGAGCGCTGCGACTGCATCTTGGAGGTGATTTCCTGCCAGGTTTTGAGGAGGATGTGCAGGTCGCGGACGAAGTAGCGGGACTTTTTGCCCTCGCCGGCAGTGCGGACGATGACGCCCATGCCCTCGGGGATGGTGAGCTCGTTGATGAGGGTCTTGAGTCGCTTGCGCTCCTGGGGATCCTCGATCTTGCGGGAGATGCCGCAACCGTCGCTGTAAGGCGTGAGGATGAGGTAGCGGCCGGGGATGGAGAGGTTGGTCGTCGTACGCGGGCCCTTGGTGCCGATGGGACCCTTGGTGACCTGGATGACGATGTCGGTGCCGGGCGGGTAGAGGCCGGGGATGTCCTTGACCGTGGGCTCGGCGCCGCGGGCGGGGGCGTTCTTCTTCTTGTTCACGCGCACGACCTCGACGGAGGAGTCGGCGGCGGCGGGGAGCATGTCCCAGTAATGGAGGAACGCGTTCTTGGTGTAGCCG
>QQNC01000273.1 GCA_003402695.1 Verrucomicrobiota bacterium | reverse complement strand
TCCTCGCCGGTCTGGCCGGCGACGAACTGGCCGGCCATGTCCACGATCTGGGCCTTGACGGGCGTGGCGACGAGGGCGGGGGCGAAGGACGACGCGGCGAGGCCGGCCTTGAGGGCGGGGTTGAGGGCGACGGCCTTGTCCCCGAGGTATTCCTGGAGATGCCGGACGATCTCGGCGGAGCTGTTGAGGGAGGGCAGGACGTCGACGAAGCGGAAGAGCTGCGTCTTGAATGCCGGGTCCTTCATCGACCAATCCATCAGGCGGGCGTAGGCGCCTTTTTTGGAGAACAGCGCCGGGGGCGCCTGCTGGCTCATCAAGGCGAACAATTTTTCACCCTTGGTGCGGATGGCGGTCTCGAGGGTGGGAGAGGGTGCGGGGAAAGCAGGAGAACTCATGAGGGGTTGGGCAGATTGGGGAGGGTAATTTAAGCGGGAAGCTCCGCCAAAGCCGGCGGATTGGCAAGGAGGACGCGGTCGTTTCCACGGGTTGAACCCGCGCTAATTACCGGCGTTAGCGCTATTTGCCTTATGCCTTATGCGCTCGCCCCCAACGGGCTGGATCAGCAGTAATATTCCTGCGACTTTCCGGCGCGGGCCGTGTTCTGGGCATGAACGATGACACTCCAGTGCAAACACCACCTACGGGCCTGATCACCCCGGCCGACTTCACCACGTTCATGCGCAACTACCAAGATATGGTCTTCTCCACCGCGGCGCGCCTCACCGGCAACGACGCGCAGGCGGAGGACATTTCCCAGGAAGTTTTTCTCAAGGCGTATGAGCATTTCGACATGCTGCAGACCAGCCCGACCGCCGGCGGCTGGCTGAAGACCGTCGCGACCAACCTTTCGCTCAACCACCTCTCGCGCTACCGCAACCGCTGGAAGTTCTTCTCGGAGTACCGCCGGGACGACAGCGCGGGCGAGTCCGAAACCCCCGACGTGGATTTCGCCGCGCCCGACACGTTTTTCTCCGGGGTGGACGCCGACGAGCGCCGCGCCTGGGTCGAGGCCGCGCTGGAAAAACTCCCCGAGCACCAGCGGGTACCGCTCGTGCTCTATCATTTTGAAGATCTGCCCTACGAGGACATCGCCCGGAAGCTCGGCGTGTCCCTCGCCAAGGTGAAGACCGACATCCTGCGCGCCCGCACCGCCCTCGCCGCGATCATCGCCCGCAGCGGCGCTCCCCACGAAAACTTTTCCGCCTAACCCGCCATGAAACCCTCTCCCGAAGACCTCGAAAAGTTCATCCACCAGACTCTGCGCAGCCTGCCGGCCCGCCGCGCACCGCTCTCGCTCGAGTCGCGCGTCCGCGCCGCGATCGAGGCCCGTGCCGCGCTGCCGTGGTGGAGGCAATCCTTCGCCGCATGGCCCGTTGCTGCGCGCGTGGCCTTCCTCATCGGCTCCGCTGGCATCGCGAAACTCGCGATCATGGCGGTCGTCTGGGCGATGGCCGGCTTTGACGGCGCGCTGCTCGCGAACGCGTTCTCCACCCAGTTTGCGTGGGTCCAGACGGTGTCCGGGGTCTTCACGGCCATCGGCAATTTCTTCGGCACGGTCTACCGCGCCATCCCGCCGCTCTGGCTCTACGGTGGCCTGGCGGCCGTCGCCGCCCTTTACGCCGCCCTCTTCGGCCTCGGCGCCACTGCCTACCGCCTGCTCTACGCCAACCGCTAACTCTTTCCCGTTACTCCCATGAATACCTCCCTCCGCCCTCTTTTTCTCGCGGCCGTCGTCGCGGTCAGCACCGCGCTGACTCCCGCCTTCGCCGAGCCTTCCGCCGACGCCAAGGCTATGGCGGACAAGACGGTGGGCCGGCCCGCCGATCCTGCGGTCACTCCCGCGGTCCCGCCGGCCTCGACCCCTGCCACCACCCCGGCCGCTGCTCCGGCGGCGGCACCCGTGGCCGCTCCGGCGGTTGCGCCTGAGCCCGCCGCTCCTGCGGTTGTTACGCCGCCTGCGCCCGCCGAACCGGCCGCTGATACTGAAGCCACGGCAGACCAGCCGGCGGACAAGCCCGAGGCCAAGTCGGAGGACGAAGCCCCGGAAACGCCGAAGCTGCGCCAGCTGGACACGGACGAAAACACCGCGGCGCCCAAGACGCACAAGGAGATCATCCATGAGCGCATCGAGCGCGCCCACCAGCGCGCCGCCGCGCGCCGCGCCAATTCCGTCGGGCGCGACGTCGTGAACGTTTTCAGCGATTCCGACCTGCCCAAGGGCGAGAAGGCCGACAGTGTCGTCGCGATCTTCGGCTCGGCCTCGGCCGAGGGTGATGTCACCGACGCGGTCGTGGCGGTTTTTGGTAACACCCGCGCCGAGGGTGCGGTCAGCGACGCGGTCGTTGCGATCCTCGGGGACAACGAGGCGAACGGCACGGTCGGCGATGCGGTGGTGACGGTGCTGGGCAACACCACGGTCAACGGCCACGTGCGCGGCGATGTCGTGACCGTGCTGGGCGACATCAAGCTCGGGCCGGCCGCCGTGGTGGACGGCCAGGTCGTCTGCGTGGGTGGCACCGTCACCAAGGATCCTTCGACGGTGCTGAAGCACAGTGTCCAGAACGTGGGCTTGGGCCGGTCCCTGCACGGCGGGATCGGGATCAAGGCCTGGATCCGCGAATGTTTCCTGTACGGCCGTCCGCTCGCGTTTGGCGCGAACCTGATGTGGGCGTGGTGGATCGCGCTGGCCTGCCTGACGTTCTACGTGCTGCTCGCGTTGCTCTTCGGCCAGGGCGTCAACCGGTGCGTGGATAATTTCGAACAGCGCCCCGGCTATTCCATCCTGACTGCGCTGCTGACGGTGCTGGTGGCCCCGATTGCCATCATCCTGCTCGCGATCACCGGCATCGGCATTGCGGTGATTCCCTTTCTCGCCGCGGGCCTCTTCTTTGCCTCGCTCTTCGGCAAGGCTGTCATGCTGGCCTGGATCGGCCGGCGCCTCACCAAATTCCTCGGGTTGGACAACGCCGCGCTGGCGGTGCTCGTCGGCGGCGTGATCGTGCTGCTCCTCTACACGATTCCGGTGGTCGGATTCATCACCTACAAGCTCCTCGGCTGGATCGGCGTGGGCGTGGTGGTGTACACCCTGCTCGGAAACATGAAGCGGGAGAAGCCCACCTCCGCCGGGCCTACGGCGGGCGGGCCCGCCGCCCCCGCCGTGGTGCCCCCGGCGCCCGGCGCG
>QQNC01000272.1 GCA_003402695.1 Verrucomicrobiota bacterium | reverse complement strand
GGCGCCGACCTGGCTGTACGGCTATGGCGGCTTCAATATCACGCTGCACCCGGAATTTGCCGTTCCGCGGCTGGTCTGGCTGGAGATGGGGGGCGTGTTTGCCGTGGCGAACCTGCGGGGCGGCGGCGAGTACGGTGACGCGTGGCATTTGGCCGGCACGCAGGCGCGCAAGCAAAACGTGTTTGACGACTACATCGCCGCGGCCGACTGGCTGGTTGCGGAAAAGTACACGAGCCACGAACGCCTCGTGATCCAGGGACGCTCGAACGGTGGCCTGCTCATCGGCGCGGTGCTGAACCAGCGGCCGGATCTTGCAGCGGTGGCGTTCCCGCAGGTCGGCGTGCTGGACATGCTGCGCTACCATAAATTCACGGTCGGCGCCGCGTGGGCGGGCGACTACGGCACAAGCGACACGGCGGAGGGCTTTGCCTACCTGCACGCCTACTCACCGCTGCACACCATCCGACCCGGCGCGCCGTATCCGGCGGTGTTCATCACGACGGGCGACCATGACGACCGCGTGTTCCCCGCGCATTCCTTCAAATACGCGGCGGCACTGCAGGCGGCGATGGCCGGCTCGAAGCACCCGGCGTTGATCCGCATCGAGTCCAACGCCGGCCACGGCGGCTCGAGCGGCACGACGCCCGTGTCGAAGACCATCAACGAGTGGACGGATATGTACGGCTTCGCCGCGCATGAACTGGGGATGGGGCTGAAGTAATCGCGGGGCGGGGCCGGGTGGAATTCCTCGCCCTGGCTTGGAACCCGGAGCGGGACGAACAGGCAAGTCATATCCCTGGAGCGAGTTACACGCTTGGGGAATGAAGCGTGTCATCGGTGCGGGTGACTTTGGTTAGCATTGCGTTTCGAAGACCCGACCTCTTCGCTGCAAGCCGACTTTGTCCCTATGAAAATCCTCGTTGCCGATAAAATCTCACCCAAGGGCGTTGCCTATCTGCGTCAGCAGCCGGGATTTGACGTGGTGGAGGCTTATGGCGCCACCCCGGCCAAGCTGCTGGAGTTGGTCAAGGACGTCCACGCCATCGCCGTCCGCTCGGAAACGAAGATCACCGCGGAGGTGTTTGCCGCCGCGCCGCTGCTGAAGGTCGTGGGCCGCGCGGGCGTCGGCGTGGACAATGTGGACGTCGAGGCCGCCACGGAACGCGGCGTGATCGTGATGAACACGCCCTCGGGCAACACCATCGCGACGGCGGAGCTCACCTTCACGCACATCCTCTGCGGCGCCCGTCCGGTGCCCCAGGCCGCGGCGTCCATGCGGGCGGGCCAGTGGGACCGCAAGAGCTTCTCGGGCAGCGAACTTTTCCGGAAGACCCTCGGCATCGTCGGCCTCGGCCGCATCGGGTCCGAGGTGGCGAAGCGCGCCCAGGCTTTCGGCATGCGCGTGCTCGCTTTCGATCCGTATCTTGCCCCCAGCCGGGCCAAGGCCATGCAGGTTGAGGCAGTGACGCTGGACGAGCTGCTCGCGCAGTCGGACTACATCACCGTGCACATGCCGCTGACGGATGCGACGCAGTACCTGATCGACGAAGCCGCGCTGGCGAAGTGCCGGAAGGGCGTGCGCCTCTTCAATTGCGCCCGCGGCGGCATCATCAAGGAAACCGCGCTGCTGGCCGCGCTCAAGTCGGGCCAGGTCGCCGCCGCCGGCCTCGACGTCTTCGAAGACGAGCCACTTGCCAAGGAGAGCGAATTCCGCGCGCTGCCCAATGTCGTCCTCACGCCGCACCTCGGCGCCTCGACGGCCGAGGCGCAGGATGCGGTGGGGCTCGAAGTGGCCGAGCAGATCACCGACGTGCTCGCCGGCGGCATCATCCGCAACGCCGTCAACATGCCCAGCATGGACGCCGCCGCGCTCAAGATTCTCGGGCCGTACCTCGCGCTGGGCGACAAGCTGGGCACGCTCGTGCAGCAGGTGGCGCCGGCGCAGGTCGCGTCGCTCCGCATCACGTACTGGGGCAAGATGGTGGACCTCGACGCCAACGCCGTCACCCGCTCGATCCAGCGCGGCTGGCTCCGCCGCATCAGCGGCGAGTCCGTGAATTTCGTGAATGCCCCGCTCGCGTTGCAGCGACTCGGGGTGCCGCTCGAGGTGGTGAAGTCCACCGACGAGACCGACTACACCGAGCTCATCGCCGTCGAGGCGACGGCTGGCGACGGCAGCGTGCATTCCGCGAAGGGCACGCTGATCGGCAAGGCCGGGGCGCCGCGCCTGGTGGAGCTCAACGGCCGCGGCGTCGAGGCCGAGGCGCAGGGCAAGCTGCTGATCATCGAGAACCACGACGAACCCGGCATGATCGGCTACGTCGGCACACTGCTCGGCAAGGACAAGGTGAACATCGCCAACATGTCGCTCAGCCGCCAGCAGCCCGGGGAAACCGCGCTGATGGTCATCAATCTGGACAGCGAGCCGAGCGCGGCGGCGCGGAAAGAATTAAAGTCGCACCCCGCGATCAAACTCGCGAAATTTGTGCAGCTGTAAGTTGCCGCCATGTCCGTCCCGCTCCTCATCGCTGTGATTGTTGGATACCTGCTGGGCTCGTTGCCCTTCGGTTACCTCGTCGCGCGGGCGAAGGGCGTGAACATTTTCGAGGTCGGTAGCAAAAATCCCGGTGCGACCAACGTGCGTCGCGTGCTTGGCCACGGGCCGGGCAACCTCGTGCTGGTCCTGGACGGGCTGAAGGGTGCGGTCGCCGCCGGCTGGCCGTTGTTCGCGACGGGCCTGCCCATGCCGGCAGGGCCCCTGATGTCCGTGGTCGGGCTCACCGCCGCGCTGCTCGGCCACAGTTTCTCATGCTTCACCCAGTTCCGGGGTGGCAAGGGCGTGGCGACCGCCGCCGGCGGATTTTTCGTGCTGTTCCCGCTGGGCGCGCTGACCGCGGCGGCCACCTGGGGCCTGGTCCTCGTTCTCACGCGCTATGTCTCGCTGGCCTCGATGCTGGCGGGGGTGGCGTTGACGGTCGCCGCCGTGATGGGGCACGTCGCGCCGCTGATTCTGGGGGCCTCCGCCCTCGTCATGATTTTTGTGATCATCCGCCACCGCTCCAACCTCTCCCGGCTGCTCGCCGGCACGGAAAACAAGGTCGGCAAACCCAAGTCGGACCCCGCTGCGCGATGAATACTCCCATGGTCATTCGCATCGGCATCTGCGGCCTCGGCACGGTGGGGCAGGGCGT
>QQNC01000271.1 GCA_003402695.1 Verrucomicrobiota bacterium | reverse complement strand
CCGCCTTCACCCCGCCCCCCGGTCACCCCCGCATCCGGACGGTGGGCAGTTTCGCGGAATTGGCCGCCGCTCCCTTCGCCGCCGGGGTGAATGCCGTCTGCTGGCCGCGAACCCTGCCGGGGGATTTTGGCGAAATTGTGACCCGGCTGGGCGCCGGCGAAGGGGTCATGCCGCTCGACGAAACCCGGCTCCGCGCCCTCCCGCTGACGCCCGCCGGACGGGTGGCGCGTGACTTCATGCTGGCGGATCTGGCGCTGCTTCGCGCACACGACCTCGCTCCCGAGTTGAACTGCATTCATGGCTACACCCGCGACGACACGCACGCCGCCGTGCCGACCGATGTCTACTCGTTCCACGCCGACAGCGCCCCGATCGAGTCCGCCACCTGGCTCTGCACCTACCACGGACCGGCATCGGAAGGCCTGCGCAACGAAGACGCCCTCCGGCGGGTCGAGGATCCCGCCACCCGGACCGCACTACTCCATGAGTACGGCGGCGCCGACGACGCTGGTTTCCGCGAGTTCCTGCGCGACCAACATTACGATTTGCACTACGCACTGCTGCCGGACGCGCGGCCCTACGCCTTCGGCCTCGGCCACCTCTGGCGCATCGCCGTCGACTGGCCCGGCAGCGCCGTCCCGCCCTGCATCCACCGCGCCCCCGCCACCGGGGTCGGCGACCCGCCGCGCCTGCTGCTGATCAGCTGATCAGACTCGAGGTTTTATGCCTTCGTCCCACGGACCCCATGCATCTTCTGGCCCCTAATCTCAGCCTGTTTGATTTAGTCCTTACATGATTGAGTCATTACTTGCTCTTAGTGAGCTGGCAAAGCCTCGCCGCTCTCCCGCTGGTCTGAACCTACTCAACTTCTCCCCGCGAATCACACGAATCCACGCAAAGCAATCCGGCCCAATTTCCGCCCCGGAGATTCGCATGAGTCGCGGGCCAATGACTCCCGGATTGTAAGTCGGAAAAAATAAACCAGTTTTCCGGGATGCCGATCACCCGAACCTGCCCGGATGAGACCCGCCGTCTCGCCGTCCAGACTCTCGCGGAAAATCGCGTCGCCGTCTTCATCGTCTGCTACAACGCCGAGCGCCACATTGACGAGGTGCTGGGGCGCATCCCGGACTGGGTCGCCCGCCAGCTCGCCGAGGTGTTTGTCATCGATGACAGCTCCCGCGACAGCACCGTGCAACGGGCGGTGGTGGCGCAGTGGGCCGGCGCGCCGCTGAAGATCTTCCAGACCCCGTACAACCAGGGCTACGGCGGCAACCAGCGGCTCGGCTACCATTACGCGCTCGCCCAGGGCTTCGACCTCGTCGTGCTGCTGCACGGCGACGGGCAGTATGCGCCGGAGTTTTTGCCGGACCTGCTGGCGGAATACTCCCGCCCCTCCGGCGCGGACGCCGTGTATGGCAGCCGCTTCCTGACGAAATGGGGCGCGCTCAAAGGCGGCATGCCGCTTTACAAGTTCACCGGCAACCGGATCCTCACCTGGGCACAGAATCGCCTGATCGGCACGCGCCTCAGCGAGCTGCACAGCGGCTACCGCTCCTACCGCACGGCCGCGCTGCGCCGGGTGCCCTACGCGGCCAACAGCCTGGGCTTCGATTTCGACTCGGATATCATCATCCAATTTCACGCCGCCGGCCTCACGATCCGGGAGGTCGCCATCCCGACCTACTACGGCGACGAGATCTGTCGCGTGAACGGGATGAAATACGCCTGGGCCTGCATGACGGCCGCCCTGCAATACCGGCTGATGCAGGCCGAGATCTTCTACAACCCGAAGTTCGACATCCCCAACCGCGCGCGGAAGTACACCGTCAAGCAGGCACCCACGAGCCTCCACCATTTCATCCGCCGCCTGCCGCTCGTCCCGGGTTCCGGGCTGCTCGATCTCGGGGGCGGCGATGGCAGCGCGGCAGGCCTGGCCCACGCGGAACGCGGCGTGAACCTCGTGGTGGTGGACCAGCTCACCACCGTGGATGACGAACTGGGCCGACGCGCCGCGAGCCAGCCCAATCTCCGGCGCGTGCCGGCGAACCTCGACGGCGACTGGCCGGCGGCAACCGGCGCGCGGGCATTCGACACGGTCTTCGTCCTCGACGTGCTCGAGCACATGCTGACTCCCGAGCGTACCGCCCAGCAGATTTTCGCCGTCATGAAACCCGGCGCCAAACTCTACGCCAGCACGGGCAACATCTCGTTCTGGGTGATCCGCGGGATGCACCTGATCGGCCAGTTCAACTACGGGCGACGCGGCATCCTCGATCTCACCCACACCCGCCTGTTCACCGTGCGCTCGTTCCAGCGGCTGCTGCGCAACGCCGGTTTCCAGGTGGACCGGGTCCGCTGCTTCGGCCCGCCCCTCGCCGACCTCGGCACGGAAGGCTCGCGACTCCTCAAGCTGCTCGACTGGGTGTCCGCCCAACTCGCAAAGCTCTGGCCCGGCATGTTCGGCTACCAGATCCTGATCGAGGCGACGCGGCCGGACTCCATCGAGACGCTCGTTGAAAAAACTTTCGTGGACCAGCGGGGACGCACCGCCGCAGCCGCCCCGGGCAAAATGGTTTGATCCGGCCGTGGCCCCTCGACTTCCAACCCGTATCCCCGCGCCGACCCAACCCCCGTGGCCGCAATTTTCCTAATCGACGTGCTGGTGACCATGGCCGCCGCGTGGCTGCTGGTTTGCGCCGGCGATCACGCCAAACACGGTTTCCTTGAGACGGGCATCGCCTGGCTCTGGTCGCTGCTCGCGCTGGCCGCAGGTGCGGGCGTTATCCTCGGTTTCACCGGTGGCTTCGGTGCCACTGGCTTCCTCGTTTTCCATAGCGCGCTGCTAGGCACGCTGGTGGTGGTGCGGCGCCCGCAACTCGCGGCCGACCGGGAACTCCTGGGCCGCACGGGCGGGCAGGTCCGGCAGTTTTTCGCCACCCCGGACTGCGACCGTCTGATCGCGGCGGGGCTGCTGGTCCTCTTGCTGGCGCTGACCGTGATCGCAGCCCTCGCCCAACCCGCGGTGCTGGATGCGCTGACCTATCACCTGCCGCGGATCGGCGCCTGGCTGCAGGATGGCCGGGTCCATGTGCTGGCCACCACCGACGCACGCCTGAACTTCGTGGCCGACATCCCGGACATTGTCTGGGCGTGGCTGACCGGCGGTGTCGGCGCGGGATTCCGGCTGGTGGTCCTCGCGCAGGCGCTCACGGG
>QQNC01000270.1 GCA_003402695.1 Verrucomicrobiota bacterium | reverse complement strand
TCTGCAACGAGGCCTCGAACCGCGCGAAATACGGCGCCATCAACGGGCTGACGTGATCGAGCCGTTGGGGGAAGTAGCGGAACTCGTACGGCCGCCAAGTGTGGCCGCCGTCGTCGGAGCCGACAAATTCGACCACGCAGTGGAACGGGTCGAGCCTGGCGTAGAGCTGGTAGGCGTTGGCGCTGCCGAAACCGTCGAAGGCGAGCCGGAGGGGTTGGGTGAACAGATCGGTCACGCCGTTGGAGGGCAGGCCGACGAGGAGGGCAAAGGCGACGAGGGTGAGATAAAAATGGAGCCCGAGCACCAGACGCAGACCATACCTCCGCCAGCGAACGAGCGCCGGGACCGCGAACGTGACGGCGCGCGTGGAGATAAACCGACTCAGCCGGTGGAGGCGAAGGGTGCGCGCGGCGGCGGCCAGCATCTGGTCGTCGAGGAGCACGAAACCGAGCGCGGCGGAGGCGGTGTTGAGCCAGCCGAAATTGCACGTGAGCTGGATGCCGGCCTGCAGCGCGCTCCACAGGCCGAAGGCGATCCATCGGCCGCGCCGGCCGGCAAAGACTGCGAGCAGCGGCGCCAGGAGCTCGGCCGCGAAGGTCAGGATGAGTTCACCGACGTGCCAGAGATGGGGCAGTTGGTGGTCGAGATAGCCGAGGAAGGTGGGGCTGGGCGCCGTCTCGTAGAGCGCGTCCATCGCCGTGAGATTCCACCAGCGCGGTTCGCCGCTTAGGAGCTTGGCGAGGCCCGACTCGAACATCACGCGAAAGAGCAGCCACCGCATCATGAACAGGGCGATAGGTCGCACCGGCGAATGCGCGCCGAGCCCGGGGCGGTAGCCGGCAGGAGCGAAAGGGATGCACAGCAGCGCCACCTCGAGCATGAGCCAGTCCACCTGCGGGTCGGAAAATATGATCCAGCCGCGCGCGAACGACAGCAGCGTCACCCAGCAGACAAAAAGGGACATTCGCGGCCAGAGATTGAGCGTCAGCGCGCACGCCGCCGCCAAGCCGCAGCCTTGGAGGATTACGACCATGCCCCAGCTGTGGTTGAACCAAAATAGCGTTGGCGCCCGGAAAAACGATTCCAGCAGGGTGGGGTGCGCGGCCTTGAGCTGCGCGACCAGGCCGGACAGCGGCGCGAGACCGTCGGGACCGATCAGGGCGCGGCTTTCGTGGATGATCCCCGCGAAGATGACAATGTAGACGAAGCCGACTGCGCGCAGGACCAGCCAGCGCGGCCAGAGGTGGCTGGCGTCGCCGCCCAGCCCGGAGAAATCCTGCAACTGACGCCAGGCACCGGATAACCTCGGCAAGACTGTTTTACTGGCGGAGCCCATGAAGCGTCAGCGGCGCGCAGAGAACGGCGAAGCACAGGGGCGCGGAATCCGTGGGGTGGCGGCGCATGGGAAGGGCGTGATTAAGGTTGGGCGCGCGACATGCGTCAATGGCCGGAGCGCGGACAAGCTATGACCCTGGATTTTTGCCCGCGAATTACGCGAATCGACGCGAATTTCGAGCCATCGGATTGGTCGCCACGAAAGACCTGGAAGGCGCGAAAGCCGGACGCTCGATCCGGGCTGCCCGCGAAACACACGGAATATTCCAATACTCGATCCAAGGCTTGGGGGATTTAGCCTTATGCTTCCGAGGATTCCGCGTGTTCCGTGGGCATTAATCCGGTTACGTCCGCGGCGGTAATCACATCGGCAACGAGCACCTGGCGACGTATCTCGCGCAGTGGCTCGAGGCGCAGCAGCGGACGGCGGCGATTGAGAAATAGGCTTTAAAGCCCTCAGCGGACAGCGGTCAGCTTTCAGTCACGTACGCATGCGGTCAGACCGGGGAAGTCCCGTTTCGGCGGCGAATGCGGCAGTTTTGACCCAGCTGAGCGCTGATAGCTGACGGCTGAGGGCTCTGCTAATGTACTTTATGGGATAAAATTTGTGCGCTTTGGCGTTGGAGCCTGCGCGCCGGGAGTAACGGAGCTTAGCTATGTATCGTGTTTATAATTCACATAGGTAATTACTAGGGTAAGTAAGAAAAAATGAATTGCTGTAGCGCAGGCGGTTTCCGCAAGACATTCACCGGCGCTTCGTGTAGCTTTTGGGAGTGATCGCCGCCCCGCACTTTTCCCCCCGGCCAGGCTGCTAGCCCGGCGGAGTTCACCCCTCATGATCAACCCCACCCCTCATGCCTCGTTTCGCGAGCAACTGAACTCCGGGCGTTTCATCTATGGCGCTGAGCTGGTAACGACGCGCGGGATTCCCGAGCCCGACCAGAAGCCGAAGCTTGTGGAACTGGGCGAGGGCCTGGCGGCGGACGCGCGGATTGGGTGGGTGTCCATCACCGATAATCCCGGCGGCAACCCGATGATCCCGGCGGACTGGCTCGCCAACCTCCTCAAGCCGAGGGGCAAGGAACTGGTCATCCATCTCACCTGCAAGGATCTCAACCGCAACGGGCTCGAGTCCGCCGCATGGCGTTACGCCGCGGACGGGTTCAACAACATCCTGGCGCTGACGGGCGACTATCCGACGTCGGGCTTCAAGGGGCCGGCGCTGCCGGTCTTCGATTTGGATTCGGTGAGCCTCGTCGCGATGCTGAAGACGATGAACGAGGGGATGGAGGTCACGCGGCCGAGCGGGAAGACGGAGCGGCTGGCCAAGACGAATTTCTTCATCGGCGCCGCGGTGGCGCCGTTCAAGCGGCAGGAGCGCGAGCTGATGCCCCAGTACTTCAAGCTCGCCCGCAAGCTCCAGTGCGGCGCGGAGTGGGTTATCCCGCAGCTCGGCTACGACATGCGGAAATTTCACGAGATCAAACTGTTCCTGGACTGGGCCAATCTCTCCGCTCCCATCATCGGCAACGTGTACGTGCTGAACAAGACGGTGGCCCGCATGTTCAACCAGAACAAGATCCCGGGCTGTGTGGTAAGCGACGCGCTCTACGCCCAGGTGGAAAAATACGCCGCCGGCCCGGACAAGGGGAAGGCGTTCTTCACCGAGCTCGCGGCTAAGCAGCTCGCGGTTTTCAAGGGGATGGGTTTCGCCGCCGGCTATCTCGGCGGTGTGCACAAGGCGGATACCTTCGCGCAGATCATCGACCTGGCCGAAAACTACGGCGCGAACGACTGGAAGGAATTTGCGCGCGAGATCCAGTTCCCGAAGCCGGACGAGTTTTATCTGTTCGAAAAGGATGCGGCGACGGGTCTCGGCGATGGCGCGCAGGTCAACGCCGCCTACCTCCAATCCCTCAAGGAACC
>QQNC01000269.1 GCA_003402695.1 Verrucomicrobiota bacterium | reverse complement strand
TGCTCACCCTGTGCACCTATCTCAGCGTCCAGTGGTGGGCGGCGTGGTACCCTGGGGCCGAGCCCGGCGGCGGCGGGTATGTGGCGCAGCGCATCTTCAGCGCCAAGACCGAGCGCGACGGCGTACTGGCGACCCTGTTCTTTCAGATCGCCCACTACGCGCTGCGCCCGTGGCCGTGGATTGTCACCGGCCTCGCGACCGTCATTCTATATCCGAACCTGCAGGACAAAGAGTCCGGCTACGTCCACGCCTTCGTCGACCTCCTGCCGACGCCATGGCGCGGCTTCATGCTCGCCGGCTTCGCCGCAGCGTACATGAGCACGGTTGGCACGCATCTCAACTGGGGCGCGTCGTACTTGGTCAATGACTTCTACAAGCGCTTCCTGAAGAAAGACGGCACCGAGAAGCACTACGTCGCCATCTCGCGCGCGACGACGGTCCTGCTCTTCCTCGCCTCGATCGCCGTGACGTCGCAGCTCTCGAGCGTCGAGAAGGCGTGGGAACTGCTGCTCGGACTCGGTGCTGGCACCGGCCTCGTCTTTATTCTCCGTTGGTACTGGTGGCGCATCAACGCCTGGAGTGAAATCTCGGCGATGATCGCGAGCTTCGTCTTCAGCGTCCTCGGCTTCATCTATATCAAGCCGCAGTTCGCCGCCGACGATCCGAACTCCACTGCGGTCATTATGCTCGTGACCGTTGCCTGCAGTACCGTCGTCTGGCTCACGGTCACCTTTGCCACGAGCCCCGAGCCCGATGCGACGCTCGACTCGTTCTACCGCCGCGTCCGGCCTGGCGGCCCAGGGTGGGCGACGGTCTCACAACGACTGGGCTTCGGCCGCGAGCCGATCCCGGGCGGCGCGCTGGCGTGGACGAACTGGATCGCCGGCATTGTCGCCGTGTACGCGACACTGTTCGGCATCGGCAAGCTCATCTTCGGCTACACGGCGAACGGCCTGGCAATGCTCGCCGTTGCCGCGGCCGCCTTCTATTGGATCTCGCGCTCGTTCAGGGGCGAAGGGTCCGAGGCTCTGAGCGAAGGCTCGCCCCATCAAGCGAGAGGATGATCGCGAACTCGATCGGGGCCTTGGGTTCAACGTTCACGCGGACGTTGAACCCGCCCGATTTGACCCCGCCGGCGAGTGACCAACCGACGTTCAGGGTTTGTCCCTGAATGTCACGGGATGTGACGATTACCCGGTAGTCACCGAGCGCCGGACGATTGAGGGTGATGCTGGCGGTGCAGACCGATTCCGTGGCGTCCTTGGCCCCGTAGCCAGCGCAATCGACGTTGGAATCGGAGCCAGGAATCTTCTGGCCGGCGCTGTCGCCGCGGACCGAGGTCGTCGTGCGGTGCCCGTCAGGGGCGACGATCGTGAGGTCAACGGCGGCGCCGGTGATAGCCACGGTTTCGAGGGTGTCCGGTCCGACGTGCTTGGGGCCAACGATGGCGACAGGGCGGGTCTTTTCCGGCCGGAACTCGTTGGCCATCATCCGCCAGGTGCCGTACCCGATTGCCGCTACCCCAACCAGGGCGAGCGCCAGACAGCCAAATCCTTGAGAAGATCGCTCAGTCACGATATATTTACGGGGAAGGTATTCGTAGCGCTCAACGACATGAGCTGTGCGCTCAACGATTCAGCTGGAGGACAGTACCAATGAGCACGATGAATCAGCCCGAAGTCGCGCTGGTGATTTCGCCGGCGGCGGTGGTTGAAGTCCAGAAGTTCATGATTGCCGAAAATGTTACGCCCGAAGTCGGCGGCCTGCGCGTCAGCGTGCAGCCGGGCGGATGCTCGGGTTTCAAGTATAGCCTCTTAATCGAAGACAAGCCGGCGGACGACGACACCGTCGTTCCCCAGAACGGCTTCAACGTCTTCGTGGATCCGTTTTCGCTCCAGTACCTGAGCGGCATCAACATCGACTACGTGACGTCGATGCAGGGCTCGGGCTTCACGTTCAAGAATCCGAACGCAACCGGCGGTTGCGGCTGCGGTAGTTCGTTCTCAGCGTAAGGAGTTTCCATGGCACGGCCGGCTTCCGGCGCGCTGAACGCGCGCGCCGCATCCGGGAGTGAGAGCGAGGCCCGCTATTCGGCATCGAATCGCGGGCCCTTTCACATCCCCAGTTCTGCTCACACCGCACTTGAGCGGATCCGCACGGTGGTCGTCGACGACCATGAAGACATCGCCCGCGTCGTCGCGGCCCGTATCGCGACGCTGATTCGCGAACGGAACGCCGCCGGAAAAATGGCCGTGCTCGGACTCGCGACCGGCTCGACGCCGATCGGCGTGTATCGAGAGCTGATTCGATTGCACCGCGATGAAGGGCTCAGCTTCAAGCGCGTCGTGACGTTCAATCTCGACGAGTATTTTCCGATGCCGGCCGACAGCATCCACTCGTACCACCGCTTCATGTGGGAGAATCTCTTCTCACAGGTGGACATCGACGCCGGGAACGTCCACATCCCCGATGGCGAGATGGCGCGTGAATCGGCCGAGTCGGCGTGTGCCGCCTACGAAGCCGCGATCGTGGACGCTGGCGGGATCGACCTGCAACTCCTCGGCATCGGCAAGACCGGACACATCGGCTTCAACGAACCCGGGTCGGGTGCGAACAGCCGCACGCGGGTCGTTCACCTCGACAACGTCACGCGGCGCGACGCCGCCGCCGATTTCTTCGGCGAAGAATTCGTCCCCAAGGAAGCGGTGACGATGGGCGTCGCCTCGATTCTCGAGGCTCGCGAGATCGCGATTCTCGCAACCGGCGAGCACAAGTCGCGGATCGTGCAGCGGGCCGTCGAAGGCGAAGTCAACCTCGAAGTCGCGGCCACGTTTTTGCAGCGGCACCCGAACACCACCTTTTACGTGGACGCCGCCGCCGGCGCCGACCTCACGCGCGTCGCCACGCCGTGGCTGCTTGATGAAGTCGTCTGGACGCCGGAGCTCACCCTCCGCGCCGTCGTCTGGCTCTCGCAGGCCACCGGCACCGCGATCCTCAAGCTGACGCAGCACGACTACGCCGAACATCGGCTCTCGTCGCTCGTGGCGCGCTACGGCTCGCCCGGCGCGGTCAACGGCGAAGTGTTCAACATCCTCGGCGCGAAGATCCGCGGCCGGTCGAAACTGGCGCGCGGCAAACGGATCGTCGTCTTCTCGCCGCATCCCGACGACGATGTGATTTCGATGGGCGGCATCCTGCACAAGCTGACCGTCAACGAGAACGAGATCATCGTCGCGTACATGACGAGCGGTAATATCGCGGT
>QQNC01000268.1 GCA_003402695.1 Verrucomicrobiota bacterium | reverse complement strand
TGGACGCGGCCTGCGCCCGCCACGACCTCACCCACGACGCCTTGCTGGAAGAACGCGCGGCCCTGGACCAGTTCGAGCGCGACGGGATGCTGACCCGCCAGGGAGACCTGATCCATGTGACGGAGCGGGGCCGGCCTTTCGTTCGGGCAGTCTGCGCGGTGTTCGACGCCTATCTGAAGCCGAGCCACGCCCGCCATTCCCAGGTGGTTTGAAGGCCCACGCCTGATCCTGACCGCGCGCCCCTGGCGCCCGCCGGGTCGCCCCTCGCAAGCCATCCGGCGGCGGCGCGCGCGCGGTCAGGAACACCTTGCGGTCAGGCCGGCCGGAGCCTGCCTGCCGCAAGGCCGGCGGCGGGCAGGGAGTCCGCCGCCGCGCGCGGGCTGCCGTGTGTAGCGGCAGCCCACCTGTTCGGTTCACCGGCGCCACCCGAGACGGGCGCTAACAGGCCTCGGGAGGGGTGTGGCGACGGCGTCCACGGTGAAAGCCTGACAGTCCAGGGCGGACTGGCATTGATCAGGATCAATCAGCCTTGCGGCCCTTGCGGGACTTGCGAGCCGGCGGTGGCGGAGCCTTCGGCTGCAGACTGAGAACATAGGCCGTCAGTTCGGCCCGCTCGTCGGACCCCAGCGCGAAAACGTTCATGTGGGGCATTTCAGCATACCAGCCCTTGTCCAGGGCCTCGCCCAGGCGGGCCACGGGAATCAGAGTGTGCAGATCTTCGAACCGCGGCGCCTCGGGCATGCGGCTGACGGAGCCGTTGTCCAGCGCATGACACTCACCGCAATTGCGCACCGCCACCTTGTGGCCGGCTTCCACAAAGCCAGGCGGCTCCTCAGGTTGAAGCGCCAGCAAAGACAGCAGGATGAGGACGTGAGACATGGACATGGTCCTGAACAATCGACCCAATTGGCGCTCGTCGCAACAGCGGGCATTGCGCGGGATCAAATCCAAAGCGCCTTAACCAAACTAAGTAGCAGCCCTTAGGGGGACGACACGAATTTAGCCGGCCGGCCCGCCAGCGTACCTCTTGGTCATCGTCAGGGAGACGTTTCGATGACCAGCCATTCCGAACTTCTACATCGCCACGCGGTTCCGGCCGCGCCGTCGCCGGCCCAGGGCCTGCTCGGACAGTTCGGGGTCAGCATGGCCTATGCCCGGGGTGAAGAAATCTACGCCCAGGAAGAAGAAGCCGACCTGGTCTATCAAGTGACCAGCGGCTGCGTCCGCACGACCCGGCTGATGAGCGATGGCCGCCGCCAGATCGGGTCCTTCTATTATCCCGGCGACGTGTTCGGCCTGGAACAGGGCGGCGAGCACCGCTTCTCCGCCGAGGCCTTGAGCGACAGCGTCGTTCAGGTGGCCAAGCGCAAGGCCGCTGTCCTCGCCGCCGGCCAGGACGCCTTTGACCGGTTCATGGCCCAGGCCCTGATGACCGAACTGGAACGCACCCAGGACCACCTGCTTCTGCTGGGCCGCAAGACGGCCTGTGAACGGGTCGCCACCTTCCTTCTGGAAGCCGCCGACCGGGCGGGTGGAACCCGCATCGATCTGCCCATGGGCCGCCAGGACATGGCGGACTATCTGGGCCTGACCATCGAAACCGTGTCACGCATGGTGACCCAGCTGCAAACCGGCGGCGTGGTGGACTTCCCCTGCTGCCGCCAATTCATCGTCCGCAACCGCGCGGCCCTCCAACGCATGAGCGAGTAATGGATTACAAGTCCATCATCGTCCACGCCCAGGCCAATCCGGAGGCCCAAGGCCGGATGCGCTGCGCCGCCGATCTGGCTGACCGCTTTGGCGGGGTCTTGATTGGCTGCGGCAGCGAGGCCGAAGCCGTGGCGGATGGCGACCCCTTTTCGGTGGCGCCCGGCGAGCTGATGGCGCTGCAGGCCGAGCAGGTCGAACAGAACATCACCGCCGCCCACACCGCCTTTGAAGCCATCGCCAAGGGCCGCGACTACCGGTGGATCAGCGAACATATGACGCCCACCGACGCGCTCGCGCTCCACAGCCGCGCGGCCGACCTGATCGTGACCGGCGCGCCCACGGGCGACCGGTTTGATCCGCGCCGGGACGACGATCTCGGCCTGCTGGTGATCATCGCCGGCCGGCCCGTCCTGGTGACGCCGCCCCAGCGGGACTATCTGGCGGCCGACCGCATCCTGGTCTGCTGGAAGGATTCCCGGGAGGCCCGACGGGCCGTTTCCGACGCCATGCCTCTGCTCACGCGCGCCAAGGAAGTCCTTGTCGCCAGCGTCGCCGGGCCAAACGGCCTGGCCGAGGCCTGCGAGACCGCTGATGAGGTGGCTGAAGCCCTGCGCCGGCATGGTGTTTCGGCCAACGGCGAAGGCTTGCTGCGTGACGAGCGGCCCGTGGGCGCCATCCTGTGTGACCGCGCCGCGGCCATGGGCGCGGACCTGATCGTGGCCGGCGGCTATGGCCGCACCCGCCTTGGCGAATGGGTGTTCGGCGGCGTGACCCAAAGCCTGATCCGCCAGACCGAACGGTTCGTCCTGCTGAGCCACTGACCCGGCTGGCGCACGAGACCGCCTGTCCAGGCTTGCCCTTGATCCCAGTCCTGAAATTGACCCCAGCCCTGCGCCTGATCCCGGTCCTCGCCGGCAAAACAAAAGGCTCCGTCCTTGCGGGCGGAGCCTTTCTCTATGGGTGCAAAGCCAGATCAGGCCGCGCGGGCGTAGTGCCGATGGTCTTCGGCGGGCTTGGCGGCGGGCTTGGCCAGGATGCGGTGGGAATAGTCCCAACCCCGGGCATAGATAAACACCCAGGTCAGGGCGGCGAGATAGAGGCTGAAGCCGCCCGCGACGGCCCAGACAAAGGTTGCAGATTCGGCCGGCATGGCGCTCTCCTTAGGTTAGAGCCTAAACTTGCCATGGGCGGGAAAACGCGCCTTGATCGGCGTCAAATTCTCTGCCCTCCGGCGAGAAAAAGCGGCGCGTCGCGGGGAGTGCGGAATTTGAATTTGCCGGGTCCGACAATCGCCCCGTCGAAAGGTCCGGGAACGCGAGACGAACCGCGGACCGGCGCCAGCCGAGCGGGACGGCGGACCGCAATCGGCTATGGCCTTGCCCTGGCGATCACCGCGGCGGCGGCCTTGCTGGCGGTGCCATTGAGCCGGCTGGTCGATCCCGCGACGGTCTTGCTGACCTTTGTGCCCGCCGTGCTGGCCAGCGCGCTTTTCGCAGGCACCGGCCCGGCGGTGGCCGCGACGGGCGTCAGCCTGGTGGTCGCCGCCGCCCTGACGCCAGGGGAACCTTCGG
>QQNC01000267.1 GCA_003402695.1 Verrucomicrobiota bacterium | reverse complement strand
GGGCAAGGAGCAGGGGGCAAGGAGCAGGGCGCAGGAAAAGCAGCATGGCAGAACGGAACACTCGTTGGACTTCCGCCGGCCCGTTCCTGCCCCCTGCTCCTCATCTGCGGGTCGCCCGCTCCTCGCTTGTCGTAGGGCGCGAGACGGCTACGGTGCCGGCATGAAGCCCATGACCGACCCGACCACGACCCTTGCCGACCTGAAGACCCGCGTGCTGGCCTTTGCGCGGGAGCGCGACTGGGAGCAGTTCCATGCGCCGAAGAACCTCAGCATGGCGCTGGCCGCGGAGGCCGGGGAGCTGATGGAGCATTTCCTGTGGACGACGCCGGAGCAGTCGGTGGCCGTGGTCCAGGATCCCGCCAAGCGGCGCAAGATCGAGGACGAGCTGGCGGACGTCGTGATCTACGCACTGGAGTTCGCCAACATCGCCGGCATGGACGTCGCCGGCGCCATCGAGCGGAAGATGGCGGACAACGCGAGGAAGTACCCGGTCGAGAAATCGCGGGGCCGGTCCGACAAGTACACGGAGCTCAAATAAAAAACGCGGAGCCGGTGAAGGCTCCGCGTGGAAAAGACCGGGGAAGACGGATCAGGCCTTGCCGCCGTAGCTCGCGTAATCGTCGAGGTCGAGCAGGTCGGCGAACGAGCGGATGTCGGTGCGCTTGGGCGCGAGGGCCGCGAGGCGCTCGGCGATCCAGTTGTGACCGTCCTTGCCGCCCGGGCCGTTTGATTCGAGCCAGGCGGAGAAGGCGGCGATCTCATACGGCTGGCGCTTGGTGTTTTTGTTCACCCACGCGAGGAAGTCGGAGTCCGACTTGGCGGCCTTGACGGCGGCGAGCGCCTTCGGGTGGCTGATGCCGGTAAACTTGAAGAAGTGCTGGTCGAGCGGGCAGTTGTAATGGTAGTCGCCGGCCTTGCCACGCAGGTGGGCGCGCGCCTTGTCGAGGAGGCGGGGGAGGTGCGCGTAGCCGCCGAGGCGGACGCGGACGCTGCGGGGAGGATGCTCGGTGAGGTCAGGTTTGTTGAAGTTAATCATGGAGGAAAGGTTGAGGAGCGAGGCACCAAAGGAAGTGAAAACAGGGAATAGGCAACTCTGCGGATTTGAAATGCGGCGCGGCAGGCCTAGGGCGGAGAGGACAAGCCAACCCCGGTCAGATTCTCGGACGAAAATTTTGCCACGATTTCAGCGGGCGAGACACTCCGTTCACGCAGGGTGCGGAGGCTGAGCGCGTCGTGGCGCTTGGCGAGGCGCTCGCCCTGGTCGTCATTCATCAGGGGGCAGTGGAAAAATTTCGGCGCGGCCAGGCCGAGCGCGCGATACACGATCAGCTGGCGGAAGGTGCTCTTGATGAGGTCGGCGCCGCGCACGACCTCGGTGATGGCCATGCCGGCATCGTCCACCGCGCAGGCGAGCTGGTAGCTGGGCAGGTCGTCCTTCCGCCACACCAGGAAGTCGCCGAAGTCGCGTCCAGCGACGGCCGATTGCTGGCCGTAGCGGCCGTCATCGAAGGCGATGGTCTCGCCGTCCGGCACGCGCAGGCGCCAGTTGACGGAGATCTTGTCGCCGAGCGGCGGCAGCGGGGCGCCGGCGGGCGGGCGGAATGAGATGGGGTAGACGGGCTCGTCGTCCGCGCCGGCGCCTTCGTGGGGCGCGCCGATGGCCTCGAGGACATCGCGACGGGTGCGGGTGCAGGGGAAGATCAGGCCGGCGGCATGAAGCTGTTCGAGTGCGGCGCGGTAGTGGGCGCGCCGGCCACTTTGGTTGTAGGGCGCAAACGGGCCGCCGACGTCGGGGCCTTCCGTCCACTGGAAGCCAAGCCAGCGCAGGTCCTCGAGCATGGCGTCCACAAAATCGAGGCGGAAGCGGATGGCGTCGAGGTCGTCATTGCGCAGGACGAGCGTGCCCCCGGCCAAGCGGGCGCGCTCCGCGGCGATCCAGAACGTGCGCGCATGGCCGAGGTGGAGGTGGCCGGTGGGCGAGGGTGCGAGGCGTCCGCGATAGGCGAGGGGCGGCATTTTTGTGCGTGCGAATTACTGGCGCATGGTGAATCAAATGCCCATGGCAAAGTTGCTTTGTGTTTATTGCGCGTCCAGTGACCGGATTGATCCGAAATACACCGCGGCGGCCACCGCGCTGGGACACGAGCTGGTCAAGCGCGGCTGGGGCCTCGTTTACGGCGGCGGGAAAACCGGGCTGATGGGCGCGGTGGCGCGGGCGGTGAAGGCGAAGGGCGGCCGCGTAATCGGCGTGATTCCCGAGTTCATGAAGGCGCGCGAACTGGCGTTCGACGAGGCGGACGAGCTGGTAACGGTAGTGACGCTGCGCGAGCGCAAGCTGCTGATGGAGGCGCGGGCGGATGCGTTTGTGACGCTGCCGGGCGGGTTTGGCACGCTGGAGGAGATCATGGAGATCCTGACGCTGCGGCAGCTGGACGTGGTGAAGAAACCCTGCGTGTTCCTGAACCAGGACGGATTTTACGATGACCTGATCCGGCTGTTCGAAAAGATGCTCGCCGAGAAGTTCTTCAGGCCGTCGAACATGGACCTGTTTCGCGTGGCGCAGACGGTGCCGGAGATTTTCGCGCAGATCGAGGCGTCGGCAGGCGTGAAGGCGGAGTCCAAGTGGTTCGAGACGCGGTAAGGTTTTGCCCACGGAATACACGGACCACACGGAATCCCGGACCACAGCCAGTGATTTCTTTGTGCTGAATTTTTCCGTGTATTCCGTGTGTTCCGTGTGCATTTCAATCTGATGCATCGTTCGGCCGTACTCAAATTGCTCCGCACCCACGCGGCTTTGGCGCTCGATGCGCATGAGGCGGCGATGACGGCGGACACGATTCGCTTTGTGGAGGCGCATGAAGACTGTTTCGCGCGCACGCAGCTGAGCGGGCATCTGACGGGATCAGCGTGGATTGTGGACGCGAGCCGGACGCGCACGCTGCTGACGCATCACCGCAAACTCGCCAAGTGGCTGCAACTCGGCGGTCACGCCGACGGTGACCCCGACTTGCTGGCCGTCGCGCTGCGGGAAGGCCGCGAGGAGAGCGGACTGACGCGGCTGCGGGTGGTCTCGCCGGAGATTTTCGATTTGGACCGCCACTGGATTCCCGAGCGGAAGACCGAGCCGGCTCACTGGCACTACGACCTGCGGTTCATGATCGAAGCCGACCCGGCGGAGCCGTTCGCGGTGTCGGACGAGTCCCACGATCTCGCCTGGGTCGAGGTGGCACGAGTGACCGCGCTCAACCCCGAGGAATCGATGGCCCGAATGGTGCGGAAGACATTGAAAAATACCTGACCCCGGGAATTAG
>QQNC01000266.1 GCA_003402695.1 Verrucomicrobiota bacterium | reverse complement strand
GACCTGCTCGCCTTCGCGGTCGTTGATGCAGCGCACCGGTCGCCCGGTACGGCGCGCGAGGAGCGCGGCGATGAAGGTGTGAGCGCCGGCGCCGTTCTTCGCGCCGAAACCGCCGCCCATATAGTCGTTGATCACTCGCACGTGCGTCAGCGGGAGGCCAAGTCCTTTCGCGACCTCGGCGCGCACCCGAAAAATTCCTTGCGTCGATTCCCAGATCGTCAGCCGATCGTTCTCCCATTCGGCGGCCGAGCCGTGCGGCTCAAGTGCGGTGTGCAGTTGCACCGGCGTGCGATACTCGCGCTCGATCACGACATCGGCTTCGATGAGCCCCGCGTCGATATTGCCGCGCGAGAGAACGACCGGTCCGAGCGGATTGAGATTTCCCGAGGGCCGAACTTTCGGCGCCTCGGGCGCCGTCGCGTCCTCGAAGGTCGAGGCAAAGGGGGCGCGATCGTAGTCCACGATGATCGCTTGCACGGCGCGCCGAGCGGCGGCTTCGCTTGTGGCGCAGACCGCGCCGATCGGCTGGCCGGCGTAGAGGACGTCGGTTGGGAGGAGACGGGTGCGCGCCGGCGCGTCGCCAGGCCCGATAATGTCGAAAACGCCGGGAAGTTTCGCCGCTACCGACGAATCGAAGCGGGTGATTTTCCCTTTTGGAATCGTCGAGCGGACGATCGCCGCGTAGAGCTGTCCCGGGCGCACAATGTCCGCCGTATAGCGGGCGCGTCCCGTGACCTTCTCCGTTGCATCGACCCGCGTGACGCTCGTGCCGACGATGCCGAGCGTCGTGTTGTCGGTCCACGGCGCCGGATTGAAGGCCGGCAACTCGACAATGCGCTGTTCGCTGCGCCCTTCGACTTCGACGGTGGTGACGACGAAGCGACTGTTTGGTGATTCCGGCTTTTTCTTTTTAGGCGGCATCGGAACCTGTCGAGGGATTCGAGAATTCGCCGTTCGCGGCGGCGCGAATCGCCGTGACGATTTTTGGATAGGTGCCACAGCGACAGAGATTCCCGCTCATCGCGTGGAGAATGTCGTCGTCGGTTGGAGCCGGGTTCTGCAAGAGAAGTGCATGCGCCGCGATCAGCTGCCCCGGGGTGCAGAAGCCGCACTGCGCGGCATCGTGGGCGATGAACGCTTTTTGGAGCGGGGCGAGGGCGCCCTGCGCGCCGACGGCGGCGAGCCCTTCGACCGTCGCGACCGCTGCGCCGTCGCAGCCGGCGGCGAGCGTGAGGCAGGAGTAGACGGTCGCGCCGTCGACGAGGACGGTGCAGGCGCCGCATTCGCCGCGGTCGCAGACAAGTTTTGTCCCGGTGAGCGCGAGCTGGTCGCGCAACAGTTCGAGCAGCGTGCTCGAGGGGGCGACGGTCAGATCGTGGAGGTGCCCGTTTACGGTGATTCGCATGTACAGGAAGTAGCTTTAGGCGACGTGACGTGTCAAAGGTTGACGCCGTCTTGTTGCGGACGCCGTGACGCGATAATGTTCGGCTCCCACCCGAAACACTGATCCACCGAAGAGGACACCAATGCCGTACGTGATCACTGAAGCCTGCAAGGACACCAAGGACAAGTCCTGCGTTGACGTCTGCCCGGTGGACTGCATTTACGAAGGTCCGGAAATGCTCTACATCCATCCGGATGAATGCATCGACTGCGGCGCCTGCGAACCGGAGTGCCCGGTCACCGCGATTTTCCCGGAAGAGGACGTGCCGGGGAACCTCAAGCAGTTCGTGCAGATCAACCGCGACGTTTTCAAGAGCGCGGAGCCGCCGAAGCGCCCGACGCGCTGAGCGATTTTGTGTGCTGTGTCAGAGCGGGCCGGGATCATTCCCGGCCCGTTTTCTATTCGCTAATGAGCGCCGTCAGAAACTCGCTCGCGACGTGATTCCAGGCCGCCGGCCGCTCGACATTGCTGACGTGGCCGGCGCCGGCGATCACCTCGAGGCGGCTGCCGGCGATCGCCGCGTGGAGGGCGCGGGCCTCTTTCGGCGGCGTCAGGGCGTCTTCCTCACCGACGATCACGAGCGTCGGGACCGTGATCGTCGCGAGCGTCGGCGTCGAATCCGGGCGCTCGTACATCGCCTGCAGGGCGCCGGCGATTCCCTCGACCGGCGACCGTTCCATCATCGCGTGCATGGTGTGCACGAGGTCCGGATGCTTGTCCCGGGTCGTCTTGCCGACCATGCCGCCGATCATTTGGTCGGCAATCGGACCGGCCCCTTCCTTCCGCGCGAGGTCGATCATCGCTTTCCGTTTGGCGATACCGGCGGCGTCGTCGGCGCCGGCGCGGGTATTGGAGAGGATCAGCGCCCGGACGAGCTCCGGGTGCCGCCGCCAGAGCGCCAGCGCGACGTAGCCGCCCATCGAGAGGCCGGCGATGACGGCCGGTCCGGTGTCCAGCGCGATGAGCGCCGAGGCGATGTCGTCGGCGTACTGGTCCATCGAAAACGGGGGGAGGACGGAGCTCTCGCCAAAGCCGCGGAGGTCGAAGGCGAGGGTGCGGCAGGGGGCAGCGAGGCCGTGGAGCTGGGGGGCCCAGAGCGACCGGTTGTGAGGAAAGCCGTGCAAAAAGACGACAGGGAGGCCGACCCCGGCGTCATCGTAACCGATCGCAATGGAGCTGGCGAGCAAAATCACGGGGTCCGTCCAGTCGCTAGATTGGTGACAGTGTAGAGTGCATGATCGCCGGACATGAGACCCAAGGGAAGCGAGTGGCAGAGAAAAAGGCGGGTGCAGCACCGACAGTTGCCTATCTCGATTCGAACGCGGCAGTGACGCCGTTTCTCGAAACGATCGGTCGCGCCCGTGAGATCGCCATCGACACCGAAGGGGCGAGCTTCCACAAATTCGTCGACCGGATCTACCTGATTCAGTTGTCGACGCGCGACGCGCACGCGATCATCGATCCTTTGCCGATTGATCCGCCGACGGCCCTCGGCCGTATCCTCGAGGATCCGAAAGTCGAAGTGGTTTTTCACGACGCCGACTACGATCTGCGGCTGCTGCATCAGGATTACGGCTGGCATCCGACGAACATCTTCGACACACGCGTCGCCGCGCAGCTGCTCGGCATCCAGGCGTTCGGACTCGCCGCGCTGCTCGAGCGGAACTTCGGACTCAAGCTCGATAAAAAGCATCAGCGCGCCGACTGGTCGATGCGCCCGCTTACCGAAGGGATGCTCGACTACGCCGCGCAGGACACGATGCATCTGCTCGGGCTGCGCGATCAGCTCAAGGCGGAGCTTGATAAGAAGGAACGCTGGGCGTGGGCGAAGGAAGAGTTCACGCGATACGAAGGGCTGAAGTGGGACCCCGAAGAGCCGGGCAACGCGTTTCTTCGCCTGAAGGGCGCCCG
>QQNC01000265.1 GCA_003402695.1 Verrucomicrobiota bacterium | reverse complement strand
CCCGGCAGGTGGCCACCCCCTCGTTGAGACCCTCGCGAGAATCCCAGAGCCAGACGGGATCGAGATGGGCGTTGGGGATGACGTGGATCGTGATTTTCTTCATGAAAAGGGAGATTATCGGAGGGTCTCACGCAAAGGCGCAAAGCCGCGGAGAGGGAGGGAATGGTTCGGGGGTCTGGGCTTTGCGTCTTGGCGGCTTTGCGTGAATAAATGACCGGCTGCTCATTGCGGCGGGGCGACCAGGCGCTCGGCGTTGCGCCAGTAGATCTTTTCCACGACGTCGGCGCTGAGCGGCTGCGACTGCAGGAACGCGTGCAACTCGGTGCCGTAGTAGTCGCGGCCGAAGAGCAGGCGGTCGGCGTAGCGCGTGAGGAACTGTACGGCGTGGGCCGGGTCGCGCGCGAGGGCCGTGCGGCCCGAGCCGGCGGAAAGATCGGCGTAGAGGTTGGGATGGCGGTCGAACAACGGCATCAGCCGGCCGCCGGGCGTCACGGGCGTGTCCGGGTATTGGTTGGAACTCGTGTCGGCGTCGCCGCTGATCTCGCGCCAGAACCCGGGCGCATGGCCGATGAAGACCGTCTCCGGGCACGCGGTGAGCGCGCGGTCGAGGGCGCCGACGTTGCCGCCGTACCACGCGCGCTGGTAAACGGGCGCGCCGGTGACGGGGTCGGGCAGGTATTGGACGTCGAGGTGCAGCACGACGGGGAGTTTCAGTTTTCCCGCCATGCGGAAGAGCGCGAGGCAGTGCGGGTCGTCGAAGGGCACGCGGAACTTCCATTCGCCGCACACGCGGACGTCGTGCATGTGATGGGCGGCCTCGAGCAGCTGCGGGGCGCTGGGCCAGAGCGGGTGCGGGCAGTAGCCGACCACGAAGCGCCGGGGGTATTTCTCCCGCACGGCCAGCAGCTCGGACAACGGGATGCCGGGGTGCGAGCCGTCGGGCAGCGTGAGCGCCGGGTTGAGATAGGCCGCGTGTTCGGGTGACTGCTCGACCAGGCCGAGCTGCCAGGTGAGCAGCCAGGCGTAGCCGATGGCGTGGGCGTCGAGGTCGGCGACAAGCCCGCGCTCGTCGCGCTGGTGCCAGCGGACGTGCTGGTGGGAATCAACGATGCGCGAAGGGGCGGGCATGGCGGTGCCGACAGTGCAGGTGGCGCGGGTTTGCGCAAAAGGAAAACCCCGCGCGGCCCGGAGGAGTGTAACCCAATGGGTTACACTGGATCCGAAGATCGCCGGTGGTTACCCTTGGACTTTCCTATGCCAGTGCGTTTGGCTGTCGCCCTCCCCATGCCCCACGACCCCAACGAACAGTTTGATCATGCCGTGTTGGACAAGATTGAGCAGAGCCCGATCGGCGCCGTGCCCGGGACTCCCGCCTACCAGGATGCGCTGAAGCGTCTCTACGCCACGCACCAGGCGTATGCCGATGCGGACCACAAGGACGGGCATGTCACCGCCCGCTCGCTGACGAAGCTGCCCTCGTTTCACGCCTCGAATCTCGAGGAGGTGATCGCGGGCCGGCTGAATCCCGAGCATCTCGAGCGCAATGCCGGCATTTTCGACCGCTACGTGCAGTCCCTGCCGGCGGACCGCCGCGCGCGGGCGGAGGCGCGCCGGCTCCAGGTCGCGGGCAAACCCGTCCACCACCGCAAGCATGACGGCACGCCGGTGCACGACATCATTCACAGCCTCTTCCTCGTGCCGGGCGCGGGCCCGCACCCGGGGCTGCCGGGAAACTATCTCTACGGCTCGCTGTATGAAACCGGTCACGCCGCCACACCCTGGGCGATCAACGTCCATGACAGCGACGATGGCGCCGCGGTGTTCGAGGCCCCGGACCTGGCGGCTGCGCTGGTGAAGCTGGAGGAACTCCTTGCCAGCGCCCCGTTCAACATGAACGAGCTGGAGACGCTGGAATTCCGGCTGGTGTAGCTCAGTTTTCGGACGGATTTCATCCCCGGTGAAAACCGCCCGTGGCAGATTTTGGGTCGGCCGGGCAGGACTGCTGACGCTCGCGATGGGGACCTTGCTCTCCACCCGGGCCACGCCGGCCGAACCGGCGGGCGGCGGCCAGCCGCCGGTGCAACTGGAGAAATTCACCGTGAATGACCGGCACCTGCTGTGCTTTGGTCTCGGGCTTGAGCTCTGGGAGGACAAATACACCCACCGCGTACTGGCGATGTATGTGAAGGCCGTGCAGCCGGAGTCCATGGCCGAACAGGAGGGCATCACCCCCGGCGCGCGCATCTTTGGCCTCAACGGGCTCGCGGTGGACAACTTTCAGGCGACCTTCGGCGAGGGCAGCGAACTCAACCGGCTCTTCCTTAACCGAAATAACGGCGATCACGTGACCTTGGAACTCAAGCTGATGAACAAGCGCGGCACACGGTTCATCACGCTGGTGCAACACTCGGGGCTGAACGTGAACATCAGCCAGCGGCACCCCCTGGCGCGCTAACGGGCGGGCGGGACCGCTGGCTGGGGTGAGAATCGACGGAAGATTTTCTCACGCAAAGGCGCAGAGGCGCAAAGGGTCGGACTTCTGCGGCTTAGCGGCTTTGCGTGAGGAACCTTAGGTCTGCTTGGCCACTGACAGCGTGAGGCGGTGGCTTTGCTCCTTCGCGCCCAGTGGCAGCGAGACGACGAGGCGGCCTTCCGTGGCTTCGGCGTGGCCGTCGCTGGAATACGGGTTGTGCGGCAGCACGGGACACGAGATCCGTGCGGCCGTGGGCAAGGTGAGCTGCCAGTTGTGATGGCCCACGCGGGTGACGCCGGATTTTTCCCAGAGCGTGGCGGCGGCGATTTCCGCGCGCGTACCGTCGGAGAAGGTAACGGGGCTTTCGGGATACGGCAGGAACGTGAGGTGGACCGTGGCGGGGCGGCCGTCGGGCGCGGCCTGCACGAGCGTGGCGGAGAGGCGGAGCGTGCGGTCGGACAGGATCTCGCAGGAGAGATCGGCGATGGCGCCCGCGGCGGAGATGCGTTGCGTCCAGCGGTTCGGGGCGGGCTCGGTGATTTCGCAGTGGTCGGGCGTGTACGACAGCGGCACGTCGGGGGCCAGGTTGGTTTCGCGCTTGGCGCCGATCGGCGTGAGCAACTTCGGATCGCCGACGGTCAGCGTGCTCCAGAGCGGCTGCAGCTTGGTGTTGCCGCCGCCGAGGATGAGGCCGGAGTCGCGGTGAAAGATGCTGAGCAGGTTCTGCCGGTCCTGGATGAAACGGTTGGGCGTGCGGGCGCAGCAGTAGGCGGAGAAACTGAGCAGCCATGGGTCCTCGCGGGCGATGAGCGCGTCGGCGCCCATGCGGTGGCGGCGGTCGGGAGCGGCGGTAAAGGCAAAGCCGGCGTCGTCCTTCGGCAGGAAGAGGTAGAGGAAGTCCGCGTCGAGTTCCGCTGGG
>QQNC01000264.1 GCA_003402695.1 Verrucomicrobiota bacterium | reverse complement strand
GGCGACACGGCGGCGAGCTTGCCGGTGCGCATCGCACTTGCACTCAGGTGCAGCCAAGCCAGCGGATCCCAGCCGAGGCGCGCCGCGAAGGTTTTTTCGGAGTTAAAGTCACGCAGCTGGCTGATCCCGCCGTTTTGCACCGCGACGACATAGCTCCACGATCCCAGTTTTCCGTAGAGTTCCGCGCCTTCGTCCGGGCCCCAGATATCGCTGAGCGAATGGGAAATCAGCGGATTCTCGACCGGCCCGCGCAGGAGGTATTCTTCGCCGAACGGCGTGTTAATGCTGCCCGCCCGCAGGTTGAGCGCCTCAGGCCGGCCCCACGGCCGGCCCAGGCCCTCGAACTCAACGTAGAGTTCGCCGAATTGGAAGTTGGCCGCGCTGGCTTCGCGCTGAAGCAGCTTCAGCTCCGTAAAGAAATAGACGTTTTGCCAGACCGGCGCCTCGACCGTGATCGTGGTGTCATCCACCCGGAATTCCGAATTGGGCCACTGGCCGTGGCTGCCGGACGAAAAAAAAGCCAAGCCCGACTCGCCGGTGATGCGCACCTCGTGGTCATGCGAAGATTCCATCGGGACCGCCCGCTCCGCCGGTGCGACCGCGTCGGTCCGTTCCTGCAGCGTCTGCAGCTGGCGGTCCTGCCGCTCGCTCGCCCGGCGGATCTCCTCCATCCGGGCGTTGAGCGCCTCAATCGTCTTTTGTTGCGCCTTCACCTGCTCCTGCAGCTGACGGTTCTGCTCAATGATCACCTGGAGGGCCGGGTCAGAAGTCACCTGGGCGCGGGCCAGGGCAACCGCCAGCGCCAAGCCAGCGCCGATACCGAAAATCCGCAGAAATTTACCTGTGGGATGCATCAAGGGAAGCAACCCCGGCAGAGTGCCAGACCGGCCTTCGCTGGCAAGCATCCTGCGGCGGCAACCGGTGCGGCAATTGCTTATCCCCCGGCCAGTAACCGAAGGAACTCCGCCTCGTTGATCACCGGCACGCCCAGCTCTTTTGCCTTGTCGAGCTTTGAGCCGGCCTCCTCACCCGCAAGCACATAGCTGGTCTTCTTGCTCACGCTGCCACTGACCTTGCCACCCGCCGCCAGGATTTCCTGCTCAGCTTCCTCGCGCTTCAGCGTCGGCAGCGTGCCGGTGAGTACGAGCGACTTGCCCGTGAACACTCCCACGACCGCCACCGTGCCCTGCGGGTCGATGCCGAGGTGCTGCAGTTTTTTCAGCAGCCGCCGGCCGGGAACACTGGCGAAAAACTCCTGCGTGCTCGCCGCCACCGCCGGGCCGATGTCCCCCGGCGCGCCGGCCAGCGGACCCGCGTCGAGCGCCGCGATCTCCGCTTCGAGCCGGGTGCACAATTCCTTGCGCCGTGCCTTGTCCTCATCGGACTTGGCGGGGTTTTTCCGCGACGCCGGCGCCTCCCATTCGCGCTGCGCCACCAGCTCCGCTTTCTTCAACACCGCGCGCAGCAACGGCGAATACACCAGCTCGGCGAAGCTCCGGTGCCGCCGGCCCAGTTCGCGTGCCGTCGTTTCGCCGACATCCGGCACGCTCAGCGCATAAAGCCATTTCTCGAGCGGCAGGCCGCGCGCCGCCTCGCGCGCCGCGACGATCTTCGTCGCGTTTTTTTCTCCGAACACCCGCGGTTCCTCCGCCGTGCCGAGGTTCAACGTAGTCAGCGTCCCGAGCGGCACGTCGTACAGGTCCGGGGGATCCTGAACGTGGCCGAGCTCGACCAGCTTCGCCGCCACCACGCCACCCACGCCGTCAATCGCGAGTGCCCGGCGGCTGCAGAAAAACCCCAGCCGGCCGGCCCGCTGCGCCTCACAGTCGTAATTCTGGCATTTCCACGCCACGCCCGTGGCGTCCTCCGCCGCCACCTCGATCCGCGCGATCTTCGAGCCGCACACCGGGCACTTGCCCCCGACCGCAGCGAACAGGTCGTACTCCCGGGCTCCCTCCGGCCGCTCCGCCGGGAAGGATTGCAGCACCGCGGGAATGACCTCGCCGGCCTTCTCGATTTCCACGAGGTCGCCGATGCGGATGTCCTTCCGGCGGATCTCATCCTCGTTGTGCAGGGTCGCCCGGCTGATGGTGCTGCCCGCCAGCAGGACCGGCTCCAGCTCGGCCACCGGGCTGAGGATGCCGGTCTTGCCGACCTGGATCGTGATGGCATGCAGCCGGGTGCGCGCCGTTTCCGGCTTGAATTTGTATGCGATCGCCCAGCGCGGAGCCTTGTCGGTCGCCCCCGCTTCACGCTGCTGGTCCACGTTGTCGAGCTTCACCACCGCGCCGTCCGTGCCGTACGCCAAGCCGTGCCGCAGCCGGTCCAGTTCGCCCACCGCCGCCCAGGCCGCGTCGATGCCGTGCACCGTCCAGGATTTTTCCACCACCGGCAGGCCCCAGGCCGAAAGTTTTTTTTGCAGCCCGGTCTGCGACTCCACCACCGCCGGTTCACAATACCCCAGGCCGTACAGCACGATCTCGAGTTTGCGTCGCGCCACCTCGGCGGAATCGAGTTGTTTGATGGTGCCGGCCGCGAGGTTCCGCGGGTTGGCATAAAGCTCCTCCCCGGCCGCCGCTCGCTCGGCGTTGATGCGTTCGAATTCCGCCGCCGTCAGGTAAATCTCACCGCGAATCTCCACGATCCGGGGCATCTCGCCCTTCGCCAGCTGCATCGGCAGCGAGTGGATCGTCCGCACATTCGCCGTTACGTCGTCCCCGCGGTCGCCCTTGCCGCGCGTCACCGCCCGGACGAACTGCCCGTTCTCGTACGTCAGACTCACCGCCAGGCCGTCGATCTTCGGCTCCACCGTGTAGCCGAGGTCGTCCGTGCCCAGCAGTTTGGTAAGCCGGGCATGGAACGCCCGCAGCTCCGCCTCGCTGTAGGTGTTGTCGAGGCTGAGCATCTTCTGCCGGTGCGCCACCTCCCGGAAACCCTGTACCCGATCGTCGCCCGGGCGCTGCGTCGGCGAATCCTTGGTCAAAAACTGCGGAAATTCTTCCTCCAGCTCCCCCAGTGCCCGCTTGAGCGCATCATACTCGAAATCGGAAATCTCTGGTTGGGCCTGCTTGAAATACAGCGCATCATTTCGCGCGATTTGCGCGCGTAGGTCGGCGATGCGCTGCTGGGCGTGGACCGGGGTCATCACCCCCAATGGAAGCCCAAAACTCCGGAGCGGAAAGGAAAATGACGGACCGGCGGGTGAAAATGAGCGTCCGCTCTGCCGGGCCGCTGTATCCGGGCACAAAAAAGCCGTCCGCTTACGCGGACGGCTTGAGCGTTAAACCGGGCGACCCAATTACGGGGCGTAGGTGATCGTGCGCACGCCGGCGACACCGACGATCGAGATCGCGATACCCTGCGTGAACGCCTGGGGATAGGTCTCGTTGGCGACGAGGTTG
>QQNC01000263.1 GCA_003402695.1 Verrucomicrobiota bacterium | reverse complement strand
CGACGCGGGACTGGCCTCTCGCATCGGCCTTGACGAGAAATTTCTTCCCGGTCTTGCCGGTGACGGGGTCGAAAATCGAGGCGGTGTAACTCACCCCGGGCTTCAGCGCTGAGACGACGATGGGCTCGTGGTAGGGGACGTAGGTCACACGCGTTTGCGCGCTGCCGGCGGTTTGCGGGCCGTAGAGGCTCTGGTCGAAGGGTTTGAACTGACCCCAGGGCTGGTCGCCGAACTGGCCGACGACTTGCGCGGCGGGCCAGATGCTGTCGTTGAAGCCGCGGGTTTCCCAGCTGCTGATCTTGGTTTTGAGCGCCTTCCACGAACTGTCGCTCACGATGCGCTGCACGCTGCCGTCCTTAAACTTTACCTCCAGCACCGCCATGAGCGCCGGCAACGGGTCGCCGGCGGCGGGACGGAACTCGGACCAGAGCGTGAGCGTGTTCTTGCCCGGCTTCAGCAAGTGGGCGCGGTCGTTGAACTGGTGGCCGCCGTGCCAGTCCCAGGCGACGCCGGAGGGCGCGCCGTTCAGCTGCGACTCGCAGTGGTGCATGCCGGAGAAACGCAGGCGGGCGTCGGCGACTTTCTTGCCGGCAGGGAGCTCGAACGTCTTGCGGAAGTAACGGCGAGTGTTGGGGGCGTCCTTGGCGGCGTCTTCCTCGCGCGACGTCCAGATCCACTGCGCACCTTTCAGCGGCAGTTGGACATCGCCGGTGTAGACCGCCCACTCGGGATGCGGCTCGAATTTGGACCAGTCGTAGCGGGTGAGCAGCGCCTTGCCGTGGCCGCACTCGGCGGAACCGGTGAAGTTCATCGCCTCGATCCACGGCGTGTTGCCGTAGTTGCCGCCGTGCGGTGACGCGCCGTGCGGGATGCCGGGCTGGTTGCACTGCCAGATGCCGTTGCCGCCATAGGTGTGGCCCATCGCGCCATTGAGTACGCAGGACCAAAACGCCCGGCGGGGCCAGGGTGCGGTGATGGTGCCCATGAGCATCTCGTAGCAGGGCTCGCCGTTGATCACGGGCATGCGGGGCGTCGCCGCGTAGGTTTCGCGCACGGCCTTGATGGCATGTTCCACGGACTCATTCTGCGCGTGCATGACCTGGAGCAGGTCGAAATCGAGGAGGTTTTCGTCGTCCGTCGCGTTGCGAGAGGTGTAACGGTTGATCGCGGTCGGGTGGATCGTGACCGGGCGGTTGAACGGGTCGTTCTCCTGCAGATAGCGGATGAGCTTTGTCCAGCCCTTGACCATTTCGCGGTCATCCATCGGGAAATTCTTCGCGAGGTACCACGGGAGATTCGCCTCGCCGGCGGTGCACCAGAGGACGGGCCACGCGCCGTAACGGCCGATGAGGTAGCGCCAGTGCGCCTTCAGCTGGTCCTCGGTCATCCAGTTCACGAACCAGCCCCACGCGCCGACGATGCAGGGCGTAATGCCGTTCGCGACGAGGTGCGCGAGTTTCTTGTCCGCGGCGTCGAAGAACTCCGGGCGGATGTGCGAGTAACCTTCCTCCCAGGGGAATCCGGCCTCGTTCGCCCCGCGCGGGTCGAAGGCATGCATGTCGGGGTAAAGGCCCGCGACGATCTGCACGACGTTGAAGCCCTTCTTCACGCGGTTGGCGGTGAGCGTCTTGAACCCCTGCGGCCAGCTCAGGCGGCTGCACAGGCCCATCCACCACGTGTCACCGAGCCAGAAGAACGGGGTGCCGTCGGCGTGCTCGAAGTGGCGCCTGTCCGCGGCGACCTGCACCGGGCCGTGGGCGTAGAGCGGGTTTTTGCCGGAGTAGGGCGAGATCGCCACGTCGCCGTAGCGGTTGTGCAGCCCGGCGTCGGTCGCGGGCGAGCAGACGGTGCGGTAGCTGTGCGTGCCGGTGAGCGGCGAGGCGTAGCGGACCTTCCAGACCTTGCCGCCGGCCCAGAAGGCAGGGACCCGGAACTCCTTCCCCGCGGGATCGGTGAAAATGACATCGAGCACCACTTCGTTGAACGCGTCCGCGTAGCCGTTCTGCGCGATGAACTCGCGCTCGACCGGCGTATTCGCGGGGGTGGCGCGGGGCGTCTTGGCTTTCGATGCGCGGCGGGTTGCGGGGCGGGCGGGGTGGGACTTTTTCATCATGGGGAGAAGGGAAAGGAGCAGGGGTTTATCTGCCCACGGAACCCACGGAATACACGGAAAATTGGCTAGTTTCCGTGTATTCCGTGGGTTCCGTGGGCTATAGCGGTTTTAAGCTTTTTGATCTTTGGCTTGATGATCGCGGCGCAGTACGCGCGCTCGGGGTGCTGGGCGAAATAGTTCTGGTGATACTCCTCGGCGGGCCAGAATTTTTCCAGCGGGGAAATTTCCGTGGCGATCGGCTTCGTCAGCGTGGCTTGCTCGGTGGCGCGGGATTTCTCGGCGGCGGTTTTCTGCGCCGCGTTCGAATAATAAATGCGGGAAAGATAGCGCGTGCCGATGTCCTCGAGGCCCTGACCATCGGTCCGGGTGGGGTCGTGCACCTGCCAGAAAAACGCGAGCAACCGCTCCAGCGTGATTTTTGTCGGGTCGTAGTCGATTTTCACGACTTCGACGTGGCCGGTGGTGTCGGTGTACACCTGCTCGTACGAGGGGTTGTCCACGTGACCGCCGGCGTAACCGCAGGTGACTTTGGTCACACCTGGCAGCAGTTGGTACGCCGCGTCGAGACACCAGAAGCAACCGCCGCCCAGAACGAGGGAATCAACGTTTGTCATTGCGAGGAGCCCGCTTGGCCGGCGACGCGGCAATCCATCCGGATGGATTGCCACGCTTGGCGGCGCCGCGCCCGCGATGACAATCGCTGGACCACGTTTGTCATTCTGAGCGCAGCGAAGAATCCAGTGGGATAGCGCGGCGTGCTTCGATGATGTCCAAGTGGATTCTTCACTTCGTTCAGAATGACAATCAGCGGGTCAGTCGGCGAGGTGCTGGAGATCGGAGCCCTGCAGGAAGAGCTGCGCCACTTTTTCCAGACCGGCGGCGTCGGTCGCGTCGAAGCGCGCGAGCGACGGGCTGTCCACGTCGAGTACGCCGATGAGCTTGCCGGCCTGGATCAGCGGCACGACGATCTCCGAGCGCGAGGCGTGATCGCAGGCGACGTGGCCGGGAAATTTTTCCACGTCGGCCACGACGACCGTGGTGCGCTGTTGAGCCGCGGTGCCGCAGACGCCGCGGCCGAGCTGGAGCCGCACGCAGGCGACCTTGCCCTGGAACGGCCCGAGCACGAGTTCGCCGCCGCGCATGAAATAGAAGCCCGCCCAGTTCACGTCGCCGAGCCCGGCGAACAGCAGGGCGGCGGTATTGGCGGCGTTGGCCAGGCCGTTCGTTTCCCCCGTGAGCAGCCCGGCGAGCTGCGTCGTCAGCTCGCGATAGGTTTCCGCCTTCGAGAGGCCGGCGGTGGTTCTGATTTCGAACATGAGGGG
>QQNC01000262.1 GCA_003402695.1 Verrucomicrobiota bacterium | reverse complement strand
GGGCATGATCAGCTCGCAGGTGGCGAGGCCCTTCGCCTTGCCGCCGCCGCGGCCGAGGAAGGCGAGGCTCTCGAGTCCGAGTTGCTTCGCCTCGGCCAGCGCGGCCAGGATGTTGGCGGAGTTGCCGCTGGAGGTGAGCACGACCACGAGGTCGCCGGGCTGCGCGAGGCCGGCCACCTGGCGGGAGAAAATCTGGTCGAAGCCGTAGTCGTTGCCGATGCAGGTGAGCAGCGAGCCATCGGAGGACAGGGCAATGGCGGGCAGGGCGCGGCGGCTTTTCTGGTAGCGGCCGACGAGCTCGGTGGCGAAGTGCGCGGCCTCGGCGGCGCTGCCGCCGTTGCCGGCGATGAGCAGTTTTCCACCGCGCTGCAGCGTCGCGAGGATCAGCTGTCCGGCGCGGTCGATGGCCGGGCGCAGGGCGGGGAGCGCCTGCAGGGTTTTGACGGATTCGGCAAGCGAGGCTTCGAAGGTCATGCGACCACAGGAGTAGCCGAGAGAACGGGCGAGGGGAAGAATTTGTTGTGGCCGGGTACGGCCACGAAATACCCGACTACCTTCGAGCCGATCGCAGAAGCGCGAAAGGGCGAAAGCGCGGAGGCAACCGGGCCGGTCGGACCAGCCGCGGCGGATCGGGAAGGGAAACCCACCGTGGCTGGTTTCGCGCTTTTGCCCTTTCGCGCTTCTGCGATAAACTGCCCGGATCCAGTAAGGTCATCCCGGCGCTGATATTTTCGTGCCTTTTGGCGGCCAACCCTGCCTGAATCGGCGCACGGTCATGCGCCTGAAAAAAATCACCCTGCGGCATTTTCGAAACGTGGGCTTTGCCGCGCTCGAGTTTTCCGGCCGGCAGCAGTTCCTCGTCGGCGCAAACGGGCAGGGGAAGACCAACCTCCTCGAGGCGGCGGGCTTCATCACGGCGCTGCGGTCGTTCCGCGCGACGGACAACAAGCTCCTCATCGGCCACGGCCAGCCCGGCGCGGCCATCGCCGCCGAGTTGGAGCATGAAAAACAGGGTGACACGAACGTGATGATCAAGCTGCGGCCCGCCGGCAAGGAACTGTGGTGCGATCAGGCGCGGGTCACGCGGCTGGCCGATCACCTGGGCCGGTTTCCGACGGTGGTGTTTTCCGCGCAGGACCTGCAGCTGGTGCGGGGCGCGCCGGCACTGCGGCGGCGCTGGCTGGACCTGACATTGGCGGCGATGGACGCCGGTTACCTGCGGGTGCTGCAAACCTATGGCCGGGCGCTGGCCGAGCGGAACAGCCTGCTCAAGCGTGGCGGGGCGGGTGATTCGGAGCTGTCGGCCTTCGAGCAAATCCTCGCGCCTGCGGCCGCGGAACTCATTGCCCGGCGCGAGACCGGGCTGCGGGAGATCGGAGCCGGCCTGAAGCAGGCCTATGCGCAACTGAGCGACGGGGCGGAGCCAGCGGGGCTGGGTTACGAGCCGGATTTTGCCGACGCCTCCGCCGCGGCGCTGCTGGCGCGGCTCGAGCGGGGCCGGGCGCGGGACCAGCAGTTTCGCACGACGCTGACCGGGCCGCATCGCGATGATTTTCATTTCTCGGTGCATGGCACCGCGGCGAAGGATTTTGCGTCGGAGGGCCAGCAGCGCGCGCTCGTTCTCGCCCTGCGGCTGGCGCAGGCGGCCTGGTGCCGCGAAAAAAGCGGCGTGCGCCCCGTGCTGCTGGCGGACGACGTCCTGGGCGAGCTCGATCCGGCGCGCCGGCAGCGGTTCTGGTCGGTGATCGACCCGGAGTCGCAGGTCATCGCCACCGGCACGACGCCGCCGAACGCGGGGCTGGGTCCGTGGCAGTTGTTTGTCGTCGCCGACGGCACCTTTACCGAGAAACCTGCCGGCGCATGAATCTTGAACCGTGGCAATGGGTCCTCGCCGTCGTGGCGGCGCTGGTGATCGGCCTCGCGAAAACCGGCATCAGCGGAATGGGCCTGCTGGCCGTGGTCATCTTCGCGAACCTGATGCCGGCGCGGCAGGCGAGCGGCTTCGTGCTGCCGATGCTGGTGTTCGCCGACGTGGTGGCGGTCGTCTCGTACCGGCGGCACGCGCAATGGAGTTACCTATGGAAACTGTTCCCGTGGACGGCGCTGGGCGTGGTGGCGGGTTATTTCGCCCTCGGCCGGATTGATGACCGGCAGGCGAAGGTGCTGATTGGCATCATCGTGCTCACGTTGCTGGCGGTGCACCTTGTGCGCCGGTCGCGTCCGGTGGCGGAGGAACGGGCCGAGTTCGGCTGGTGGTATGCGCCGGTGATTGGGATCCTGGCGGGGTTCACGACACTGGTGGCGAATGCCGCCGGCCCGCTGATGATCATTTATCTCCTCTCGATGCGGCTCCCGAAGATGGAGTTCATGGGCACGGGGGCGTATTATTTCCTGCTGATGAACCTGTTCAAGGTCCCCTTCATGATGAACCTCGGGCTGATTGATGCCCACAGTTTCAAGGGCAACCTGCTGTTGCTGCCGGCGGTGATCGTGGGTGCGCTGGCGGGGCGGGTGATTTTGAAGAAGCTCGACCAGAAGCTGTTTGAAAACCTTGCGCTTGGCCTCTCGGCCGTGGCCGGGGTAAAGCTGTTGTTCTAACATGGCGCGCATGACGGTCAGGGAAATGTGGAAGGCGAAGCTCGAGGGACGGTCCGTCCCGGCGAGCGGCCCGGTCGTGGTTTCGCTGCAGCGTCCGCCGTTCCACGGCTGCGTGCTCGGCATCGATCCCTCGCTGCGCGGCACGGGGCTGGCGCTGCTGGAATTTGCGCCGGGCCGGCAGCCGGTGCTGCTGCGGTGCCAGACGGTGCGCGTGGCGGCGAAGCACCCGATGGCCTTCGCGCTGGCGGAGATTCACCGGGCAGTGACGGCGTTTTTGGCCGGCGTCGAGGTGAAGCACGTGGCGCTGGAGCAGACGATTTACGTGCAGAATTTCCAGACCGCGCAGATCCTGGGGGCGGCGCGCGGCGCGGCGATTGCCGCGGTGGCGCTGCAGGCGCGGCCGGTTTTCGAGTATGCACCGCTGCGCGTGAAGCAGGCGGTGGTGGGCGCGGGGCGGGCGAGCAAGGAACAGATGGCGCGCACGGTGATGGCGATGCTCGGCCACGGCCGGCCGCTGGCCCCCGACGAGGCCGATGCCGCGGGCGTCGCGTTGTGCCACGCCTTCACCTGGCGGGAGTGACGGCCCGCGGGAGGCTGCTACTGGTGGGGTGAAGACCTACTCCTGATTGCGGGCGACGGCTTGCAGGGGAGGTTCCCGCCGGCTAGTCTCACTGGCAGGACCATGAGTGACTCCGAGCGAAGCTATCTTTCCTTCCGGCCGAAACTCATCGAATGCCTCCGCGCCTACACGCGGGCCAAATTCGTCGCAGATGTGCTGGCGGGCCTGACCGTCGGCATCGTGGCGCTGCCGCTGGCGATCGGTCTGGGCATCGCGTCCGGCGTCTCCCCGGGC
>QQNC01000261.1 GCA_003402695.1 Verrucomicrobiota bacterium | reverse complement strand
GGGGCGCATGGCAGGCATCATTTCTGAGCCCCGCCAGCAGCGGAGCAATGTCGGTGCCGGCACCAAGCGAGAAATACTCCGCCCCCATTTTACTGTAACCCGTGGCGTCGCCGAAATTGATTTGCTGACGGGCCACCGCGCCCGGGACGTTGATCTTGACCGGAATCTGGCTTTGGGAATGCGCATGTGCATAAAATATTGCGGGCGCGATTCGCAGTCAAATTATCAACCCGGACTGGGCCAATTAGTCGAAAATCTTATCTGATGACCGAGCCAGATTAGCTTTTTCGAGTGCTAGCGGGCGCAAAATACGGTGACCGCGGAATGGAGGCCGAGGCACGCCACGGGCAAAGGAACGTCGGTGGATGATTTAGCACTAGGTTTAGCACTCGGCCTAGTTTTAGCCCTCGTACAGAGGATGGCGGAGGGGGGGGGATTCGAACCCCCGATAGGGATTTAAACCCCTATAACGCTTTAGCAAAGCGCCGCTATCGACCACTCAGCCACCCCTCCGAAATCAGGTGGTCGAGGCAATCGCGGCGGCCTGAAAGTGCAAGGCGGATTTCACTTCGGGCGCGAGCAGAGCGTATCTGAGGGTAGGGCGCGACCGCCGGGCGCGCCAGTCTGGGTCGAAGTGGGCATGTTGCCCTTAACGCGCGGGTTTTCCGCGCTGAAAACGCAGTGGGACAATGGACTCAACCCGGAAAGCGGTCCCAGCAGCCCCGCCCTACCTCAAACAGCTGGTAACGCTCCGCTCAGTTTTCCTCGTCCACCGGGCGGTCCAGCTCCTCGCGGCACTCGTTGATGACGCGCAGCCAGATCTCGCGGAGGTCAAACAGCCGCGGGAGGGTGTCCTCGCGATAGGCCATCACCGCGCGATGGGCGGTGGCGCTGTCGGCGTTGAGCAGGCTCAGCGATTCGTTCAGGGCGCTCAAGGCCCGTTTGAAGAGGCTGACGGCCATGGCGAAATCGCCGAAATCGAGGGCGTGGATCGCCTGCACGGCCTGCTCCTCGCCGCGGTGCAGGGAGGCCAGTAGCGCGAGGGCGAGCGGGGCGGGGACCTTGGCGCTGTCGCCGGCGTTCAGCTCCCACTGGCGTTTGGCGCCGAGGTAGATGGCCTTGGTCGCGATGAAGATCGGGTTCTTGTGCAGCGTGTAGATCTCGGCCTCGCCGTAATCCGGCGCGTCGGCGGCCGGGTCTTCGTCGCCGGCAGGGGTGGCGTCATCGTCCTCCGCCTCGCTCCAGTTGCCCTGACCCCAGCCCATTTGCTCGGCGACGGCGTCGATGCGGTTGGGGTTGTGGCGGAATGCTTCATAGAAGCCCAGGTAGCGGTGAATGGTGTCGTCCTGCTCGCGGAGGTAGCGCTCCCAATCAAATTCATTCCACGCCAGTTCGCCGCGTTCCTCCCACTCGTTTTCCGGGCCGCTGTCAGGATCGTGATCGCTCATTCGGTTGCCCGAAACTGAGCGCGCCAAATTAGGGAAAGCAAATCAAAATCCCATTCTGCCGGTTACGGTTATTTTGCGAATTGAAGCCCGCGGCGGGCACGGGTATTCCGGCAAGCTCGCATGAGTGAGGTCCACCACGAAGCAGTCTATTTCACCGGTCGCGTCCAAGGCGTCGGCTTTCGCTACACGGCCCTGCAGGTGGCCAAGGAGTTCGAGGTGGCGGGCTTTGTCTGCAACCTGTCCGACGGCCGGGTACAGCTGGAGGTCGAGGGCCGCGCGGCGGAGGTGGCGGCGTTTGTGACGGCCCTGGAGGAGCGGATGCATGGTTACATTCGGAAAACTGAGCGCAGCGCCCGCGTCCGTCCGCCGGAGTTCCGCGGCTTTGGCCTCAAATGAGGCCGCCGTCGAACTGGCGCAACTGAGCAAGGATTTCTCCGTCGGCCTCGAGGGACTGCGACTGAGGGCGGTGGACAGTCTCAACCTGCGCATCGGGCGCGGCCAGGTGTACGGTTTGTTGGGCCCAAACGGTTCCGGAAAAAGCACCACCATCAAGCTCATCCTGGGCCTGTTGGAACCGACCGCGGGCCACTGCCGGGTCTTAGGCGTACCGTGTGGCCAGGTGGAGGCGCGGCGCTTGATCGGCTACCTGCCGGAGTCGCCGTATTTCTACAGCTACCTGACCGGACGCGAGCTGGTGCGGTTTTATGGCCGCATGGCGGGATTGGAGGGCGCCCGACTGAACGCCCGGGTGGCCGAGGTCATGGCGTGGACCGGTTTGGCGACCGCGGCGGACCGGCGGGTGGAGACCTACTCGAAGGGCATGCTGCAGCTCATTGGTCTCGCCCAAATGCTCGTGCACGAGCCGGAGCTGGTGATCCTCGATGAGCCCGCCACGGGACTGGACCCGGCGAGCGTGGAGGCGGTGAACACCCTGATTTTAAACCTCAAGGATGAGGGTAAAACCGTTCTCATTACCTCTCACCTGACAGACCAGATTCAGGAGGTGTGTGATCGCATCGCGATTTTGGATCGCGGCCGGCTGATCGTGGAGTGCGCGGTGTCCGACCTCCCCGTGAACGACCGCAGGAGCTTGCTGGGCATCAGCCGCCGCTCGCATGGCCTGAGTGTTTAACGCCGCCGGGATGAACGATGAACCGGGTGCGCTTTTCCCTGCGTCGACTGCTGGCCATCGCCCACAATACCCTGCGCGAGGCGGTGCGCCAAAAGATCTTTCTCATCCTGCTGGTGCTGGCCCTCGGGTTGGTGGCGGGGGCGCAGTTTCTACGTGAGTTACACTTCGGGTCCCACGAACTGAAATTCCTCGCCGACGTCGGGTTTGGCGCGATTGCCGGCTTTGGGTCGGTGCTGGCGGTCGTGGCCACGGCCCAGCTGTTTTTCAGCGAAATTGAGCGCCGTACGATCCTGACGCTGTTGGCGAAGCCAGTGTGGAGGGCGGAGTTCGTGCTGGGGAAATTTGCCGGTGTGGCGGTGCTCACCGCGGTGTTCTGTGGTGGACTCACGGCGCTGCTGGCCGGTGCGCTCTGGGTGCGGGAATCCTCCCTGCTGCGGGAGCTGCCCGACGCGTTTACGGGTGACGGGATGATCAGCTATGCTCATGTGGCGGTGGTGGGTCTGCTGCAGTGGCTGAAGCTGCTGCTGCTGTCGGCGCTCACCCTGCTGGTGGCAAGTTATGCGCAAACGCAGCTGTTCACCGTGGTGATGGGCTTTGTGGTTTGGGTGATCTGCCATCTGCAGCACCTTGCGCAGGCGGCGAGTGCGCAGCCGGGAGCATCGGTTGTCAGGGTGATCATGGGCTGGGTGGCGCACGTGCTGCCCGATTTCCAGGTGTTCAATCTGGGGGAGATCCTGGGCGGCGACCGGGCCCTGCCGTGGAGTTATCTGGGGCGCGTGCTGCTCTATGCCGGTGCGTATGTCGTGGTGGGATGTGCGCTCGCGGTGTTCTGTTTTCGGCGCCGTGAGCTCTAGGGCCGTCACCGCGCTCGTGAT
>QQNC01000260.1 GCA_003402695.1 Verrucomicrobiota bacterium | reverse complement strand
CCGCGGCGTTTCTCGGCAAGTTTTGCCAAAGCAGCCCAGGCCCCTACTACCCCCGGTCCGTCACCACCGTCCAGGAATTGTCGAGGCGCGTGGTGAAGTCCACCGCGTCGCCCACCACCACCACCGCGCCGCGCGGAAGTCGCCATGATCGGACCGTGGGCCATCGCTTGGTTCCGGATCCGGCGGGAAATAAAACCTGACTTCGGCCGTCTCCGCCTGCAGGTTCCCCCGCGCCACCCACCATGTTATTCGTAGTCCAATTTCGCGACGATCCCGCCCAACGCCATCTCCGCCCGGAGCTGATTGACGCCCATTTTAGTTTTCTGAAGGCCAACCTGGCCCGAGTCCGCGTCGCCGGTTCGCTGCGGAAGGAATCCGATGACAGCGCCATCGGCGGGCTGTGGATCGTGGACGTCGAGAAGTACGACGACGTGCGCGCGCTCTACGAGCAGGACCCGTTCTGGACCGGCGGCCTGCGCGCCTCCGTCGAGGTGTGCCGCTACGCCAAGGCCTTTCCGGACATCGAGCAACCGGTCTGATTGTCCCCGGATGATTTTTTTTGACGGCTGGCGGGGGTGACCCTCTCTGCTTGGCCAACCCGCCCGATGAATTCCCCTTCCTCCCCCCTCGCCGCGTCCACCCTCACCGCCGAGGAAATCGCCCTCTTCGACCAGCGTGGGTATCACATCCACGGTAAGATTTTCTCCGAGGCCGAGGTCGCCGTGATCAACGCCGCCGCCGACCGCGTCATCGCCGGCCAGTACGACAAGGGCTCGCCGCCCGACGTCACCACGCTGCGCCGCGAACCCGTGGATCTCATCAAGATCGACAACACCTGGAAGGCGGACACCACCCTCGCCCGCACCGTCCTCAGCCCGAAGATCGGCCACATCGCCGCGCAGCTCATCGGTGCGCCCAGCATCCGGCTGTGGCACGACCAGCTCCTCGACAAGCCGCCCCACGGCGGCCGGGTCGTCACCTACCATCAGGACTGGGCCTACTGGCAGATGATCGCCGAGTGCCGGACCGTCACCTGCTGGATCGCACTCGACGACGTACTCCCCGAGTCCGGCCCGATGGTTTTCCTCGAGGGCAGCCACAAGCTCGGCATCTGGTCCCTCCCCGAAGGCATCACCGGCGACGACACGCAAAAGCCCAAGCTTCCCGCCGGTTTTGTGACGCGCGAGGTGCCGCTGATCATCCCCAAGGGCGCCGTTGGTTTTCACCACGGCCTGCTCCTGCACGGCAGCGACCGCAATTTCTCCGCGTCCCGCCGCCGCGCCATCGTCTCGCACGTCATGTCCGGCGAATGCACCTACCGCCCCGGTCAGGTGCACATGAACGAGTGGATGATGGTGCGCTACCCCGAGCATCCCGCCCCCGGCGAGAAATTCCGCGGCCCGCAGTTTCCGCCAATGTGGCCGGCGGCGTGAGGTCGGGCGGGTCTTCGACCCGCCCTTGCTGATGAGGTGGAGCGGGTTGCCCTCAGCGCACTGGTTGGAGTCAAATCGCTCAGTCTCGAGCCAGGGCGGGTCGAAGACCCGCCCTACCGCAAATCACTCCAGCTTCACCCGCTCACGATAGAAGGCGTCGCACATCGCGTAAATTTCCTTGGGCGACGCCATGGTCAGGGCCTTCGCCGCCAGCGCCTTCGCATCCGCCATCGTCATCGCCCGCACGAGATATTTCACCGAGGGCAGCCACGCGGGCGACATGCTCAGCCCGTCAATGCCGAGCCCAAGCAGCAGCGGCGCGAAGATCGGATCGCCCGCCATCTCGCCGCAGACGCTCACCGGCACCTTGTGGCGGTGGGCCTCGGCCACGATCTGCTTCAGCGTGCGGATGACCGCGGGATGCGTCGGCTCGTAAAGGTGCGCGATGCGGTCGTTCACCCGGTCGATCGCGAGCAGGTACTGGATCAGGTCGTTGGTCCCCACACTGAAAAACGCACACTGCGGCGCGAGCAGGTCCACCGTCACCGCCGCGCTGGGGATCTCGATCATCGCCCCGACCTCGAGTTCCTCGTCGAACGCCTGCCCGCGCGCCTTCAGCTCGGCCTTGCACTCCTCCAGCACGGCGTTGGCCTTCGCCAGCTCGTCCGCCCCGCTGATCATCGGGTACATCAGCTGTACCTTGCCATACGCGCTCGCCATCAGGATCGCGCGCAGCTGGTCCTTGAAAATATCCGTGTGCACCAGGCAGAACCGGATCGCGCGGAACCCCATGAACGGGTTGTCCTCCTTGGGAAAGAGGTTCGGGTGGCCCGCCATCGGCTTGTCGCCCCCGAGGTCGAGCGTGCGGATGATGACCGGCAGTGGCGCCAGGGCCTTCACCACCGACGAATAGGCGATGAACTGCTCCTGCTCGGATGGAATCCGGGCGGAATTGAGAAAAAGGTACTCGGTGCGGTACAGTCCGATGCCCTGGGCCTTGTAATCCTTCACCATCGCCAGCTCGTCCACCCGCTCGATGTTGGCCATCAGCGACACCTTCACGCCATCGAGCGTGACCGCCGGCAGGTCGTTCGCCTGCAGCAGGCGCGACTCGAAACTTTTCTTCTGCTCCTGAATCTTGCCGTACCGGAACAGCGTGGCCTCGGATGGGTTCAGGATGACGATGCCGTCGTAACCGTCCACGATCGCCCAGTCGCCGTTCTTCACGCGCGTCGTCAGGTCGCGCACGCCGACCACCGCCGGCACCTTCATCGAACGCGCCACGATCACGGCATGGCTGGTGCGGCTGCCGGAATCGGTGACGAGCGCGAGCGCCTGGCCGTGGTCAATACTGGCGGAATCGGAGGGCGAAATATCCGTCGCCACGACGATGCGCTGGTCGGCGAGCCGACTCAGGCTGTTCTCCGCCTGGCCCAGGAGGTTCTGCAGGACGCGCTGCGCGACGTCGCGGATGTCGCCGGCGCGCTCGCGGAGGTACTCGTCGTCAATCTCGGCAAAGGCCTGGATGTACCGCGACGAAATCTGGTTGAAGCAGGTCTCGATGTTGCGCCCGGTCTTCTCGAATTCGCGGATGGTCTCGCCGATCAGCGCCTGGTCCTCGAGGACGAGCAGGTGCGCGTCAAAAATCATCGCCTCCTCGGCGCCGAGGTTCTTTTCCACCTCGTTCTTGATCTTGGTGATCTGCTGCCGCGTCGCGAGCAGGGCTTTCTCGAAGCGCCCGATCTCCCCCACGCGCTTGTCCGCGTCGACCTGATAGTTCGGCACCTCGACGTCGCTCTGGATGAACACGAAGATCTGCCCGTACGCGATCCCCTGCGAGGCGGAGATGCCTGGCACGATGGTTTCGGGTTTGAGCGGTGCGGCCATGAAATGGGGTGATGCCACCGGCCCGGCGTCAGACCGGCGGAGCCCGACGATAACGCGCCTCACTCGGGGTGGGTCAATGCGGATTTACGCCAGTTGGGTCGCGCGGACAAACGCCGACGGGCCCCACGCGGCCCGCACCGCGGCCGCAATG
>QQNC01000259.1 GCA_003402695.1 Verrucomicrobiota bacterium | reverse complement strand
CGCTGACTCTTATCGCGGAAGCGCGAAAGCGCGGAGCAGCCGTCCACTCCGAATTCTGCGCTTCCGCTCTTTCGCGCTTCCGCGATACTTCCGAGGTCCCCATGAAACGACTCATCCTCCCGGGCCTAGGTTTGATGATCGCGCTGCTCGCGAGCAGTTGCACGACGGTGATCAATACGAAGACGGGAACAGACGTCGGCGACCTGGTCGGCGCGTGGCGCGGCAAGGTGCAGTTCAAAACCGGGGCCTTCGCGGCCGTCACCGACCTCGACTTTCTCTACGTCTTCAACGCCGGCGGCACGATGACGGAGTCCTCCAACTACGACGCCATGCCACCCGTCACCCCGGCGTACGGGGTGTGGAAAAAAACCGGCCCGCGCCAGTACGAAGCGAAGTACGTCTACTACTGGACCAAGCCCCCAGCGGCACTGGATGAGATCACCAAGGGCGGCGGCTGGTCCCCCGGCGGCCATGGCGTGCTCAGCCAGAAAATCACCGTTTCTGAGGATGGAAACACCTTCGACTCGACCCTGACCTACGAGGTCTTCGACCAGGCCGGCAAACCCACCGACCCCGGCAGCGAGGCCTCAGCCAAGGGCGCGCGGATCAAGCCCTGAGGTTTTCGCTCAAACCAATTTCCACGGATGAAATCCAAGCCCGCCCTCATCTGGGTCATTTGTCTAGGGCTGGGGTTTGCCGGCGGGTGGCTCAGCCGCGGCACGTCGTTTGCACCGGCCACAAGTGAGACGAGCCGGGCCGACTCCCTACGCGTGGTCGCCCAGCCTGTGGCCATCATGATCTCGCCTCCCTCCGGGCCAGCCAAGGATCTCAGTGAGCCCGCCGATTCGGCCGCGGCCCAGCGGTCGCAGGTGGTCTCGGATTTGAACACTTTGGTCGGCGAGCGAAAGCGCGGGTTGTACATTGCGATCCCGGTCTTTGGGGCCGACGGCCTGGAGCCGACGTTTGCGAAGGTGTATGGCCTTTCGCCGGAGGAAATCTCCGCCCTCAACGAGGCCATCAAGGCCACCAAGGGAAAATTCACCGCGCTCGCGATCCAAACCGCCAAGGCTGAGCTCAGCGCCGACGGCTCCCGCCTCGTGGTGGAGGTGCCGTCCGTGACAGATCAAGGCGGGGGTATTTACGACCAATTGTTACAGTCGTTCGAGGGGGTGCTGGGGCCGGATCGTTTCCAGAGTTTTAACGCCCTCTCGGGCGCGATTTTTGACACGGGTTTCGGTTCATTTGGCATATGGAACACCCGCTATGAAGTCTCCGTGGCGACGCCGAAGACTGCGACCTGGGATGCGACCTATCGGATCACCATGAACTCGACCGGTCCCAACGGGTCATCCAACGGGAACTTCACGCTCCATCAGAATGGCCTCTCGACCCAATATCCGGTGCTGAGCCATTTTATTTCGGCCGGATTTGTACCCAAGCCGGGCGGGAAATAGCGCATTCGACCCCAGTGGGCGGACGCTGCACAATCCCCAACCCGCGCATTGACGCCGGGCCCGGCATCCCGTGTGCTGTCCGGTTCCGATGCTTACCATCGCCGATGTTTCCAAGTCCTATGGCACGCGTGAACTCTTCCACGACGTGTCGCTCTTTGTCGCGCGCACCGACCGCTACGGCCTCGTCGGCCCCAATGGCGCGGGCAAATCCACCCTGTTCAACCTGATCCTCGGCGAGGAGGCCCAGGACACCGGCACCATCGAGTGGGAACGCGGCGCCGACTTCGGCTTCCTGCCCCAGGAAAGCGCCCCCGTCGGCGACGAAACCATCCTCCAGATCGCGACCAGCGGCAAGAAGCTGGTCCCGGAGAACGACGACGACTGGGACATCGACTGGACTCTCGAGCCCCGCGCCAAGAAAATCCTATCCGGCCTCGGCTTCAAGGAGGGTGACTCCGACAAGCTCGCCAAGACGTTCTCCGGCGGCTGGGTCATGCGGGCCCACCTCGCCCGCCTGCTCGTCGCCGAGCCCGCCCTGCTCATCCTCGATGAGCCGACCAATCACCTCGATCTCGAGGCCTTGCTCTGGTTCCAGGACTACCTGACGCGCTACCCGGGCGGCCTGCTGGTCGTCTCCCACGACCGCGCCTTCCTCAACATCCTCTGCACCGGCATCCTCGAGCTGCGCGGCGGCACGCTCAACCGCTACACCGGCAACTACGACGACTACCTCGCCGAGCGCGTCGCCCGCAAGGAACAGCAGGCCTCCATCTTCAAGAACCAGCAGCGCGAGATCGCCCACCTCCAGAAATTCGTGGACCGCTTCGGCGCCAAGGCCTCGATGGCCTCCCGCGCCAAATCCAAGGAAAAGCAGATCGAGCGCCTCCAGGACGTCGCCGTCGAGGAACCGATGGAGGACCTCAAGAAAGTGCATTTCCGCTTTCCGCCGTCACCCCGCTCCGGCCTGAAGGTCATCTCGCTCAAGAAGGTCCAGCAGGCGTACGGCGACCACATCGTCTACCGCGACCTGAACTTCGAGGCCGAACGCGGCCAGCGCATCGTTCTCGTCGGCCCCAACGGCGCCGGCAAGTCCACCCTCCTCAAGATTCTCGGCGACGTCATCCCGATCCAGGGCGGCGCACGCGAGCTCGGCAGCAACGTCTTCCCGGGCTACTTCGCGCAGAACCGTGCCGACAACCTGAAGCTCAACCTCACCGTGATGGAGAACGTCATGGAGTTGCGCACGGCCGCGAACGACCTCACCGAGCAGCAGGCCCGCACCATCCTGGGCGCGTTCCTCTTCCGGAAGGACGACGTCTTCAAGAAGGTCTCCGTGCTCTCCGGCGGCGAAAAATCCCGGCTCGCACTTGCGCGCCTCCTCGTGGACCCGCCGAACTTGCTCCTGATGGACGAGCCCACGACCCACCTCGACATCGCCTCGATCGACGCGCTGCTCTTCGCCCTCAAGCAGTACGAGGGCACGTTCATCTTCATCAGCCACGATGTGTATTTCATCCGCGAGCTCGCGAAGACCGTGCTGCATGTGCACTCGGGCCGGCTGACGCCGTATTCCGGCGACTACGACTACTACCTCGAGAAATCGAAGGCCACGAACGCCCGCGAGGCACTCACCGCCGGCTTCACCGACGCCCGGCCGAAGCAGAACCTCCCCGCCGCCAAGGCTACTCCGGCCCCCGCCGCGCCGGCGAAGGCGCGCGCATCGCAGGGCGACATCAAGAAGATGCACACCGAGGCGCACCGCCTGGAAGAGGAAGTCTCCAAGCTCGAGGCCAAGCAGGACGAGCTGGCCGCCGCCCTCGAGGCGCCCGAGACCTACGCCGACAAGGGCAAATTCCACCATCTCAACCTCGAGCTCAGCACGCTCGTCGACCAGCTCGCCGCCGCCACCGCCGCATGGGAAAAAGCCGCGTCTAAACTGGCGGAGATGGAGCAAGCCTAAGCGTCCGAATATAGGGCGGGGTCGCCGACCCCGCCTGGGATGGAACGCGTTGTCCCTAACGCGTTTAGTTTTTG
>QQNC01000258.1 GCA_003402695.1 Verrucomicrobiota bacterium | reverse complement strand
CGCGCGCTTGAACTCGGCGCCGTCGATTTCGTGCGAAAGCCGGATGTCGCCGGGACGCTGCAAGTGCGACAGGTGGCCGGCCGCCTGCACGACGCACTCCGTGCCGCGACGATGGTGAATTTGCGCGGTGTGCCGATGCTCGAGCGGACCCTGCGCGGGCGCGAGTCCACACCGGCGCGTCGCCTGACGCCCGATCCGCGCGCCGCGCGCGCCGTCGTCGTGATCGCGGCAAGCACAGGCGGACCACGGGCGCTGGCCGAAGTCATACCAGGATTCAATCGCACGCTCGATGCCGCCGTGCTGATCGCGCAGCATATGCCGCGCGGATTTACCGCGGGCTTGGCGCGACGCCTCGACGAGGCCTCGGCGCTCACGGTTCACGAGGGAACGGACGGCGAACTGCTACTCCCCAATCACGCGTATGTCGCACCCGGTGGCCGCCATATGGCCGTGCGGGCGACCGCCGACGGACCGCGGATCGCGCTCGAGGATTCGCCGACAGTGTGGGGGGTGAAACCGGCCGCCGATCCGTTGTTCCGCTCGGCAGCGGCGGTATTCGGGAACCAGTGCGTCGGCGTCGTGCTCACCGGAATGGGACGCGACGGCAGCAACGGTCTTCGGGCAATTCGCGAGGCCGGTGGAGGGGCTGTCGTGCAGGACGAGGCGACGTCGACCATTTTTGGCATGCCGGCCGCCGCGATCGAACATGCCGGCGCCGATCAGGTCGTTCCACTCAGCGGCATCGCCGGCGCCGCGGCGGAATTGCTCGCAGCCCGCAACGCCGCGCGGGGGACCGCATGACCGCGACGTCGCGTGAATTGTTTGAGCCGTATATCATTGCGCGCGTCGGCGGCGAGCGTTTCGGTTTCGCAACGCGCGATGTCGAAGAGGCGCTCGACGCACCGACGGTCGGCTGGGTGCCGGTCGCCCAGCGCGGCCTCCTTGGTCAGATGCGGCACCGTGATCGTACGGTCAGCGCCTTTGACGGCGGGTGGATGTTCGGACTCGCGCGGCGCGCGCGATCCGGCGATACGCCGGGAAACGGCGCGGCGACCGCGCTCATGCTGCGCGACGGCGACCGCCGCGTCGCCCTGATCGTCGATGACGTCGAGGAGCTGTGTACGATTGACATGCAGGGCGTGCGTCCGGTGCCGCGCGGTGCGGATGAGGACGGGATACTACGCGGCGTGGTTTTCGCGCCGGCGCCGCTGGAAGGGCTGTTGAGTCTTGTTCGGGTGGCCGCCCTGATCGATCGGGCGACGTCCGGCGATGCGATGTCCGAATGACCGTTGGCACTGGGAGCAGACGATGACCGACACTCCGGCAGGAACGCGTACCGGCGAGCGGATGAAGCTCGTGACGTTTCACGTGGGCGATGACCGGTTCGCGACCGACATTTTCGCCGTCGAGCGCGTCCTGCGCTTTACGCCGCCGCGACCGATTCCGAATGTCCCGGCATGGCTCGACGGGGTGATTGATTACGGTGGGCGGGTCGTTCCGGTGATCGATCTTCGCGCCCGCTTTGAGCTGCCGGCAGCGCCAAGCCGCGAGGGGGCACGCATTCTCGTCTTCGTCGTCGGGGACGAGTGGGTCGGCGCGATTGTCGATAAGGTCGATGAAGTCGCGACGGTGTACGAGAGCCAACTCGAGCCACCGCCGACGATATTTCGCGGACTCGCGCGTCAATATCTGCGCGCGCTCATCCGCGGCGTTTCCGACGGCGATCCCGTGACGGTGATGCTCGACGTGACCGAACTGCTCACGGCACGCGAACGTATTGTGCTCGACCACGCGGTCGCCAGTTCGGCCGCAGAGGCAACCCATGGCGGATGACACAGTGCAGGGACTACGTGCGCGATATGCCGACATCGACGGCCGGCTCGACGCCGGCGCGTCGGATGCGGCGATCAAGAACGAAATCATCGCACTCTTCCGGACGGTCGAGGTACAGGTCGCCGAGCTGTCGGCGCTGAAGGACGACATCAAGCGCCTCGTCGATAAGTACAAGACGCAACAGTCGGCGGCGGCGGCGAGTCTCGCGCCACAGTTCACCGGCGAGCGTCCGGTGGTTCACGCCGACCATATCGGTGCCTCGACGTTTATCGAAAAAGGGTGGAGCCGCCTCTCGCTGGGCGACTATGACGGCGCCGAACAAGCATTGCAGAAGGCCATCGACCTGTCGCCGGGTGATCCGCAGAGCGAGGGGCTGCTCGGCTGGGCGCAGATGCTCAACGAGAAGTACGATGACGCGATGATGAGTTTCCAGAAGGTGCTGATGCGCCAGCCGGCGAACGCGCTGGCGCGCATCAACGTGGGTTACATCTGCTTGAAGAAAGGCATTTTCGGCGAGGCGATTGAGCATCTCTCGAAGGCGATCCGTCTCGACAACGACAAGAAGGCGACACTCTATGCGCACTTCTATCTCGGACTCGTCTATCTTGAACGCGAGATGTACGAAGACGCCGAGACGTTCTTTCAGAAGACGCTCGTACTCGGGCCGAATCTCATCGAAGCGTACTACGAGCTTGGTCGCTCGTACTGGTTCAACGATCAGCGCGACGACGCGATCGCGACGTGGACGAAGGGATTCGCCACCAACAAGTTCAATCCCTGGGGGAAGCGCTGCAACGAACTGCTGGTGCTTGTCGAGAGCGGGGGCGAGCCGTCGCGCGGATAGTACGGTGCGGGTTCCGCGCGCTGTTGGCGTGGTCGGCGCTGCTTGCGCTCAGCGGCCCGATCGTGCCGGCCGCGGCGGCGCAGGAGCCGGTGCGCGTCGACAGTGCGCGATTTACTTTTTTTGCCTGGGGCGCGGATCTCGCGCTCGCACGATCGCTGCTGAAGGAATCGCTTGCCCGGGATACGTTCCCGGGGTTGCCGCGGCCGCGCAGTCACATTGACATCGTGATCGCCTCCGACACCCGCCGCTTTCGCGAGTTGATTGGTCCCTCGGCTCCCGAGTGGGGTGCGGCCATTGCCATCCCGTCGTCGCATCGGGTCATCATGCAGGGGCGCGGTGCGAACTCGGCGGCAGGTGACCCGCGGGTGACGCTGCGTCACGAAATTGCCCATCTCGCGTTGCATGAGGCGCTCGGCGATCTGCCGCCGCGCTGGTTCGATGAAGGCTATGCCGCGTTTGCCGCCGGCGAGTGGGGCCGCGACGAACTCTTGTCGACCAACGTGGCCCTCGTGCTGCGCGGTATGCCGACGCTGAACGGCCTCGACGCCTATTTTGCCGGGGGCGAAGCGCGGGCGCAGCAGGGATACGCACTCGCCGAGCGCGCCGTGGCCGACCTCGCGGGCCTCGATACAACGCGGGGGCTTTCCCTCTTCTTCGGTTACTGGCGCGAGACGCGGAGCTTCGACGCGGCGCTCCGTCGGGCGTACAACATTACCGAGCCGACGTTCGAGCTGAAATGGCGGTCGAATACCCGTCTGCGCTATGGGGCATTGGCGCTGTTCGCGGATGTCTCGCTCGGTGCGATGGCGCTCCTGCTG
>QQNC01000257.1 GCA_003402695.1 Verrucomicrobiota bacterium | reverse complement strand
GAGGAACTGGCGAACAGCATCACGCACGGGATCGGCATGGTGCTGAGTCTGGCGGGGCTGGTGTTGCTGACGACGTTCTCCAGCCTCCACGGCGATGCGTGGCTGATCACGGGCACCACGATCTTTGGCGTCACGCTCGTCGCCCTCTACACGGCGTCCACGCTCTACCACAGCTTTCGCTCCGTCGCGGTGAAACAAGTGCTGCGCAAGTTCGACCACGCGGCGATCTTCCTCCTGATTGCGGGCAGCTACACGCCGTTCCTGCTGGTCACGCTGCGCGGCCTGTGGGGCTGGACTTTGTTTGGCGTGGTCTGGGGACTGGCGGTCGCGGGGATTGCGCTGAAGTTCTGGTTTGCGGGCCGGTTTAAGGTGGGCTCGACGCTCGTCTATATCGCGATGGGCTGGCTCGTCCTGACCGTGCTGCGGCCTTTACTGGCGGTGCTGCCGCGCGAGGGTTTTTGGCTGCTCCTGGCGGGCGGATTTTGCTACACAGGCGGGGCCGTTTTCTACCTCTGGAAACGTCTGCCGTACCACCACGCCGTCTGGCACCTCTGGGTGATGGCGGGCAGCGCCTGCCACTGGACGGCGGTGTTTTTCTACGTGGTCCCGGTCAGGGGTTGAGGCGCCAAATCGCGGCGTTCAGGACGGTCGCGAAACTCACCCACGCCACGTAGGGTGCCCACAGCCAGCCCGCGACCCGGTCGAGCCGGGCAAAACGCAACTGGACCAGGACCAGCGTGCCCCAGAACAGCACGACTTCGAGCAGCGCGAGGCCGGGGCGGTGCAGGCCAAAGAACAGCACGGACCACAGCGCATTCAGGGCAAGGCTCACGAAGAACCACCGCAGGGCTGGGCGGGCGCCCGCCAGTTCGCGGCGCAACCAGATCCGCCACGCGGCGAACGCCATGAGCGTATAGAGCAGCGTCCACACGGGGCCAAACACGGCGGCCGGCGGGTTCCACGACGGTTTGGCGAGCGTGGGATACCAGGTGCGGACCGATTCAAACGTCGCGTAACCGCCGATCGCGGAGGCGGTGAAGGAGGCGAGCAGGAACAGGCCCAGGGCGATCCAGCGGTTCATGCCTTCAGGGAATTCGCTTTCATCCCGGGCGCAAGCGGGGGCCCGGGGTGATAATTCATGGGAAGATTTTCCCCGCGGCTTGTCTTGCCGGCAAAAGCACCAAGGTTGGGCGCAGCCATCACTGGTTTCCCTCCATGAAATTCCGCCACCTGTTCCTTGCCTGTCTCGGCCTCGTGCTGGGCTCCGGCTTTTCCCTCCGCGCCGACGCGGTCTCCGCCCAGCTTGCCGGCAAGTGGACGCTCGACGTCGCCCGCAGTACGCCGATCCGCCCGTGGGACAGGGAGTCCCTCACCATTACGGTGACGGGCGATATCACGGTCCTCACCCGCAACCTCGCTTGGGGCGCCGACCGCAAAGCCAGCGACGTGACCACGGTGAAGACCGACGGCAAGACCGTCACGGCCGGCCCCGTGGGCTACTGGCTCGATACCTGGTACACCAACGTCTACATCGGCGGCGACCACCAGAAGCACGTCAAAGGCGAGTGGCTCGACGCCGGCCGGGTGCTGAAGCTAGAGACGAACCTCTTTATCGAGGCGCAGCAGGGTGACCATGCGGTCCACATCTACGACGAGTACCGCCTCTCGGCGGACGGCAAGACGCTGAAACTCTACGAGCTCCGCTCCACTCGCGACGAAGCTCTGGTCTATCTCTTCACCCGCGCCTGAACCTGCCCGCCCCGCCATGAAATTCACTTTCAAGCTCCTCCCCCTGTTCACGTTGGCCGCCGTGGTCCTCGCGCCGGCCCTCCGCGCCGAGCCCGGCGTGGCCGGCCCCGCGCCGAAGACCGCCTTTCTCATCCCGGTAAAGGACAACTGGGAAATCAATCCCGCCAAGCCGGGTGCGCCTGCCGCCCTCGCGGAAAATCTGCTGCTCATCGCGCTGCAGGGTCTCGCCAACACCGACGCCCCGCGCGTGTACATCGAGTATCCCGAGACCTGGCACTTTCATGACTTCAACCCGTTGAAGGATTTTTACGCCACGAAGTACGGCGTGAAGTTCAAGCGGCTCGATACGGCGGACGCGGCACTCACGGAGCTCGCGCCCTTCGCCAAGGGTTATGTGGTCTGGGACAAGCACGTCCGCGCCTCGATTAACGTCGCCCTCACCGCCGCCGGCGTGCTGCGCGCGGTCGTGGTGAACGAGGACCTGATCCCGCTCGCCGAGAAGCACGGGCTGAAGCCGCTCGCGGATTTCCGCGGGCAGTTCACGGGGCAGACGGATATCCAGATTTACCGCTGGGCCTACGCCAAGTACTGGAAGGACTGCAGCCGCGACTACATCATCTGGATGGGCGGTTCGGCGGGCAACGTGATGGAGCCCGGCGTGGCGGACCTCGCCATCGCCTTCCATGCGTTTGTCACGGATCTCTCGGCCAATCCCAAGGACGCGGAGGAGATCGCCTTTCACAAGGAGCTGCTCGCGCAGCTCAAGCCCACGGCCTGGATCATGGGCTGGCACTCGTACGCCAAGGACACGGAGGGCCAGTGGATCACGCTGACCTCGGGATTTGGCCTGAAGGCGATCGGCCTGAACACGTTTCCGAACGGCACCTTCATGAGCCAGATCGGCTTCTCGCCGGGTTTCAAGCTGACCAACAATAACCACGTCACGCGTGACAGTGTGGTGACCGCGGAGAAGAAATTCTACGTGTGCCTCGTCCAGTCCGACAGCATGGGCATCGGCGCATGGACCGAGCCCGAGCGCGGCTCGATTCCCTATAACTGGGAGGTCGGCGTGGACGGCGCCAAGTGGTATCCGGCGGCGATGGAGATGTTCACCAAGGACAAGACCCCCAACGACTACTTCATCGGCGGCCAATCGGGCTACATGTACCCGGCCGCGGTGCCGGCGGACCGTTTCCCGGGCCTGATGAAGGAGATGAACGCGCTGATGCCGCTGATGGACCAGCACACCGTAGGCATCATGGACCACACCGACCGCGGCATTCCGATCGGTTATTTCGACCTGCCGAAGCACGTGGTGGATGAGTATTACGCCGGCGCCCCCGGGGTGATCGGCTTCATCAACGGTTATGCCGCCGCGCACACCTTTGACCTCCGCAACGGCCAGGCGATGATGTCCTACGATTATTACCTGGATGAGCACCGGCCCGAGGCCAGCGCCATTGCCGACCTCGACGAGCTGGCGCGGCTGAATCCGGTGCGGCCGTATTATATGCTCATCCACGTGCGCGAATCGAACAGCCTCAAGCGCGTGATCGGCATCATGAACGGCCTCGCGGAAAGGCCGGAGATCGTGCCCCTCGACACCTTCCTGAAGCTCGCCGCGAGCAATCCGACCTTCAAGGTGCGCTACAAGGACGTGAAGCCCACTGGCAAGGCCTGGGACGCGCAGACGCAGTAAGGCGGATTTCTGAAGTAGGGCGGGGTCTCTGACCCGCCTTGTCCGGGGAATACCTTGCCGCGGATTACGCTGATGGACGCGGATAACTGGTCTTGATCCGCGTTGATCCGCGAAATCCGCGGTAAAGGTTCGCG
>QQNC01000256.1 GCA_003402695.1 Verrucomicrobiota bacterium | reverse complement strand
TGGTGCCCCCACGGGGAATCGAACCCCGCTTTTAGGATTGAGAATCCCATGTCCTAACCGATAGACGATGAGGGCGAAAATCGGAGGGGACAGGGTTCGGTTTTCCCGCCGGGCGTCAAGCGCGAGTTTCAATTAGTAAAACAGGGTCCGGTCGAGGCTCCGGTACTGGATGGCCTCCAACAAGTGGGGCGCCTCGATGCGGTCGCGGCCGGCAAGGTCGGCGATGGTGCGGGCGACCTTGAGAATGCGATCATAGGCGCGGGCGGACAAACTGAGCTGTTCCATGGCCTGTTGCAGCAAATCGCCCAGCATCGAGTCAATCGGGCAATGCCGCCGGATCTGTGCGTGGGTCATGCGGGCGTTGGCAGTGACCTTGGTGCCAGTGAAGCGTTCCTGCTGACGGGTCCGGGCGGCATGGGCCCGGGTGCGGATGGCGGCGGACGTTTCCCCGGCTTTTTCGGAGCGCAGCTCGGTGAGGGAAAGCGCCGGGGCGTCGATGTGGATGTCAATGCGGTCGAGCAGCGGTCCGCTGATCCGCGAGCGGTACCGCTGGATCTGGGCCGGCATGCAGCGGCATGCATGCTTCTTGTCCCCCAGGTAGCCACAGGGGCAGGGGTTCATGGCGGCGACCAGCATGAACGCGGAGGGCAGGGTGATCTTCCCCGCACTGCGCGAGATGGAAACCTCGCCGTCCTCGAGCGGCTGGCGCAGCACCTCAAGGGCGGAGCGCTTGAATTCCGGCAGCTCGTCAAGAAACAGGACGCCGTGATGCGCGAGGGAGATTTCGCCCGGCCCGGGGATGGTGCCGCCGCCAAGCAAGCCGATGTCGGAAATCGTGTGGTGCGGGCCGCGAAACGGGCGGATGCCCCAGACCATCTCCCCGCTGATGGTGCGCCCGGCGGCGGAGTGGATGCCGAGGATCTCAAGCTGTTCGTCGAGCATCGGCGCGGGCATGACGGAGGGGATGCGCTTGGCGACCATGGATTTTCCCGAGCCGGGAGGGCCGATCATCAGGAGATTGTGCGAGCCGGCTACGGCGACCTCGACGGCCCGGCGCAGGGCCTGCTGGCCTTTGATCTCGGAAAAATCCACGACACTTTCGGCGGGTGGAGGTGTGGCGCGCAGCCGGGCTGCGCCAGGAGCGAGGGGAATCAGTTGCAGTTCACCACCGAGGAATCGCTTGGCGCGGTCGAGCGAGTCCACGACGCACACCTCCACGCCCTCGACCAGCGAGGCCTCGTCGGCGGAGACCGCCGGCAGGAGCAAGCCGCGCTTGCCGAGCCGGCGGGCGAGGCGGGCCATGGCGAGGGCGCCGCGGATCGGGCGGGTGGCGCCGGACAGGCTGAGTTCGCCGGCGATGAGCCAGTCGCCCAGCTGCTCGGTCTTGAGCTGGCCGGTGGCGACGAGGATGCCGAGGGCGATCGGCAGGTCGTAAATCGGGCCCTCCTTGCGCAAGTCGCCCGGGGCGAGGTTGACCGTGGTGCGGGAATACGGGGCCCAAAAACCGCTGTTGTGGAGGGCAGCATAGACCCGGTCACCGGACTCCTTGACGGCGGCGTCCGGCAGGCCAACGAGGAACAGCTTCGGATCCCCGGTTTCACCCGCGTTGACCTCGACATGGACCAGCGCGGCGTCGATCCCCTGGAGGGCGGCGGAAGAGCAGGTGGCGAGCATCCGGAGCAGCCAGCACCGCGGTGGACAGTTAGCTAGGCCGGTCGGGTAATTTTTTGGTATGCTGGCGAACGGTGGCGATGTTGCGTTCCACGGCCTCGAGATACTTGTTCGGCCCGCCGGGGTAGGGCCGGGCCAGGAAGCGATAGACGCCGCGAAGATCATGCTCGAGTCGCGGCTGAATGACTTGGGTCCAAAAATGAGGGGTTTTGCGGACCAGATCCTGCGCGGATTTGAACTGGCGCCGCTCGCGGGGCATGGCGACAAACTCGTCGGATTCGCGAAATTCCCCGTAGAGCGCCTCGAGCTTTTGGGGGTAATCCGGTGCGGACATCTGACCGATGAGGTCGGCGGTGGCCAGACTGCAGCCGATGAAACAGTCGGTCGGGTCGTTGAATTGCAGCCGGCCGATTTCGTGGTTATGTCCGGTGCAGTTGATGGCGGCGAGGACACTGGCGATTTCCTTCTCGTTCACGCCCAAGGTGAGCAGATAGGAGGCGGCAAAAGCACAGCTTCGCAGGACATGGGTTAGCGTATATTTTGCGCCGGTGCCGCCCTCATCCGAGCGGGCCTTCAGGTAACCGGAGTCATGCAGCAGCGCGGCGGCGATCGCGATTTCGAACTGCCGGACGGAAAACCTTTCAATTTCGCCGGACAACTGGGCGCCCTCCAGCAAGACGGCCAGGCAGCCCGCGGCCTGCAGGGTATGCTCGTGGTCGTGGTAGCGCAGGTCATTGGCTTGGAATCCCGGATGGTGGCCGGCAAAAAGCAGCTCCACATCGGTGAAGAGCCGGTCCAGCAGGGCAGGTGAGGTCCCGGGAAATAGCCGGAGAAGGATGGCCTGAGTCAGCCCTAAAACAGCGGTGAAACTCTTGGTGTCGACACGTTGAGGCATGCAGTTCCGCCTTGGGGATAATCTTTTCGGCAAGCAGCGGGCGAAGTCTCGCGATTAAGAATTTGCGCCTAAGTCAGGCAAGTTCAAATCTAGGGGAAACACTGAGGGATGATCATTGGAATAACTGGAGGAATGGGGTGCGGTAAATCCACCGTGGCCGGGATGTTTGAGCACGCTGGATTCCGGCGACTCGACTCGGATGCGCTGCTGCGCGAGCAGGTCCTGCCGCGGCCGGAGGTCATGGCCGAGTTGCGCCGGCATTTTGGCGACGGGGTGATGACGCCGGATGGCCAGGTGGACCGGGCGCAGCTGGGTCAGCGGGTTTTTGCGGACGACGCGGGGCGGGAGTGGCTGGAAGCGCTCACGCACCCCCTGTTGTTCGGGCTGTGGCGCCAGGCGCTGGCGACAGCGCCGGAGGGACCCTGGGCCGTGGAGGTGCCCTTGTTGTTCGAGCGGAAGCTGGAGAATTGGTTTGATTTCACCCTGTGCGTCGCCTGTGCTCCTCCCCAGCAACTCGCCCGACTGGAGCAGCGTGGCCTACCGCACGCGCTCGCCGAGCAACGAATCTCCAAGCAACTGCCCCTGGCGCGTAAAATCGAGCTGGCTGATTTTGTCTTGTGGAACGACGGCAGCGTCCAATTCCTCCAAGATCAAGTTACCGCACTGATTCACGACCTGCGGACGGTGAGCTGAGAGGATCGAAGCCGGCTCTGAGCCGTCGGGTTGCGCACCCCCTCAGTCACATAATTCAGCTTTGAACATGGATATGCCCCCGAAAAACGACCGCGATTCCTCCGCCACCGGCTCAGATACCGGCGCCGGCGATGACAAGAAAATTTCCCGCCTCACCCGCCGCCGACCGCGCAGCGTGAAGCCCAAATCGGGCGCGAGTTCCCAGCCGGCCGCTGCGCCGGCAGCTCCGGTCGCCGCGCCTGAGTCCGCGCGGGCGGAAGTTCCCTCCTCCTCGGCGGGTGACGCTGACCGAGCCGCGGCTTCGCGCGCCTCTGAGTCCCCCTC
>QQNC01000255.1 GCA_003402695.1 Verrucomicrobiota bacterium | reverse complement strand
CTTACGTCGATGTCCCGTGACTTGTCGGCCGAAGCCCCCCGCGCGCGGTTCGTCGTCAACCCCGCGGCCATCATTGTCGTCTGCGCCATTGGCCTGACGATTCTCGGGCTGACCATCCTGTTCAGCGCCAGCGCCTCGTTCAAGCAGGGGCCGTATTACTATCTCAACAAGCAGCTCATCGGCGTGGTGCTTGCCGCGGTGGTCTGCTTTGTGACGAGCCGGCTGAACCTCGACTATCTGCGCAAGTATGCCTGGTGGATCGGCGGGGGCTTTGCGGTGATGCTGGTGCTCGTGCTGATCCCGGGGATCGGCGTCTGGCGCACCGGCGCGCGGCGCTGGCTCGGCTACGGGCCGTTCCTGCTGCAGGTCTCGGAATTTGCGAAACTCGGCCTCGTCTTCTGCCTCGCGCATTATCTCGCTCTGAACCAGTCGCGCCTCGGTGAGTTCAAGCGCGGTTATGTCTACCCGCTCGGCATCATTGGCGTGTTTGCGCTGCTCGTGCAGCGCGAGCCGGACTTCGGCACCGCGGCGCTGATGGTGGCCGTCGGCCTCGTGCTGCTTTTTCTGTCGGGGGCCAAGTGGCGCTACATTGTCCCGACGGTGGCGATGGTGTTCGGGTTGTTCGCCGTCGCCGTGGCGCTCAATCCCAACCGGCTCCGCCGCTTCCTCGCCTTCCTCGATGTCGAGGGCAACAAGCAGGGCGGCACGTACCAGCTGTACCAGTCGCTCGCGGCGTTTGCCTCCGGCGGCGTGGATGGCGTCGGGCTGGGCCAGGGCCGCCAGCAGCTGAATTTCCTGCCCGAGGCGCACACCGACATGATCTTCGCCGTGGTCGGCGAGGAAATGGGCCTGTGGTTCACGCTCGGCGTGGTCGTGGTCTTCACGGTCATGTTCATCGCCGGCCTGATCCACCTCCGCCGCGCGCCCAACCTGTTCCAGTTTCTCCTCGTCACCGGCTGCCTGCTGCTGATCTGCCTGCAGGCGATCATCAACCTGGGCGTCGTCACGGGCATGTTTCCGACCAAGGGCATGTCGCTGCCGTTCATCAGCGCCGGACTGTCGAACCTGCTCCTGATGGGCCTGCTGCTCGGCATCCTGCTCAACACCCAGCGTACCTGGGGCCGCGTCGCGCTCGGCGGCCGGTTGCGCTCCATGCAGGAGGTGCTCGCGTGAGCCGGTACATCATTTCCTGCGGCGGCACGGGCGGTCATCTTTCGCCGGGCATTTCCCTCGCCGAGGGGCTCATTGCCCGCGGGCACACGGTTACCCTGCTGATCAGCCAGAAGAAGGTGGATGCGCGGCTGATCGAGAAATACCCGCAATTTGGATTCCTCCGCGTGCCCGGCACCGGCTTCTCCTGGTCACCGCTCAAGCTGGTGCGTTGCGTGGTGACGCAGACGCGCGGGTTCTTTTTTTGCCTGAAGCTGGTGCGGGAGACGAAGCCCGACGGCATCGTGGGTTTCGGCGGCTTTACCTCGGCCGGCATCGCCGTCTCCGGCTGGCTGCGCCACGTGCCGGTTGCGCTGCATGAGTCGAACCGCGTCCCCGGCCTCGCCATCCGCGTCCTCGGCCGGCTGGCTACGCGCGTCTATCTGCCCACGGGCATCAAGCTGCCCGGCGTCCCCGCCGCGGCCACGCGGCATGGGGGCATGCCGGTGCGGGCGGAAATCCAGCGCCTGCCCACCGCCGCCGCCCGGGCCGCGCTCGGACTCGATTCCAACCAGAAGGTGCTCGTTGTCTTCGGCGGCAGCCAGGGTGCCGGCCCGCTCAACGAGTGGGTGCGCCAGAAGCTCCCGCTCTTCGCCGCCGAGGGGGTGCAGGTTTACTGCGTGACCGGGCTCGACAAGGGCGGGGCGAACGACTCGCGCGAGCAGCGGACAAAGACCGGTGCGCCGATCCGTGCGGTCTTCAGCCCGTTCTGCGACCAGGTGGCCGAGCTGCTCTCGGCCGCCGACCTCGTCGTCTCGCGGGCCGGTGCCGGCACGATCGCCGAGCTGATCCGCTGCGAGACGCCCGCCATCCTCGTGCCTTACCCGCAGGCCGCCGACGACCACCAGCGCGCCAACGCCGCGTTCTTTGAGCGGCAGGGCGGCGGCCTGGTCGTGGAGCAGGCGTTGATCGCCACGCTGCATGCCGAGGTGCTGGACACGATTTTCAACGACTGGCTGCTCCGCAAGTTTCGGGGCAATCTCCAGCGCATGGACCGGGCGAATTCGCTGGAGCTGATGCTCGATGACCTGGATGAACTCGTGACGCCGCCGCCGGTTACTCCCGCGGCGCCGCTGCCCTCCGCCGCATGAGACCCGCGGTGCGGCCCACGCTTTTCGGGCACGAGGTGCGCCACCTTCACTGCCTCGGCGTCGGTGGCATGGGGGTGGCCCCCCTGGCCATCTATCTCGCCCAGGCCGGCTTTTCCGTGACCGGGGAGGACGATGCGCTCACCGGCGACGTGCGGACCCTGCTCGCGCGCGAGTCGGTGGCCATCGGACCGCTGCCGGTGGACTGCGAGCTGGTTGTTTACTCCTCGGCCATCGCCCAAACGCATCCGGCCTACGGGGCGGCGCTGGCCCGGAAAATCCCGCTGGTGCGCCGCGGCGAACTGCTGGCGGAAGTGCTGCGGGGGAAAAAACTTATCGCCGTCTGCGGCTCGCACGGCAAGACGAGCACCACGGCCATGCTGATCACGGCCCTGCGAGCCGCGGGGTTTCCCGCCGGCTGGGTGCTGGGCGGGTTGTTCGCCGACGACACCCCGCCGGCGCGGACCGGTTCCAGCGACTGGGTGGTGGCGGAGATCGACGAGAGCGACGGGACGATCGAGGCGTTTGCCCCCGAGGTGACGGTCGCCGTGAACCTCGATTGGGATCATCCCGACTTTTACCGCCGCGCGGCCGACCTCGAGGCGACGTTCGCCGCCCTGTTCCACCGCACGCGCGGACCGGTCTTGGTGAGCGATGCGTGTGCGGTGAGCGCCCGGGTGGCCCCGACGGCGAAAACCTTTGGCCGGACCGGTAACTTCCGGGGTACGATCTCGTGTGAGTCCGCGGGCCGCATGACGCTCCGGCTCGGCGGTGAGTTCACCCTCACCGAGGCGGGCGTGAAGGCGCAGGGCGATTTCAATGCCGCCAATGCCACGGCGGCGCTGGCTGCGGCGCAACTCCTGGGGGCGACACTGACCCCGACGCTGCTCGCGGACTATCCGGGCGTGCGCCGCCGGCAGACCACGTTGCACGCGGCGGACGGGCTGACCGTCATCGAGGATTACGCGCACCACCCGGCGGAAATCCGCGCGCTGCTGACGAGTCTGCGGCGGCGTGTGGGCGAGGCCGGCCGGTTGGTCGTCGTGTTTCAACCGCACCGCTTCAGCCGCACGGCCCAGTTCAAGGCCGAGTTTGCGGCGGCGCTGGCCGTGGCGGACAGCGTGCACCTGCTGGACGTGTATGCCGCGGGCGAGGCTCCGACGGCGGGAGGCACCACCGCCGATATTTATGCCGAGCTGAAGCGGATCGCGGCGGCGCTGCCCGTCAGCTATTTGCCGGGCGGGGGCGCCGCGTTTTTCGGCGCGCTGGCACGGGACGTACGGCGGGACG
>QQNC01000254.1 GCA_003402695.1 Verrucomicrobiota bacterium | reverse complement strand
GGCCAGGAGGCCGATGATGACGACGACGATCATGATTTCAACGAGGGTAAACCCCTTGGACTGATTCTGATTTTTCATAAGTAGTATATGTGATGGTTAGGATATGATGACTCGGAAGTGAGCATGCTGACACTCAAGCAAGCCCACCCGAATACAACAAGACCATTTCCTGGTGGAAATTACTCAGTCTGCGCGACACCGGTGCATCCGGATTCGCATTCAGCCGGGATGTAATGCCAGAAAACCGCCGGCCCTATTTGTCAGGTAAAGGCAGCTTAATGATTTTTTAAATGTCTATAAAATAACGTTTTATATAATTAAACGTGCTCTTGTTAAAACGGATCTCCCCATAGCAATTACCCCCAATCCTAAGCGGGAAAAACCACGCGGACGGGCTTGTAAAATTTCCACGGAGATAGATCAAATATGGGTATTGCACCCCATATTTTGACCCCAGTTTTAAGGGGATTTTACAATCCTGGGCGCCCATTGAGCGCCCTAGGGCCAGGCCGTTATTTGGCGGCTTTTTTGCGTTTCTTGGGCGCAGCAGCCGGCTTGCGCTTTTTTGCCTTGGGCGCGACCCCCAGAAGTTTGGGCACTGACACGCTCACTGCGTCTTTCCAGAGGTTCTCCAGACCGTATTTGGCCCGGGCATCGGCGGTGAAAAGGTGGATCATCACGTCGAAGACATCGACCACGACCCAGCCGCTTTCCTGGGCGGTTTCCATGCCCAAGATGGGATGCTGGCTCGCATCGATCGCCTTCTCGAGTTCAACGCGCAAGGCGCGGAGGTGCGGTTCCGACGTACCCGTAGCCAGCACGAGGTAATCGGTGATCGAGGACTGTGCGCTCACGTCGAGGACCTGCAGGTCCACGGCCTTCTTCTCGTCCAGGGCCTGGCAACAGAGTTTAACCAGCGACAGCGCGTTTGATTTTTTTCCCTTCATGTAGATCAGCGATAAAGACGGTGGTCCCGGATATATACAATCGCCTTGTGCGGCACAAAATAATCCAACGACAGGTCCCGTTTCACCCGGTCCCGCAGCTCCGTGGAGCTGATCGCGAGCAAATGGCCGTCGCAGCGGCGCAGACGCAGCCCGGGAATGTCGGGCACCGCCTTCACCGGATGGCCCGGCCGCTCGAGGAAAATGAACTCCACCAGCTTCGCGAGTTCCTTGATGTCCTTCCACAGGTGGAGCTTGGGCAACTGGTCCCCGCCGATGATCCAGTAGAGCTCGTCGTTCGGGTAGAGCGCGCGAAAGTGCCGGACCGAGTCGATCGTGTAGCTCACCCCGCCCCGCCGCAGCTCGACGTCGGAAATCTCAAACCGCCGGTCCCACTCCACCGCGGCCCGCAGCAAGGCCAGGCGGTCCTCCGCCTTGGACTGCACATCGTTGTTCTTCAACGGGGCCTGCGCCGCAGGCACCAGGATGAGCCGGTCAAGCTGGTTTTGCTCGTAGGCGTCCTGCGCGGCCATCAGGTGGCCGAAATGCACAGGGTCGAAGCTCCCGCCAAGAAATCCGATTTTCACTGCCGCGCACCGTGCCCAGCGCGCCGCCACCGGGCAAGGTTCATTTCGGCACCCCAAAAACCGCCGGAAACCGGGCTGCTCCGCGACTTAGGCCGGGCGGTCCGGACCGTCACCCCGCCGGACAAAACCCGCCAGCCCCCGCGCACCGCAAAAAATGCGGACAATTTCCCATTCCAAGCCCAGCTTCGGCGCTTCGCTTCCCGGGTGATCCGCCCAGAATAATTCCAACTTATCCGCCCATGAGTCCCGACTGGAAATCCTCCGCGGCGTCCCCCGCCGATGCCGTCGCCCATATCCGCAGCGGCACCAATGTCTTCATTCACGGGGCCTGCGCCACGCCCGCCCCGCTGATTGAGGCGCTCTGCGCCCGGCATGACCTCGAAGGGGTGAAGCTTTACCACCTGCACACCGCCGGACCCGCGCCCTTTGCCGCAAGCGGCCGCGAGCGGGAATTCCGCTCGGTCTCCCTCTTCATCGGCGCCCCGTTGCGCCAAGCCGTCGCCGAGGACCGCGCCGATTTCATCCCGATCTTCCTGTCCGACATCCCCGCCCTGTTCCTGAGCGGCAGCGTGCCGCTCGACGTCGCCCTACTGCAGGTTTCCCCGCCCGACCGCCATGGCATGTGCTCGCTGGGGACCTCCTGCGACGCCGCCCGGGCCGCGGCCATGACGGCCCGGGTGATCATCGCGGAAATCAATGACCAGATGCCGCGCACCCACGGCAACAATGTCCTGCCGTTCGACCAGATCGATGTCTTCGTGGCCACCGACCGGCCCCTGGTCGAGCACCGGCCCGCCCCCGAGACCGCCGTCGAGGCCCGCATCGGTGAGCTGGTGGCCGGACTCGTGGAGGACGGCTCCACCCTTCAGATGGGCATCGGCGGCATTCCCGACGCCGTGCTCGCCCGCCTGCACGGCAAACATGACCTGGGGATCCATACCGAGATGTTTTCCGATGGCGTCGTGGATCTGGTCGAGGCCGGCGTCATCACCAACCGCCTCAAGGCGGTCTCCCCCGGCCGCATCGTCACCAGTTTCATCAACGGCAGCCGCCGGCTCTTTGACTTCGTCCATGACAACCCCATGGTCGCCTTCCATCCCTGCGACTGGACGAACGACACCTCGGTGATCCGCCGGAATCCGAAGGTCGTCGCGATCAACTCCGCGATCCAGATCGACCTCACCGGCCAGGTCTGCGCCGACTCCATCGGTCACCGGATCTACTCCGGCATCGGCGGCCAGATGGACTTCATCCGCGGCGCCGCGCTGTCGCCGGGCGGCCGGCCGATCATCGCGCTGCCTGCGACGGCCGCCAAGGGCCGCGTGTCGCGCATCACCTTCCAGCTCGCGGCCGGAGCCGGGGTGGTCACCACGCGCGGGCATGTGCACTGGGTGGTCACGGAATACGGCGCGGTGAACCTCCATGGCCGGACGCTGCGGGAACGCGCCGCCGCGCTGATTTCGATCGCCCATCCCGACTTCCGGGCGGAATTGGAGCGCGACTGCCGGACCCTGCACCCAGCGCTGTGAGCTTGGGGACAATCCGCGCACAACAAAAGAAAGCCACAATTTGCCAAGGGGTGATGAGCGGAGGACGGGTCTTTCTGGGATATTCCCGCTGTGGAAACGGTAATTTTGCAGGCTCTTGAGGCCCATCGCCCCTGCATTCGGTCCAATTGGGAGAACCTGCTGCGGATCGAGCGGATGAATTCTCCGTTGGCCAATCCGGACACGCTGGTCCACCTGCTCGACACCACGTTGAATGACGTCTTCTCGACCCTGCGGATCTGGTCGGCCCGCCGGCTCCACACCCGCCAGCAGGAACCGCCTTGTCCCTGCGGCCGTAATCCCCTCCTGGCCTATTTCTCCGCCGGACGACAGGCCCTGCGCGAGGGTCTCGTGCTGGCGCAGGTGCTTGCCCCGGACCTGACCGCGGCGCAGCGGGACGAGGCGCTGACCTGCCTGGAGCAGGCATTCGGTCACATCGCCCAGCGTGAGATCCAGTCCTTCTGTGCCATCTGCCAGTTTCGCGAGGTATCGGACAAAGTCAGTCCGGAGGTCAGGCCCGCAGCTCTGGCCCT
>QQNC01000253.1 GCA_003402695.1 Verrucomicrobiota bacterium | reverse complement strand
CGGCCACGGTGCCGGGTTCGTCGGGCAGCGAATAGCGCGGCTGGTCGTGCAGGGCCAGGTTGATGACCGTCTGAAAACCCGCCGCGGCGACGCTCTCCAGTTGCGCCACCGTCGGCTGGCCCGACGTGAGCAGCGCTTCGTCCACCGCCCGGAAGTTCTTGATCTCAGTGTAGGCAGGTTCGGCCATCGCGAGGACGCTAGCGATTCAGTCAGCGGGCACTAGTCCGGAATTTATCGCGGAAGCGCGGAGGAGCGGAAAATACCGGGAAGCAGGATTTTTAAGGGGGAAGCCAGGAAACTGGGGAACAGGGCATCGGATTGAGGGTGTTCACAGATTCCTGGTTTCCTGGCTCCCCCCTTAAAGTATTCCGACCTCCGGCTTCCGTCTCCCGGTCTTTCCGCTCCTCCGCGCTTCCGCGATCCCTCAGAGAAACTCCATCTGCGCCGGGTCCACGCGCGTGGCGAACAGCTTGCGCAGGAACAAATCGCGGTGCTCCCGGCAGCGGCCGAGCTTCAGCACCGCCTCCCGGTGCTCCTCCGTCCCGTAGCCCTTGTGCTGCGCAAACCCATAGCCGGAATACTTCCGGTCGAGCTCGTTCATCAGCCGGTCGCGGGTAACCTTCGCGATGATACTCGCCATCGCGATGCTCAGCGAGCGCGCGTCCCCGCTGACAATGCCGGTGTGCGGGTACGGGAAATTCCGCAGCGCGAGACCGTCGATCAGGATGCGGGCCGACACCCGCGGCTTGAACGCCGCGATCTCCTCGGCCGACGCAAACAAGTCGGGCTCCGTCTTCTGCACAAAGGCCTCCGGCGGATAAATCCCCTCGATCGCACGGCGCATCGCGAGCTTGGTCGCGCCAAGGATGTTGAACTGCTCGATCTCGCCCACGTCGGCGACGCCGAAGTTCGCGTGGATCTGCCCCTGCGCGACAAGGCCCTCAAACTCGACCCACAATTCCTCCCGCTCGGCCGGAGTGAGCTGCTTCGAGTCGTTGACCCGCCCCGAGCGGGTCACGGCCCAGCGGCTCTCCAAAAATTCCGCGCTGACCAGCACCGCGCCCGCGACGACCGGCCCCGCCAGCGCGCCCCGGCCGGCCTCGTCCACCCCGATCAGGCCACTCACGCCCTCGAGCTGTTTCAGGTCAAACCCGCGGAGCTGCCGGCGCTTCGCCATGGTGCCGTCAGCCTCGCCATTCCATCTTCGGTCCCGGCGGCTTGAGCGGCAGCTCGTCGAGCTTGCCGGCGGCCGACACCACCTCGTAGGCCGTGCGAAAATGCAGCTTGGCAAACTCGCCCAGCGCGCGCGCGCCGAACTTCGCCATGATCTCGGCGGCCTGCGTCTTCACCAGCGGGCCCGCGCCCTTCTGCAGCTTGGCGCCGAATTTCTTCGAGAGCAGGTGCATCTGCCGCACGAACTCCGCGCGCGCGACGACCGACGCCGCCGCGACCACCGGGTCCTCTTCCGCCTTCGTGCGCATGCGCAGGTCGAAATCCTTCACGCCCTTCTTCGCCAGCTCCTTCTGCACGAGCGGCTGCTTGGTGAACTGGTCGAGCAGGCCCCACGGCACCCGCCTCATCGTCAGCGCCTCCTCCAGCGCCGAGGCGTGCATCCAGGCGAGGAGCAGGTTCAGGTTCGCCCGCGGCCGCCCCATCAGCTCGTTGTACCGCGGCATCCCCGCGAACCGCGTGCGCACGACCACGCCCTTCGTCTCGCGAATGAGCTTGTCCAGTTTGATGATCTGCGCCTCGGCGATCGCCTTGGAATCCTTCACGCCCGCCTTGATCCACGTCTCGATCATGGCCCGGTCCGCGATCACCGTCGCCGCGATCACCGGCCCGAAAAAGTCACCCTTGCCGCTCTCGTCGAGGCCCGCGTGCGACTCGAACCAGTCGGGGTGCAGCACCTCGTCATAGCCGAGCTTCGCCGCGCCCGTGACCTCGGGCTCGAGCGTCATCGTCACAAACTCCTCCGTGCCCTTGCCGGCGATCACGACCTTGCCGCTGGTATAGGCGCAGACATTGACCCGGGCGGCTTCGGACTTGAACGCAAAGCGCGTGTACGCGACCTCGAACGGGTCGTAATGCCGCCCCTCGCAGACCGCCTGGAGCTTCGCCATCTGGGCGTCGTCCAGCTTCGCCGTGTACGAGGCGAGTTTCTTCGGGGCCTCTTCATCGGAGGTCGGCTTCTTGGGCATGCGGGAGAGTTGGCCACAAAAAGGCGCAAAAACACACGAAAAATTACGGCAGCCTTTATTCCGGCACTCTTTTGTGCCCTTTTGGGCCTCTTCGTGGCCCACTCTTCCGCCCAGCTCCTCGCCGCCAAGTCGGGCTTCCAACGCGCACTGCGCGCGTGGTACCGCGTCCACGCCCGCCCCCTGCCCTGGCGGTTAAACCCCTCGCTCTACCAGACGGTCGTGAGCGAGTTCATGCTGCAGCAGACGCAGGTGAAGACCGTCCTCCCCTACCTCGCACGCTGGCTGGTGGAGCTGCCGAACTTCGCCGCGCTCGCCGCCGCGCCCGAGTCCCGCGTGCTGAAACTCTGGGAAGGCCTCGGCTACTACTCCCGCGCCCGCAACCTGCACAAGCTCGCCCAAACCATCGCCTCTCGCCCAGTGCCCCGGACCCCGGCCGAATGGCAGGAACTGCCCGGGGTCGGCCCGTACACCGCCGCGGCGATCACCAGCATCTCGTTCGGCGCGCCGGCCGCGTGCGTGGACGGCAATGTCGTCCGTATTCTCGCGCGCCTGACCGCCGACGCCACGCCGTACCGCGACTCCGCCAGTGCGTCGAAGGCCTTCGCGCCGCTCGCCACGGCTCTGCTGCCTGCGACCAACCCCGGCGACCACAACCAGGCGATGATGGAACTCGGGGCCACGGTCTGCTTCCGCCAGAACCCGCTCTGCCTGACCTGCCCCGTGGTGAAATTCTGCGCGGCCGGGCAGCGCGGCGACCCGGAAAACTACCCGAAACTCGCCGCGAAGAAACTGGAGCAAGTCGCGGTCATGCGCGTCTGGATCGAACGCCAGTGCGCGCTCCTGCTTCACCTCTCGGCCGGCGGCGCGCGCCGCTTCGCGAACATCCACGAACTCCCCACCGCCGCGCAGGCCGGCCTGACCGAGGCCGCGGCCACAAAGGGAAAACTCCTCGCGAAGAAACGCCGCGGCATCACGCGCTACCAGATCACCGAGTCAATTTACCGCACCTCGAGTCCGCGTGGAATGCCACCTACCGGCCTCGTCTGGGTGCCCCTTGTGGACCTCGACACCGTCACCCTCTCCGGCCCCCACCGACGCTGGGTGAAGGAGATTCTGGCGGAACGTCCCGCCCCCGAGTCTAGCCGGCGGTGATCCAGAATCGCTGCGTGATGTCCGGGTGGCCGGGCAGGAGTTCTTCCGCATCCAGAACGCCCCCATTCTTGAGGATCGTCTTCACTGATCCCGCATTTCCCTTGTCGGCGGTGACCAGGACCCGCCGAATGCCCTGCGCTTTGGCTTTAATCAGCGTCTCCCGGAGAATCGTCGTGGCATGGCCCAGCCGCCGGGCGGAGGGCCGAATGCCGTAGCCGATATTCCCGCCGATCCGCCTTAATTCGTCCGTCAGACTGTAGCGCAGGTTG
>QQNC01000252.1 GCA_003402695.1 Verrucomicrobiota bacterium | reverse complement strand
GTCCTGGGTGTCGCTCGTCGTCATGGACTGCAGCCGGAGGGGATGGGCGGCGCCGACGCCCACGGACCCAACCATCACCTCGACGGTGGGCCGGCGCACGGTGGAGAAACGGGAGGCGCAATAGGACATGTAGCCGGCGGGTCAGGGCTTGACGGGCACCGGGTTGGCGGCGGGGGCCGACGCGGGTGCGGCCGTCTCCGCCCGGTCGCCGTTCATGCGGCGGACGTCAAAGACGCTGATATAAACCACCATCGTGAGCAGCAGCAGGATGAAAACGCCGTTCGCCGCCATGATGAAGTTGGCCGACAGGGCCCGGCCGCGCAGTCGGCCGATGGTGGCGAACATCATCTGGCCGCCGTCGAGGACGGGCAGGGGGAGCAGGTTGAAAATTGCGAGGCTGATGTTGAGCAGGATGGTGAACATCAGCACGGGACGAATGCCCGCCTCGGCCGCGCTGTGGAAAATGCGGACGATACCCACCGGGCCGGAAAGTTTGGAGAGTCCGATGTCGGAGTGCGGGTTGATCAGGCTCCAGAGGGTGCGGTACGACATCAGCACCTGGTCGCGAATCTGGGCGAACGGGGTGGGGTGGATCAGCGTGTAGCCCGTGGTGAGCGCGAGGCCGAAGGCGTTGGCGGACTTGGCCGGGGCCCGGACGGGGAGGGTGAGGGCGACCTCCCGGCCGGCGCGCTGCACGCGCGCGATGACCGCGCGCTTGGCCGATAGCTCGAGGACGTCCTGCCAGGTCTGGAAACTCAGCACCGGCTGGCCGTCGAGGCTCAGGATGAGATCGTCGGGATGGAATCCGGCCTTGGCCGCAATCGAACCGGGGGCCACCTGGAACACGCTCAATTGATAACCCGGCGCGATGCCCACCCGGCGTTCGCTTTCCTCGCCCGCGAGCTGCGGATGCACGATGACATCAAAGATCTTCCCCTCGCGCTGGAGGGTGAAAACCGCCTGCCGCCGGCCATCCGCACTCAGCCCGGAACCGAGGCCGATCTGGACATAAATATCAAAAAACTTCCGCACGGGACGGCCATCGATGGCCTTGATGATATCGCCGACCCGCAGGCCGGCCTCCATCGCCGGGCTGGTCACCTTCACCCCGCCCGGCAGCTCGATCTTCTGGCTGACATAGCCGATGCTGGTGCTCGCGGTCTCGCTGCTCTCGGGCTGGCCGATGACCCAGATGATGCTCGCGAGGGCAAAGGCGAAGAGGACGTTGAAGCAGGCCCCGGCGACAAACACGATCATCTTGGTTGAATAGGTGACGGGCGGGAGCTTTTCGACGTCGACCTCGCTCTTGCCCTCGACCGGTCCGAGGTCGGCCAGCTGCGGCAGCAGCACATAGCCGCCGAGGGGAAACCAGGCGAGGCGGTACTCGACGCCATCGCGGCCATGCCAGGAAAAAACCGCCGGGCCGAAGCCGATGGAGAACCGCTCCACCTTCGCGCCGCGCCAGCGGGCCGCGAGGAAGTGGCCGAGCTCGTGGACGAAGATCGAGCCGCCGAAGAAAAGGGCGACGAGCAGGATCGACCAGGCGTTGGCGAGCAGGGTGGTCAGGAAATCGGAGGTCATCAGGGTCAGGAAACCGTTTGCAGGAGTGCGCCGGCGGTGCGCCGGGCGTGGGCGTCGGCGTCCAGGACGGCGGCGAGCGTTTCCGGTTCAAAATTTTCCACGGTCTGCAGAGTTTGATCGATGACGCGGGGAATCGCAAGGAAGGGGATGGAACCGCCGAGGAAGGCGGCGACGGCGACCTCGTTGGCGGCGTTGAAGACCGCGGGGGCGACGCCGCCGGCGGCCATGACCTGGCGCGCGAGGCGGAAGCACGGGAAACGCAGCTCGTCCACCGGCCGGAACTCGAAGCCCAGCAGCTGGGTGAAATCGAGCGCGGGCTCGACGCCCGGCGCCCGGTCGGGGTGCAGCAGGGCGTATTGGATGGGAAACGTCATGGAGGGCGGCGAGAGCTGGGCGAGCATGGTGCCATCGGTGAACTCGACGAGGCAGTGCACCATGCTCTGCGGATGGATGACCGCGGTGCACTGGTCGACGCGGAGGCCGAACAGCGCCTGCGCCTCGATGAGCTCGAGTCCCTTGTTGGCCAGCGTGGCGCAATCCACGGTGATTTTCGGGCCCATGGCCCAGGTGGGGTGCTTGAGGGCGTCGGCGGGTGTGACGTGGGCCAGCCGCTCGGCCGGCCAGTCGCGAAACGCGCCGCCGCTCGCGGTGAGCACGATGCGGCGCACATCGGTTCGACCGGGCTCACCGCGGGCGGCCTGCGGGTGGCCCTCAAGGCATTGGAAAACGGCGCTGTGTTCGCTGTCCACGGGCAGGAGTTTGGCGCCGTGTTTTTTCGCCGCGGCCATGACGAACTTGCCGGCGAGCACGAGGATCTCCTTCGACGCGAGCGCAAGGTCCTTGCCGGCGGCGAGCGCGGCCAGGGCGGGCTCGAGCCCGGTGGTGCCGACGACGGCGACCAGCACGACATCGGCCCCGGGCAGCTGGGCGAGGGCGATGAGCCCGCTCAACCCGCCGTAAAGCTGGGTGCCGGCGGGAAAACCGCCGCTGGACTTGGCCGCGGCGTAGGCCGCGTCCTCAAACACCGCGACATGGGCCACGCCGAAGTCGCGGGCGATCTGGGCCAGCCGCGCGTGATTGGCCCGGGCGGCGATGTCGACGAGCTCAAGCTTGTCGCGGTGCGCGGCGATGACGCGCAGGGTGTTTTCCCCGATGGAGCCGGTGGCGCCGAGCAGGACGATGCGTTTGCGGGGGCTGGACGAAGGTTTGGCCACGAAAGCCGGCAACGATGCAGGGGCGGCGCTAGGCCCGCAAGCGCGGAGGGGAATTAAACGTTCTCAGAGCCGGAATTTGGACACGGAGGGCACGGAGGGTGACGTGGAGGCCACGGATGTTGTAGGTCGGGCTTTACGCCCGACAGGCCGATCCCCGATGTCGGGCGTAAAGCCCGACCTCCGACAGACAATCCTCCGAGTTACGGCAGCGCGAACAGGAAATAGCCCAGCGGGGCGGTAAGGAGCAGGCTGTCGCTCAGGTCGAAGATCCCACCGATGCCGGGAATGGCGCCGCCCGAGTCCTTCAGCGTGGCGTGGCGTTTGAGGATGGACTCGATCAGGTCGGACACGATGGCGAGCAGGGCGATGGGGGCGGCCTTGAACGCGGCCACCAGCGGGGTCATGTGCGGGGGCAGGACATCGCGTCCCAGCCAGGCCACTAACGCCCCGACGCCCATGGACATGAGCACGCCGCCGACGGCGCCCTCCCAGGTTTTCTTCGGGGAGATTTGCGGCGCCATCTTGTGTTTGCCGAAAACCAGGCCGGTCAGCAGGGCGCCGACGTCGCAGAATTTGGCGACGGCGATGAGCCACAGGCAGAGGATGAGCCGGCCGTTGGCCGACACCACATCGTCGGGCATGGGCGTGAGGATGCGGACGAAGTACTGGAGCATCAGCGCGACGTAGACCAAACCGAAGAGCGTGGCGCCGAGGGCCTCGACGCGCTTGGCCGGCTCGCGTTCGCTGAGGATGCGGATGGAAAACACGATGACGGCCAGCACGAGGGCGTCGGAGCTTTTGGGAATGCCGATCTGCTGGTACAGCCACGGGGAGAGCGTGATGAGCGCGCCGAAGG
>QQNC01000251.1 GCA_003402695.1 Verrucomicrobiota bacterium | reverse complement strand
GAGCAGTTGCGAGCGCAGCGCCTCGAACGAGGGCAGGTCCGCAATCTTGGCGAGGTCGGCGGCGGAGACGATTTTCTTCTCCATCACGCCCACCTTCACCTCGAGCTTCTGTTTGTCCTCGAAAAATTTCTTGAGGATCTTCGCGACGCCGGCGGAGTTCTTGCCTCCCACGACAACGGCCGTCGGGCCGATCAGGGCGCTCTCGAACTCGGGCAGACCCAGGGCCTTGGCCGCGACGCGGAGGGAGCTGTTCTTGACGACGTGAAACTCGGCCTTCTCGATGTCGAGGCGCTTGCGCAGCTCGGCAACGTCGGCGACCGTGACCTTCGTGAAGTTGGTCAGGATGACGTAGTCGGATTTCTTGAGGTGGGTCTCAACCTCGGCGATCAGATAATTTTTTTCGGCTCTCATGGTTGGGACTCCGTTTAGTATTTGCTGAACTCGATGGCCGCGACGTGGACGCCGGGGCTCATGCTGGACGAGAGGGCGACAGACTTGATGTAGTTGCTGCCCTTGAACGTGGAGGGCTTGGCCTTGCCGACGGCCTCGATGACGACATTGGCGTTCTCGAGAATCTGCGCGGCGGTGAACGAGCGCTTGCCGATGCCGACGCCGATGTTGCAGGCCTTGTCCATCTTGAACTCCACGCGGCCGGCCTTGACGGCCTTGATCCCGGCGGGGATGTCATCGGTCACGGTGCCGGACTTCGGGTTGGGCATCAGGCCCTTGGGACCGAGGACGCGGGCGATCGTGCGGACGGTCTTCATCGCCTCGGTCGTCGCGATCGCGACGTCGAAGTCGAGCCAGCCCTCGTTGATCTTGGCCATCATGTCCAGGAGACCGGCGTGGTCGGCCCCGGCGGCGATCGCCTTGGGCGCGTCTTCGGTGAAGACGAGCACGCGGACCTTCTTGCCGGAACCGTTCGGGAGCGGCGTGGTGCCGCGCACCATCTGCTCGCCGGCGGTAGCGTCAACCCCGAGGCAGAAGGACAGTTCGACGGTCTCGTCGAACTTCACCTTGGGGAACTTGGTAAGGACATCCACGGCTTCCGCCAGCGGGTAATCCTTGGTGAGATCAGCGACCTTGAGGGCGCTGGTGTATCGTTTGCTATGGGCTTTGGGCATTAGGGACTCCTTGCGGTGCGAACGTTCCGGGTGGAACTCCCGCGTTGAGTTGGGTTGTCGGGTGGAAAAATCAGTCGATGACGTCGATGCCCATGTTGCGGGCGGTACCGGCGATGATCTTGATGCCGGCGGCCTCGTCCTTGGCATTCATGTCGGCCTTCTTCAGCTTCCAGATCTCGGCCAGCTGCTGCTTCGTGACCTTGCCGACCTTGTCCTGGTTGGGCTTGGCGGAGCCGCTGGCGATGTTGGCGGCCTTCTTGAGGAGGACCGACGCCGGGGGCGACTTGAGGATGAAGGTGAAGCTCTTGTCCGTGAACACCGTGATGACCACGGGCAGGATCATGCCGTTCTGGTCCTTGGTGCGGGCGTTGAAGTCTTTGCAGAACGCCATGATGTTGACGCCCTGCGCACCGAGCGCAGGACCGACCGGGGGCGCGGGATTCGCGGCACCGGCGGGCAACTGGAGGCGGATGTAACCTTGGATCTTCTTGGCCATAAGAGGTGGTGTTTAGTTAGAAAAAATTGGGTGCGGGGTACGGCGCCTCACTCGGTGACGCGCGAGACCTGCCAGTATTCGAGCTCGACCGGGGTGAAGCGGCCGAAAATGGAGACGGAAACCTTGAGCTTACCGCGGTCGGGGTCGATTTCATCGATGCGGCCGGTGAGGCTGGCGAACGCGCCATCGTTGATCTTCACTTCCTCGCCGATGCTGTACTGGACCTTCGGCACTTCCTTGCCGTTGGCCGCCTCGATGCGGGAGCGGATCTCGTCGATCTCGGACTGGCGCAGGGCCGCGGGGGCCTCGCCGCCGACGAAGCCGATCACGCCGGAGACTTCCTTCACGAAGTACCACGGCTTGTTGATGAGATTCTTGTCCTCACCGAAGAGCACCATCTGGATGAAAACGTAGCCCGGGTAGAGTTTGCGCACCTTCGTGCTCTTCTTGCCGTTCTTGACCTCGGACACGACCTCGGTCGGGAGAAGGACCTCAAAAATGGCGTCGTCCAGTTCCTCGGCCTTTTTGAACTTCTCGATGTAGTTCTTCACCTTGTTCTCCTGGCCGGAGAGCGTGTGCAGGGCGAACCACTGGGCGGTGGCGGGAGCGGTGGGGCTGGAAGTAGACATGGCGCGGTTAGCTGACCAACCTCGTGAACAGGTCGACGAAGTTATAGAGGGCAAAATCGCTGATGGAGGTGAACACACCCAGGATGACCGCGGCGAGAATGACCACGACGGTCGAGTCACGCAGCTCGGTCCAAGTCGGCCACGTGGCCTTCTTGAGCTCGTCGATCATCTCGACGACGAAGATGCGGGTGCTGCTGAACGGGTTTTTCATGGGCTGGAATTTGGCAGGCGCGGAGGGAATCGAACCCCCAACCAACGGTTTTGGAGACCGCTACTCTACCAATTGAGCTACACGCCTGTAATGGGCTTTCTTAGACGACGCAGCCGAGGCCCCCGAAAGGGCCTCGGCGTCGCCGAGTTAAACGGTTGATGGAGACTTACGCGATGATCTCGGTGATACGACCGGCACCGATGGTGCGGCCGCCCTCGCGGATGGCGAATTTCTGGGTCTTCTCCATGGCGATCGGAACGATGAGGTCGATCTCGACCGAGATGTTGTCACCCGGCATGATCATCTCGACGCCCGTCGGCAGGTTGACGATACCCGTCACGTCTGTCGTGCGGAAGTAGAACTGGGGACGGTAACCGTTGAAGAACGGAGTGTGGCGGCCACCCTCGTCCTTGGAGAGGACGTAGATCTCGGCCTTGGCCTTCTTGTGCGGGGTGATCGACTTCGGGGCCGCGAGGACCTGGCCGCGCTCAATGCCTTCCTTTTCGATACCACGGAGGAGGATGCCGACATTGTCGCCCGCCTGGCCGCTATCGAGGAGCTTGCGGAACATTTCGATGCCGGTCACGACGGTCGAGGACGTGTCCTTGAGGCCGATGATCTCGACGGTGTCGTTCACCTTGACGATGCCACGCTCGATACGGCCGGTCGCGACGGTGCCGCGGCCGGTGATCGAGAAGACGTCCTCCACGGACATCAGGAAGGGCTTGTCCAGCTCGCGCGCCGGCTCCGGAATTTCGGTGTCGATCGCGTTCATCAGCGCCGTGATGGCGGCGTCGCCCTCGGGCTTGCCGTCGAGCGCGGCGGTGGCGGAGCCACGGATGATCACGGCCTTGTCACCGTCAAACTGGTACTTGGTGAGGAGCTCGCGGATCTCCATCTCGACGAGGTCGAGGAGTTCCGCGTCGTCGATGAGGTCGACCTTGTTGAGGAACACCACGAGCTTCGGCACGCCGACCTGGCGGGCGAGGAGGATGTGCTCACGGGTCTGCGGCATCGGGCCGTCGGCGGCCGACACAACGAGGATCGCACCGTCCATCTGGGCGGCGCCAGTGATCATGTTCTTGACGAAGTCAGCGTGACCGGGGCAGTCGACGTGGGCGTAGTGACGCTTCTCGGTCTGATACTCCACGTGGGCCACGGAGATCGTGACGATCTTGGAGGCATCGCGCACG
>QQNC01000250.1 GCA_003402695.1 Verrucomicrobiota bacterium | reverse complement strand
GTGGGGCATCAATTTCTGACCCGGCGGCGGGGTCGCTCCTGGGTGATGTTTTCCGTGGGTTTTGTCCTGATGCTCCTGCTGGCGAACTTCTGGCCTTGGGATTGGTCGCGCTGGGCCCTTTGGTGGGGCAGTGAACCGCCAACCCTGGCGCACGTGACCGTCGCACCGACCGGCGAGGTGGCTTTCACCAAGGTGGGTTCCAACCTGGATCCGTCCCTGGTCCGGATGGAAATGGGTTTTTGGTACGTGAATCTGCCCGGAGACTATTCCCTGAATTTCGGCGGAGTTACCGGCACCTTGCGCTGGCCGGACGGCACGGAGCAAAAGCGGACGGGCTGGATTCAATCCTATCCCATGAGGATTAGCTGGCACATCATGGGCCTGAAGGCTCCGGCGGGGGCCAATCTGGAAGAGTGGCAGAAGGGCGAGGAAGGCCGGGGCGAAGCCGCCATGATTTTGATTCCCCGCTCGTTCGCGGCAAAGGTTCGCCAGCAGGCGCCGGCGTGGACGGGCGAACTCGAGCTCGCGGCCTATCATGGCGAACTCGTGGCTGAGGTCCCGTTCCGGGAGGGAGCAGCAGGCGGCCGGGCCGGGCACAAGGTCCGCGTCATGCGGATTGAACACCTGGAGAGTGGCAGCTTGGTGGTGAATTTAGCCGAATCAGTGCCCATCCCGGCGGGCGATGACCTGCCCATTCCGCTGGATCTCGCGAGCCGCCGGCGCCCGCCGGCGTGCTATGTTTTAAGCAGCCGGGACCGGACCAAGTTCGTCCTGCTGCGGCCCTACGCGGAAAGCGGGACCTTCGTGAACTCGGTGGTGGTCCTGCGCAGCACCTTCAGTGTGAATGTGGGGCAGTTGGAGAATCCGGCGGATCCCCACTGGCTCGATCAGGCGGAAGTGTTGAAGGTCGCCTATTGGTCGGTGGGATCGCTGGTCCGGCCGGCCCACAGCGACGGACTGCATGAAGCCCAATTCAGGAACGGCCACCGTGTGGATCCGACCACCGGGCCCAAGCCAGCTCCCGGAACCTAGTTCGAGCCCCGCAGCCAGGCGGCGAGGTCGGCGTCGGTGAGGACGTTGGCGCCGAACTGGTAGTCGGGGGCGAGGAGGCTGGCGTAGGCGGGCTCGAGGAAGCGGCGGCAGTGCAGGATCACGCGGGCACGCTGGCCGGGCGCGCGCACAAGGCGGCCAAGGGCCTGATTCACCTTGGTCATGCCGGGAATCTGGTACACGCGGCGGAACGCGGCCTCGCGGCCGAGCGGGGAAAACTCCGCCAGCCGGGCGCGCTGGATGGCGTTTACCTCGGGCAACGCGGGGCCGACCACCATCGCGTGGGTCACGCGGCCGCCCAGCGCATCGATGCTCTCGGCGAAGCTGGAGCCGAGCACGAGGAAGAGCGCGTCGGTGAACGCGAGTGATTGCTCCACCCACGCGGTTTGCGCGGCGAGGTCACGGAGGCGCGGCTGGACCGCTACCTTCACGGGCGCGAGCCGCTCGAGTTCCTGCGCGACGGACTCGGCGTAGGCATAGGAGGGAAAAAACACGGCGACGGGACCGTTCGCCGCGGCTTGCAGGGCGGCGATCGTGGCGGCGGTGGTCGCGAAGTAACTCGCGCGCTGCTGGAAGGTCGTGTCCACGCGCGCGTCCACGGCGACATCGTAGGCGCCGTCCCGCCAGGGGGTGTGGGCAGACACCGGCGCGTACGTAGCGGCTTGCTGTGGGTCGGGCTTTACGCCCGACATCGGGAGGACTGTCGGGGATAAACCCCGACCCACAAAAGTCAGGCCGCAGGATTCGGCGAATTCGGATTGGGGGGAGAGCGTCGCGCTGGCCAGGACCACGCCGCCGTATTCGCGGAGGGTGGCGCCGATGGCGTCGGCGGCGTCGATGCAGGTGAAGGCGAGTTCGCCGGGGCGCGGGCACCAGAGGAGTTTTTTCAGGCGTGAGTCGGCGAGCCATTCGCCGAGCTGCTGGGTTTGCCAGAGCTGGTCGCTGAATTGCGGGCCGAGCGCGGCGTAGTCGAGCGGGAGGTCGCCGAGGAATTCGGCGATCTTGGCGAGCGTGTCGGTGACGTCGGACTCGAGGGCGGGATCGAGGGCGTCCACCGGCTGCAGCGCGAGCAGGAGTTGCGTCCAGCTTTCCCATGCGCGCACGAGCGGCGCGGCGGCATTGACGTGGTCGAGCTCGGCGAGCAGCGCCGAGGCATCGTTCGCGCGGGCGGTGTGCGAGTGGGCGTCGGCGACGCGCGAGGGAAGGTTGTGGGCCTCGTCGAGGAGGAGGAGCGTGCGGGCGGGGTCGAAGCCGGGTTGGTTGTAGAACAGCGAGCGGTTGCGCGGGGCGAAGACGTAATTGTAGTCGCCGATCCACACGTCGTTGAAGGCGAGGGCGGCGCGGGTGATCTCGTAGGGGCAGATCCGGGCGGCGCGGCCGGCGGTGCGCAGGGTGTCGAGGTCGCGCGCGTGGTTTTCGAAACGATAAAAGCGGGAGAGACCGCTGGCGGGCCAGCGTTCCTCGAGCCGGTCGAGGTAGCTGCATGACTCGCGCACGCAGTGGAAGACGGGGTTGATGCAGTGCTCCGACTTCGCCCGGACTTGCCAGACGGCAAGTCCGGGCGAAGTCGGAGCAGGCGAGAGGTCCTGGGCGAGAGGCGATGGGCCGGAGCCCGGAACAGGCGAAGAATTTGCGGGGTTCGAACCCATCGCCTCTCGCCCATCGCCTCTCGCCGGCGCGGCAGCGCCCATCACCTGCAGCGTCCTCACCACCTGCAGCTGTCCGGTGGATTTGCTCGTAAGATAGAGCACGCGATCGAAGTGACCGGCGCGGAGCTGGCCGAGGGCGAACTCGAGGAGGACGCCGGTTTTGCCGAAGCCGGTCGGCGCCTCGAAGAGCACGAGCGGGTTTTGCTCAAACGCGGTGGTCAGATCGACTTGGGTCGTCTCCTGCCCGGGGCGCAGGATGGCGAAGGGGGAGTGAAAGCGGAGGTCACGCAGGCGTTCGCGGGCGCGCAGGCGGAGGTTGAGGAATTCGGCGACCCGCTCGAGCTGGACCCGGAAGATCGACTCGTCGGCGGGCGTGAGCGGGACGGTCTGGGCGAGACCGCTGGACGTCTCGACGAAAACCAGCTCCGCGCGCAGCGCGGAGCGGGTGATGGGCGCTGGGTGAGGGGCAATGGGTGCGATTTCCGCGCTGGCTGGGGCATGGGGAGCTGATGGCTGATCGCGGACGGCTGACAGCCGCCACAGCGTGAGGTAACTTGCGAGCTGGACGAAATAGCCGGGGTAGTCGGCGCGGAGGGCGGCCTCGTCGGTGGGGAGGGGGCGGGAGACGGTTTTGATTTCCCGCAGCGTGACGGTGCCGGAGTCGCGGAGGAGCTGGTCGATGCGGCCGGTGAGAGTGAGGGTCCAGCCGCCGTGGAAAATCCTACCGGCGATCACGAGCTCGAACTCGGCGGTGGGCGTCTCGGCGGCGGCGCGGGCGCGGAGCTCGTTGTGCCAGTGCGTGCCGAGCTGGGCGCGCCAGAGGCCCGCGTGGCCGCTGCCGGCGTCATGCGGCCCGGTGGTGAAGTCGGCGAACTCGCCGACACTCAGGCTGGCGGTGCGCTGGTCGAGGTTGAATTCCATGAGGTTACCACGAAACACACGAACGACACGAAAT
>QQNC01000249.1 GCA_003402695.1 Verrucomicrobiota bacterium | reverse complement strand
GCCGTGCCGCGCACGCCCTCGCTCGATCCGGTCTGGCAGGCGCAGCTCACGGCCTTTGACGAGAGGACCTACGACCGGGAGGTGGAGGCGCTCATCACCACCTTTGAGAAGGCGAGCGGCAAGAAACTCGTGCCCGGCACCAAGAAAAAAGCCGGCCTGAAGATCTACACCGACTCCGGTCCGGGCATGGCGACGCCCGTGGAACTGGTCCATGCGGTGATCCGGGCGCTCGAGCGCCGCGGCTTTGAGCAGCACAATATTTTCCTCGTCGGGCTGAACCAGCTGCGCCTGCGCATGACCGGCTACCTGCCCTCGCTGGTGACGGGCGAGTCGCCGTTCAAGGGCCATCCCATTTACGTGCTGGAGTCCGGCAAGTTCTACGACCCGGTCTGGTTTTACGACAGCCCGCTCCCGCAGCGCTTCGACCCGATCTTCGCGGAGCAGCAGACGAAGGACTACCCCAACAGCTCGACGAAGGACGAGGACCGCAAGAGCTTCCTCGCCACGCCGCTGTTCCTCGACGCCGATTTCTGGATCAACCTGCCGGTGTACACCGACCACCCCATGCTGGGCGTGAACGGCGCGTTGGTGAACGCCACGCTGTGGAATGCCTCGAACACCGGCCGTTTCTTCCGTTCGCCCGCCAACGCCCCGGCGGCGGTCGCCGAGATGAGCGCCATCCCCGAGCTGCGGCAGACCTGGATGTTCACGCTCGTGAGCCTCGAGCACTACCAGTTCATCGGCGGGCCGTACTTCAACTCGCTCTACTCGGCCTCCGAGCCGCTGCTGTGGCTGAGCACGGATCCCGTGCTGCTCGACTCCCTGATGCGCGCCCGCATCAACGGCCTGCGCAAGCAGTCCGGCTTCGAGCCGATTTCCGAGGAGATCCGCACCCTGGAGTTCGCGGAGACGCTCGGCGTGGGCTCGACCCACATCGCGTCCGCGAAATTTATCCCGGTCACGCAATAGTTTTGGGCGGGGTGCCCATGGCATGGTCATCGCGAGCCCGGCGTGGCGGGCGCGGCGATCCATCTGGATGGATGGCTGCGTCGTCCCGCCGGGTCGCTCTGCTGGACCGCAGAGTCGCAATGACAAACTGGGTCCTGCCCAATAAAACCGCTTGTCAGCGCGGCGGCGCTGCGCCCAATTTCAGCGTGACATGATTTCCGCCGCCTACCTCCCGTTCCTGATCCAGGCTGTCCTTGCGGCGGGCATCACCGCGGCGGTCATCGTGGCCAGCCACGTGTTCGGCCAGCGCGCCAAGGGTTCGAAGATCAAGGACTCGGCCTATGAGTGCGGCGTGCCGGCCGAGGGCCTCATCCACACGCGCTTTTCGGTGAAGTTTTTCCTCACCGCGCTGCTCTTCATGCTCTTCGACCTCGAGATCGTGATCCTCGTGCCGTGGACGTTCATCTACCGCGAGTTCCTGGCGAACCACATCGCCATCCTCGGGCCCATCATGTTTTTCATCGGCGTCCTCGTGCTCGGCTTGATCTACGAAATCAAGAAGGGCGCCCTCGAATGGGAGAAGTAAGCGGAAAAGAAGAAACCCGGGAAACGGCCGAAAGTAGAAACCCCTCTGCCGCGCTAACCTTCTGGAACGTTTTTTCTTTCTGAAGTTTCATCTTTCCGAAGTTTTTCTGCCATGCGTCTCGATAAAATCATCTCCCGGGGCCGGATTATCGACCTGCGGAGCATTGACCTCGAGGGCGCGCTGCAGGAGCTGCTGGCCGTCTGCGTCGAGCGTTTTCCCGACCTGAAACGCGAGGCGCTGCTCAAGGGCCTGCTGGCCCGCGAGAGTACGATGACGACCTACCTCGGCCTGGGCGTCGCGCTGCCCCACGTCCGGGTCAAGATGGGCCGCCGCTATGTCCTGGCGATCGGCCGCAGCCGCATCGGCATCCGGCACGACGGCGCGGTGGATGACGAGCGCGTGCACCTGATCTTCATGCTGATCGCCGGCGAGAAGGCGCGTGATTACCTGCAGGTGCTGGCATCGATTGCGCGGCAGGTGAAGGAGCCCGAGATGATCGACAACCTCGTCCATGCGCCCGACCTGGACGCGCTGCACGAGCGGCTGGTCGGCGGCTTCGGGGGCATCCGGCCGGTGCAGACCCAGCAGAACCGGATTAACCGGCTAATGTTCCGCGAGGCCGAGCGCGTGGCCACCGGCGCGGGCTGCGAGACCATCATGATTTTTGGCGATACGTTCATCGGCGGCATCGAGGCCGGGGCGGTCCCGACGAAGATGAAGACCATCCTCGTCACGCGGAATCCGATCGAGCCCAGCGAGGACCAGAAGGGTTTTGGGGAGACGATCCAGGTGCGCTCGTTCTCCAGCCAGCGGCTCGCCCAGTTGCGCAGCGCGATGCTGGTGGCGCTCACCCGCGGGATCATTTCCTTCACCGACCGGATCTGCTGCGTCGGCGGCATGACCGGGAGCAACCAGTTCGACACGCTTGTGGTGGTGGACGTGGAACGCGAATTCCAGACGCTGCTGACCGGCCAGACGGCCGACCTGCTGCCCGAGGATGTGAAGCCCGAGGTGCTGGAGCGGGTCATTGCGGTGGCCACCGAACTGGCCGTCGAGGGGCGCGAAGGCCGGCCCGTCGGCTGCCTGTTTGTGGTGGGCGACGTCGAAAAGGTGGAGACGTTCACCAAGCCGCTCGTGCTGAACCCGTTCTTTGGCTACAAGGAGGAGGACCGGAACATTCTCAACCCGTTCATGGACGAGACGGTGAAGGAATTTTCCTCGATCGACGGGGCGTTTGTGATCCGGGGCGACGGGGTGGTGGAGTCGGCCGGCAGCCTGATCCAGGCGATCGACAGCGACCACGCGCTGCCCAGCGGACTCGGCAGCCGGCATGCCGCCGCCGCGGCTATCAGCGTGGCAGCCAACTGCATCGCCATCATTGTCTCCTCGAGCACGGGTCAGGTATCGCTCTTCCGCCGCGGGGTGATGCTGCCGCTGACGGACAAGCGGCGTTGAGCGGCGCGGTTGGGGATCCAGTCGTAGGCCGGGGTTTATTCCCGCTATCCGGACTCAGCTACCGGGCGTAAAGCCCGACCTGCGTATACCTAATCAACTTTGGGGTTGCACCGGCCTGTTCCGCCCTGTGTCCTGACCCTTCAACCATTTAAATATCATGAACGAAGTCGTCACCCTGGAATGCACCGAGGCCAAGAAAGAGGGCAAGCCCGTCTCCCGCTACCTCACGCTGCGCAACAAGAAAACTGTCACCGAGCGCATCGAGAAGAAGAAGTACAACCCCTTCCTCAAGCGCCACACGCTGCACAAGGAGATCAAGTAAGTCTCCGCCGCGGTTTCCGCGTCCTTTCCAAGCCGGGCTCACGCGCCCGGCTTTTTCATGGGCGGAGTAGGGCGGGTCTTTAACCCGCCCTGAATTAGGCTCAGGAAGATCGCGCTATATCCAACTTGCCGGTAGACGGTGCGATCTAGTGCGGGTCAAAGACCCCGCCCTACCCAGAAACTAAAAAACCGCCCGAACGGGGCGGCCTCAGCTGGCTTGTTTTTCGGTGGCCGTCGTGCCGGCGGCGACCTGCTGGCGGCGGGCGGCACGCCAGCTCTCGCGGTGCTTGCGGATCCAGTCCAGCAGCGCGCGTTCAAACCCGATGTCGTAACCCAGCCGCTCGGATTCCAG
>QQNC01000248.1 GCA_003402695.1 Verrucomicrobiota bacterium | reverse complement strand
GCCGATCGAGATGGCGATGCCCGTGAGCGACATGATGTGCGACGGGATGCCGAAGCGGTCCATCAGGATGAACGAGATCAGGATCGACGCGGGCAGCGGCAGTGTGACGACGAGGATGCTGCGGAAGTGGAACAGGAACAGGATGTGCATCAGCGTCACGAGGATGATTTCCTCGGTGAGCGCGTGCTTGAGCGTGTCGATGGCCCGGTCAATCAGGCCGCTGCGGTCGTAGGTGGACACGACTGAGACGCCTGGCGGCAGGCCGGGGGCGAGTGCGGCGAGGCGAGCCTTCACGTCGGCGATCACCTGGAAGGCGTTGCCGCCGTAGCGCATGATGACGATGCCGCCGACGACCTCGCGGCCGTTGACGTCGAGCGCGCCGCGGCGGAAATCACCGCCGATCCGCACGTGGGCGACGTCGCGCAGGTAGAGCGGCTTGCCGCCGCGCGCCTGGAGCGGGATGATCTCCAAGTCCGCCTCGTTCTGCACGAGGCCGAGGCCGCGGACGATGTACTCGGCGCCGTTTTCCTCGACGGTCTTGCCGCCGACGTTGCGGTTGCTGCGCGCGACGGCGTCCATCACGTCGCCGAGCGTCACGTTGAACTGCTTCAACTTGAGCGAGGACACCTCGACCTGGTACTGCCGCACGAAGCCACCGAGGCTCGCGACCTCCGCGACGCCGGGGACGGCCGCGAGCTGGTAGCGCACGAAGTTGTCCTGCACCGCGCGCAGCGAGCCGAGGTCCTGCTTCCCGGAGTCGTCCTTCAGGTAGTATTGGTAAATCCAGCCCAGACCAGTGGCGTCGGGGCCGAGGCGGGCAGTGACGTTTTCGGGGAGGAGGTTGCCCAGGGAGTTGAGCCGCTCAAGCACACGGGTGCGCGCGAAATAGGTGTCGACGGAGTCCTCGAAAATGACGGTGAGGAACGAGAAGCCGAACATTGACGTGGCGCGCACGGTCTTCACGCCGGCGAGGCCCTGCAGCGAGACGCTGAGCGGGTAGGTGATCTGGTCCTCGACCTCCTGCGGCGAACGACCGGCCCAGTCGGCGTAGACGATGACCTGGTTCTCGGAGAGGTCGGGGATGGCGTCGATGGGTACGCGTCGCAGGGCGACGACGCCCCACGCGCAGAGCGCGATGAAACCGCACAGCACCAGGAAGCGGTTGTTGAGGGACCAGCGGATGATGGCGGCGATCATGGTGGGGGCGGGTTACTTGACCTCGTCGCCGCAGGACGGCATCGCGGAACCGAAGAACGGATTGTGGACCTTGGCGTCGCGCTGCAGCCAGCGGCCGACGCCAAGGACGGGTGACATCGGGCATTGCATGACGTGCAATTGTTCGCGGGCGGGCAGGCCGTGTTCGCGCGCGGTGTCGGCGAGCGCAGTGCTGAACACCTCGAACGCGCGCCGCGCGGTGCGGAGATCGGGCCCGTTCACCAGGGCGTCCTGGGATTCAGCGAGCGGCGTGCGGGACGCGGGCTTGTAGCCGTCGAGGTAGGCAGTGAGGGCCGCCCGCACCGCGGGCAGGGCCTGCTGGTAACCGGGCAGGTCGTCGTTCGCGAGGGACGTGGCAGCGTCGGCTGAGGCAAAGGCCAGGGCCTTGAGCAGGCCGTAGGCGTGGGCATCGAGGGGGGTGGGCGCGGCATTGGTGACGACCGGGGTGACGGGGCTTGAGGCGTCGTCGCCGCCGACGGCGGCGTGGGCGAGCTGGGCCTGGCCGTCGAGGAGCAGGCCGCCCTCGGTGACGACGCGGTCGCCGGCGGCGAGGCCGGCGATCACCTCGGCGTCCATGTCGCCCATGCGGCCGAGCTGCACATTGCGGGCGGCGTAAGAACCCTTTCCGCGGTCGACGAAGACGACGGGACTGCCGCTGTGCCGGAGCACGGCGCTGCGCGGGACGAGGAGGACGTCGGGCGAACCGGCCGACACGGCGCCATAGGCGGTGAGCTTGTGCAGGAGGGCGCGATCGGGATTTTCGAGCACGACGCGCACGCGCGCGGTGCGGGTGGCCTCATTGAGGTTGGGGTCGATGAACGCGATGGGCGCGGTGAAGATACGGCCCGGCTGCGAGGCGGTGGTGACAGCTACGGTCTGGCCGACACGGAGCCAGGCGAGGTCGGTTTCGTAGGCGTCGAAGACGAACCACATCTTCGAAAAATCCCCGACCTCGAAGAGCCGCGACGCGGACTCGGCCGGGTCCTGGTTGATCTGCTGGCCTTCGTAGACGTGGCGGGCGGTGACGGTGCCGGTCATGGGCGCGCGGATGGTCAGGAAGGCGGAGGGCTCCTGGGTGTGCTCCAGGACGATGACCTCCTCCTCGGTCAGTCCCATGTTGAGCAGCCGTTCGCGGGCGGCCGCGCGGTCGGAAGCGGGGAAGGCCGCGCCGCCCTTGAGCCGCTCGACGTACTGGCGCTGGGCGGTGAGCATCTCAGGGCTGTAGACCGTGGCGAGCGGCTCGCCCTCGTGCACCTCGGCGCCGACGTAGTTGACGAAGAGTTTCTCAATGCGGCCGGGGACCCGGGCCGTGAGGATGTGGTGGCGCGTGTCGTCGTCCTCGATCACGCCGGCGACGCGCAGCGTGTGCACGAGCGCGCCGCGATGGACCTCGGACGTGCGGACATTGACGACGGCGGCGGCGGCGGGTGAAAGCACCACGAGGTTCGGGTCGACCGCGATGTCACCCGGGGCGGCGGCGACGAGGTCCATGCCGCAGATGGTGCATTTGTCGCCGGGATGATCGGACTTGATCCACGGGTGCATGGGGCACTGGTAGACGGCCGCGGTCGCGGCCGTCAGGCCCAGGGTGAAGGTCAGGAAAAGGCAGAGGAGGTGAAAAGGTTTCATGGCTGAGCGGGAAAGGCAGGGATACGGACAGGGGAATCAAACGCGCGCGCCGCAGCGCCCGCGGAAATAACCTTGGCGGGCCCGCCGGCAACGGTCCGGCAGAGCCGGGCCGTTGGACGGAGACACCGCGGGCCGGGACCTCAGATCAGGTAACTGCAATGCGCCGCAAACAGCGGCACACTCGCAGCAGGCGTCACCCGCTCGGGCGCACGCGACGCGGCCGGGTCGGCCGCAGCTTCCACAAAAACCGCAAAGAACTTTTCACCGAGCCGGCGGACGGGCTCGGCCACGTGGCGGGCCTCGGTCACGATGACACTGGCCGGCTGGCTGGCCGTGGGCAGGGTCCGGGCTGGAGCCGGGGGCAGGCAGCCGGGCATGCCGCAGGAGCCATCGCCGCCACAGCAGCAGCAGTTCCGGTGGGTCGGGGACAGCGTCACCGGCTGCACCTGTGCAAGCGCGGTGCAGAAAACCGCGAGAAAGATCCAGACCAAGCGTTTCATTGGACGCAGTCAGGGTGGCCCGGGAATGCCCGGCAGGCAAATGGATTCTCTGAGCCTAAATTGCGGAAAACCGTGCCGGAATTGCCCCGGCTCACCGGCGCAGCAGCCGCAACGCATTCGCGACCACCAGCAGCGTGGCGCCGGTGTCCGCCATGATGGCGAGCCACAGGCTGGCGTGACCGAACAGGGTCAGGCCGAGGAAGAGCGTCTTCAGGGCGAGGGCGAAGATGATGTTGAACCGGATGATGCCGAGCGTGCGCCGGCCGAGCCGGACGGTTTCCGCGATTTTGCCGAGATCATCCGTCATCAGGGTGATGTCCGCGGTTTCGAT
>QQNC01000247.1 GCA_003402695.1 Verrucomicrobiota bacterium | reverse complement strand
GCCGCATCCGTCTGGACACCGGCACGGCCGGTTTGTCATTGCAGAACCGTTCCGGGGATGGTGGTGCCAAACCGCAGGAACAGCCGGTCGATCAGGAGGCGGTGTTGCTGTTTGAGCGGGCCTTGAAGGAGTCTGACGGCAAGTCTGACGGCAAGTCTGAAGGCAAGTCTGAAGGCAAGTCTGAAGGGCCGCCCGCAGAACAAGACCGGCGCGACGGGCCGCTGGTGGGCGGGGTGCGCTGGCGTCGGCCTGCTGCGCCTGAGCCGGACAGCCTGCCCGATCGCGCCGGTCCGCTCAAGCACGGCGAGCAGCACGCCGAGCCGCATGAGCGTCGTGATGATCATCCGGCGCGCGAGCCCTTGCTGCCGCCGGCTTTGCCCGGCGGGTTGGTGCCGGGGCCACTGCACGGATTGCTACGATCGACGGTCGTGCCCCAGTCCGCGCCAACACCGCCCGCTGCCGCGGCTCTGCCGCCAGCCCACTGGGTCCAGGCGGTCTCGCGCGTGCTGGTGCACGACAGCCTGCATGGCCGGCGCGCCATCAGCGTGCAGTTGCGCGATGCGCCGCTGGCCGGCGTGGAAGTGTCGATTTATGAAGAGGGTGGAAAACTGGTGGTGGACTGCCGGTGTCCCGGCGCGGCACCGCTGGAGCACCTGAACCAGCATGCCGCTGTGCTGTCGGCCACGCTGGCCGAACGTTTGCAGCGCCGCGTCAGCGTGCGTGTGCGCGGGATGCCCGCGTCGGGCGCGCAGGGCGATGAAGCCGAGGTCAGCGAATATGCCGGCCAGACCAGCGTGCCTGCCCCTGTCGGTGTGCCGCCGGGCCAGAGCACGGGTTCAGGTTTCATGACGTCATTTGGCCACAGCAAGAACCGACGTCGCATTTAAGGCACTTCCGCATCCGGCTTGTTACACACCCGGCATCCAGAGAGGTGTGTGACTGATGTTTGCCTTGCCCCGCATGAGCCGCAACGAAGCACAGGCGCGCTCCCTGATCGCCAGTCGGGGACGTGATTGCCCCATGCTGGGCGATGGCGATTGGCGCCTGACTCTCGAGCCCGCCTCGCTGGCCTGCCCCCCTCTGGGCCTGGACGCGGCCTGGCAGGTCAAGGCCGACTGGTCGGGTGCGCGCTTTGTGGTCGAGGTGCCAGAGCAGGCCTGCATCGCCTGGATCAATCACAGCCTGCCCGGGCTTGAGGTGCTGCAATTGCCTGATGCCCTGCTCGGTGCCGCGCTGGAAGCCGCGGTCGGTCGCATGGTGGCCGGCCTGCGCGCCAGTCCGCGGCGCGGCAAGTTGCGCGTTGCCTCGGTGCAGCGCGAAGCCCGGCCACCTGGCCTGCCGCATGTGTTTTCCCTGCATCTGATGAGCAGCGTCGATGGCGAGCAAATCCGTGCCCTGTTGCATACCGATGCACTGGGCCTGATGGTGGTGGCGGGCTTCCTCGGCCGCTTTGAAACATCCCCCAATGCGCTCGACGACGAGATCGTGCAGGTGCGCCTGCGCGCCACGCTGGGCGAAACCGAACTGGCCGGGTCGGCACTGGCGGCCCTGCAGCCGCAGGATGTGATTTTGTTTGACACCTGCTGGCTCGTTTCCAATGCCGAGCAGGGCGATACGCTGTGCCTGATGGCCGGTCGTCATCGCCTGCGCGTATTGCTCGATCAGACCCTCATGACCGTACTCGACCCCTGGGAGCAAACCATGAGTACAAGCCCCGACGAAGAACAGATCGCCGAGCGCGATGACGAGCTGCCCCTGGAACTCGAAGACCTGCCCGTCACGGTCAGCTTTGATCTGGGCGAGCGCCTGTTTACCCTGGCCGAGCTCAGGCAACTGCAGCCGGGGCAGAGTTTTGATCTGGGCCGGCCGCTCGCCGGCGCGGTGCGCCTGCGGGTGAACGGCAGGCTGGTGGGCCATGGTGAACTGGTTGAAATCGATGGCCGTCTGGGCGTGTCGGTGCTGCAGATCGGAGCGATGCGCGATGTCTGATCTCAATCCCGTCAATCTGGCCATCACGCTGGCGCTGCTGGCGCTGGTGCCGACGCTGGTGGTGGTGTCAACCGCCTTCATGAAAATTGGCGTGGTCATGCTGCTGGTGCGCAATGCCCTCGGGGTGCAGCAAATCCCGCCCAACGTGGCCGTGTATGGCCTGACCCTGATCCTGACCGCCTACGTCATGGCGCCGGTGGGTGATCGCATGGTGACCCTGCTGTCCGAGGAAACCGGTGCCATGAAAAGCATTCCGCAGCTGGTGCGGGCGGCGCGCACCAGTGCCGAGCCGATGCGCGCCTTCCTGGAAAAAAACAGCAAGCCCGAACAGCGGGAATTTTTTGTCAGCACGGCCAAGCGCATGTGGGGGCCGGAGCTCTCGGCCGGGGTCAAGCCCAATGACTTTCTGGTACTCATGCCGGCCTTTCTGGTGAGCGAGCTGACCTCGGCCTTCCAGATCGGCTTTCTGCTCTACCTTCCCTTCGTGGTGATCGACCTGATCATCTCCAACATCCTGCTGGCCATGGGCATGATGATGGTCTCGCCGGTGACCATTTCGCTGCCCCTCAAGCTGTTCCTGTTCATCATGGTCGATGGCTGGTCGCGTCTGATCCATGGCCTGATCCTTACCTATGCCTGACTGACGGAGGTCGACATGAGCCAACCCGACATGGTTTCTTTTTTAACCCAGGCGCTGTATCTGACCCTGTGGTTGTCCCTGCCCACGATTCTGGTGGCCTCGATCGTCGGCACCTTGTTTTCGCTGTTTCAGGCGCTCACCCAGATCCAGGAGCAGACCCTGTCGTTTGCCGTCAAGCTGATTGCCGTGGGCATTGTGCTGGCGCTCACCGCACGCTGGATGGGAGGTGAACTGTTTAACTATACACAGGCGATTTTCGAGGCGTTTCCACGCTTCGCTCATTGAGATTCTTGCAGACGAGGCCTGCGAGTACAGGGAACGATATGGACAATATTGTTACGAATCTGAACCTCGAAGTCTTCATCACGACGCTGGCTTATACCCAACCGCGCATCCTCGCCATGTTTGCTCTCATCCCGCTGTTTAACCAGAGCATCTTGCCGATGACCATCCGCGTAGGCATGGCCTCGGTGTTCGGCTTGCTGCTGGTGCCCGCGCTGATGCCTCATGTGGCGGCGAACATGCCGGGTTTTCTGGACGGTCTGGGCATCATTCTCAAAGAAGCTTTCCTCGGTTTCAGCATGGGTTTTTTGATCGCCATTCCGTTCTGGATGATCGAATCTGTCGGCTTTTTCATCGACAACCAGCGCGGCGCGAGCATCTCGGCCACGCTCAATCCGCTCACCGGCAACGACTCTTCGCCGCTGGGCGAATTGTTCAATCAGGCCTTCATCGTATTTTTCTTTATCAGCGGCGGTTTTTTGCTGATGCTCACGGTGCTCTACGATTCCTTTGCCCAGTGGAATATTTTCAGCTGGAAGCCCCATCTTGGCGCCGACGCCATCCTGCCCTGGCTGGGCCAGTTGGACCGCCTCGTGCGGGTTGGCCTGCTGCTCGGCGCGCCGGTCATCGTTGCCATGTTCCTGGCCGAGGTCGGCCTCGCCCTGGTGAGCCGTTTCGTGCCCTCGCTGCAGGTGTTTTTTCTGGCCATGCCGATCAAGAGCGCGCTGGCGTTTCTGGTGCTGGTGATGTACACGCAAACCCTGTTTACCTACGCGACTGAACACGTCGGCGGCATCCGCGACACGCTG
>QQNC01000246.1 GCA_003402695.1 Verrucomicrobiota bacterium | reverse complement strand
GCGCGGTTGGCCGCGTTGCCGAGAAGATCGCGCACCGTGCGATAAATGCGCGTCTCCAGCGTGTCGGCGCCGGCGCATTTCGCGTCGAATTCGGCGGCCGTCAGCGGCCCGAAGGTGACTTCGGAGCCGTCGCTGAGAAAGCCGCGGGTCCAGACGAGGTGGTCCCGCGTGGAGCCGTAGACGAGGGAGTTGGAGCCGCAGGAATTGTTGCCCACCATGCCGCCCATCATCGCGCGGTTGGCGGTGGACGTCTCGGGGCCGTAGAGCAGGCCGTGGGGCTGGAGCGCGAGGTTCAGCTCGTTGCGCACCACGCCCGGCTGCACGCGCACCCGGTGGCGCACCGCGTCGATCGTGAGGATGCGGTTCAGATGGCGGCCGAGGTCCACGACAATGCCGTTGCCCACGACCTGACCGGCCAGCGACGTGCCGGCGGCACGGGGAATCAGTCCAATCCGGTGCTCGCGCGCGAAGGCCAGCAGCGCCTTCACATCCGCCTCACTCCGCGGCAGTGCGACCGCGGCGGGCAATTCCTGATATTCCGAGGCATCCGTCGCATAGAGCAACCGCAGCGTCCGCCCGGTGGAAAGTTCGCCTTCAAGCGTGGCGGCGAGACGGGCGAAGTCGGCTGGCGTGGGCATAGGAGGGCCAAACTAAAAGCCCGGGTCCGCGCATGGCGAGCCTGTCCATGCGCAGGGATTGGTGGAAAGTGATCCCGTGGCATGGGCCCAAGACCCGGGCCACGCCGCCGTTCAGTCGAGCCAGCCACCCGTCGCCTGCAACGGGGGGAGTTCGCCCGAGCGTGTGACCCAGACGGCCAGCGCATGGCGGGTCACGCCGGCCACCTTGGGCACGGGCAGCGCGAACTCCTGCCCGAGCGGGGCGTGGGCCATTTTCAACGCGATAAATTCATGGCGCAACGTCTCGCCGCGGTTTTCACCGGCGCTGACCGGGGAAGTGATGCCGCCGCCCAAGATCGCGGCGTGGATTTCAAACGTCCCGCCGGCCAATGCCACCACCGGCGAAAATTCCGCGTGAACCACGGCGCCGTCATAGCGGATCATGAGTTTCCCCACCGGGTCGCCGGACGGCACGAGCGAGCGCGAGCCAGCCCACTCGGCGCCGTCGCGCACCACGCACGGGGTATAGACACTCGGGCTCGCCCACGCGGCGGCATAGTCGTATTCGCGCTGCGTGAACTCCCGCGTGGAGAAACAATCCGGCCAGCCGAGCCGGTTCCAGTAATCGACGTGGAAGGCCACCGGCACGAAGTCGCGCCACAGGCCCGGTTCGGCCCGCAACGTCGCCAGCCAGCGCTCCGCCGGCGGACAGCTGCTGCAACCCTCGCTGGTGAAGAGCTCGATGAGCCCCACCCGGTTCGGCCCGCTGGCAAACTGCGCCGCCGCGGCGCCCAGGTGCCCGCCCGTACACAGCGCCAACCCCACAAATAAAAACGGCCTCATGTGAGACAGGAGGCCGTGGGGACCGGACTTATTCCGCGCCGGGGCGGATTACTTCCAATTCAGCACCATCCGGGTGAAATAGCTCGTGTCGAGCCGCTCCACGCCGGTGCCGGGCTTGCTGTTGTAGTCGTTGCTGACGCCGAGGCGGAACTTCCACGACGGGTCGGCCAGCGGAATCTCGTAGAACGACTCGTGGGTGAAGTGGAAATTACTGAAGTCCTCGAACGCCGGCGTGTAGGTGAAGCGATCCACGAGCTTGGAGCGGGTGAACTCCCATTCGTGGTTGAGGCCAAAGTCCAGACCGGTGCTCTTGAGGCTCTGGTGCGCGACATTGGTGTAGCCCTCGTAGCGGAACGAGAGACCGGCGCGGAGCGTGAGGAGGTGTTTCGGCTCCTTGAGGAAATCGTAGCCAAAGCCCGCGGCGGCCGTGTTGTAGAGATCGATGCCCTTGACGCGGTCAAAGCCGCCTTCGTCGCGGGCGTACCACGAGGTCCGGCCCGAGAAATTGTCCGCATAATCAATGCCGGCCCGGAACTGGTCGGCGGACTTGGCGCCGTCCGAGACCTGGCGGTTGTAGCCGGTGTAGAATTGCAGGGTGTCGTCCGGCGTCTTGAGCGTGGCGCGAAACGCGCCGGAGGTACCCAGCTGCTCGGAATTGCCGGTCTTGCCGGTCACGTCCAGCGTCGCCTCGTAGCTCCAGTGGTGCTCCCGCTCGGCGAGGGCCTTCTTCAGCGCCGTCGCCTGCGGATCCTCGCCGCCCGGCGCCCACGTGGCGGCGACCTTCTCGACCGAGGTGGCCAGCTGGCCGTCGGCACCCGTGATCTTGAGCGCGGCGCCCTCAGCGGACACCGTACCCTGCAGCGTGGTCCCGCTGGCCAGACGCACGACCACGGGGGCATCCGTCGTCAGGCCGGTGACCTCGGACTGCTTGAGCGTCAGGTCGCCGGCGTAGTCGGTGGTGACATAGATCTTGCCGCCCTCGATCTTGGTGACCTTGCCCACGATGCGGGCGCCATTCTTGGTCTCGACCACGTCGGCCGAGGCGGGCAACGCGAGGAGCGCGACGCCGGTGAGAAGCAGGACAGTACGGAGGGACTTGGGCAGGTTTATGGCAGGTGAAAAAGCGGGCCCAAAAACTCCAAGGTCGCACGCCTTGTCAATAAAACAGCCGGATTGCCCCGTTTTTAACAAATTCAGCACGCCGCTGCTCGACAACGCCCGCCGCCGCGCCTTGTTTCGACCACCACCGCCCATGACCGCGCCCGCCCTACGCCCCGCCCTCATTGTCGCCGACCACTGGCGCGACTATGAGCTGCTCGAATGCGGCGACGGCATGAAGCTCGAGCGCTGGGGCGACTTCACCCTCGTCCGCCCCGACCCGCAGATCATCTGGCCACGCACCGGCCAGGAACCCGGCGCCGCGTGGGCCAGCTGGGACGGTTTTTATCACCGCAGCGAACAGGGTGGCGGTCGCTGGGAGTTCCGCCGTCCCCTGCCCGACCACTGGAAAATCAGCTACGGTGCGCTCACCTTCAAGATTCACCCCACCTCGTTCAAGCACACCGGTCTCTTCCCCGAGCAGGCGGTGAACTGGGATTGGTTCGGCGCGAAGATCAAGGCCGCCCGCGCCGCCGGCCGCGAGGTCTCGGTGCTCAACCTCTTTGGCTACACCGGCGCGGCCACCGTCGCCGCCGCGGCCGCCGGCGCGACCGTGTGCCATGTGGACGCCGCCGAGGGCATGGTGAAATGGTGCCGCGAAAACGCCGCGCTCAGCGGCCTCGCCGACGCTCCCATCCGCTACATCACGGACGACTGCCTCAAGTTCGTGCGCCGCGAGATCAAACGCGGCCGCAAGTACGATGCGATCATCATGGACCCGCCGACCTACGGCCGCGGCAGCACCGGCGAGATGTGGAAACTCGAGGAGCACCTCTGGGCCCTGCTCACCGAGTGCCGCGCGCTGCTGACCGACGCGCCGCTGTTCTTCCTGATCAACGCGTACACGGCCCGCCTCTCGCCCACCGTCGTCGCCAACCTGCTCGCCGAGCTGCTCGCCGGCCGCGGCGGCCGCATTACCGCCGGCGAAGTGGGCCTGCCCATCAAGGCCGACGGCAAGGTTCTCCCCTGCGGCATCTACGGCCGCTGGGAGGAGTGAGCGGCCGTTGGCCGCGGGTCATAGGTCATAGGTCATAGGCGATAGGCCATAGACCTTAGGCGATAGGGCCTCGGTCACCCCTGGGTTCTCACCCATCGCCCATAGCCCATAGCCCCTCACCCGGGGCGGCGTTCGCCGCCCATCACTTCATG
>QQNC01000245.1 GCA_003402695.1 Verrucomicrobiota bacterium | reverse complement strand
TCGCGACCTACCACGTGCTGGAGGCCATGCGCGCCAACGGCATCAAGCGCCTCGCCTTCTCTTCCACGGGCTCCGTCTACGGGGAGACCAAGGTCATTCCGACTCCCGAGGATGCGCCCTTCCCCATCCAGACCTCCCTCTATGGCGCGTCGAAGGTCGCCGGCGAGGGTCTCATCCAGGCGTATTGCGAGGGCTTCGGCTTTGAGGGCTACATCTTCCGCTTCGTCTCCATCCTGGGTGAACGCTACACCCACGGCCACGTCTTCGATTTCTACCAGCAGCTCATCGCCCATCCGGATCACCTGCGCGTGCTCGGCGACGGTTCGCAGCGCAAGTCGTACCTCTACATCCAGGACTGCCTCGCGGCGATGCTTCATGCCACCCGGCTCGGCCTCGCCGCGCAGGCCCCGCACCGCGTCGCGATCCTCAATCTCGGCACGGCCGAATACTGCCAGGTGAAGGATTCCATCGGCTGGATTTGCCGCGCACTCGGGGTGACGCCGCGCCTGGACTTCACCGGGGGCAACCGGGGCTGGATCGGCGACAACCCGTTCATCTTTCTCGACACCCAGCGGATCACCGCGAGCGGCTGGCAGCCCAAGCTCAGCATCGAGCAGGGGATCGTGCGCACGCTGCGCTGGCTGGAGGCCAACCGCTGGGTTTACACTTCCCGCGAGAGCGCGCCCCCGCCCCCGCGCGCATGACCTCGACCGAAAAACCCGGGCGCAACCGCTGGCTCTGGCTGCTGGCGGTGGGCCTGATGCTCGCGGAGTTCCTGCTGTTCGACCGGATGGCCTCCGTGCACCACGCCTCGATTTATCCGCGGTGGAACGACCAGATCCAGTACCTGCGCGAATCGTACACGGCATTCGAGCAGGCGAAGGCCCACGGCCTCGCCGCCGGGCTCAAGTTTGCGCTGGGGAAACCCGCCCTGCAGGGCACGTTGCATGACACGTCCGCCCTCGTAGTTTTCTGGCTCACCGGCACCGCCTCGCGCAGCGCAGCGCTCAGCCTGAACCTGCTCGTCTTCCTCGCATGGCAGGCGTCACTGCTGGTAGTCATCGCGCGCCGGAGCGGCTCGTCGGCCCTGGGCTGGATGGCCTTCGGCCTCGTGCTCTGTCTGGCCGGGCCGTGGACCGGGGCGGCGGGCTCAGCGGTGGACTTCCGACTCGACCACGCGGCGATGGGTCTGATGGGCCTGATTTCCACGCTGGCGCTGCTGACCCGCGGATTCCGGTCGACCCGCTGGGCCGTCGCACTCGGGGTCGCCACGGGGATCCTCCTCCTGGAACGCTTTCTCACCGGCGTCTATTTCGCGGTCATTTTCCTGGCCAGTGCCGTTTGGATCCTGTGCGGCGCGGAGCGCGGCCGGCGGCTGGGCAACCTCGGGCTGGCCGGTCTATTGGCCGCCGCGTTGGCGCTGCCGGTCTTCTGGCTCAACCGCACCGCCATCTACACGTACTACTGGGTGGGCCATATCACCGGCGCGGAAGGCGCGGCGCGTTCGCCCGGCTTGGATTTGTGGCATTCCGTGCAGTTCATCGGCCGGAATCTCGGGCACCTGCACCTCGGGCCGTGGTTCGGCTGGACTGTGGCCGCGGTTACAACCGTCCTGCTGCTGGGCTTCCTGTTGGCCCGGGCCAAGCCCGCGCCGGGAACGGGCCCGGACCGCGACTGGCTCTACTTTGCCCTGGCCTTCTTGCTCCTGCCCGCCGCGGTGCTTTGCTTCCACCGGCAGAAATCGGAATATGTCCTCGGCGTACTGGCCCCGGGTTTCGTCCTGCTGGTCCTGTGGCTCTGGGCCTGGCTCTGGAGCCGCTTTGATGTTGTCCGGTGTCGTTTCGCCGCCCGCTGGCTCCCCGTGGCGCTGGCCGTGGGCGTGGTGGCCTCCGGTTCGACGTATTTCGCGCAGCGCCAGCTGGCCGCTCCGTACAGCGACGAATTTCGCGCCAGTGCCATCTCCGTCAATGCCATGGCGGACTACATCTACGCCCAGTCCCAAGCCCGGCATCTCGCCAACCCCTACATCGCGGTGGACCAGATCGTGGATTTCATGGACGCCCAGATCCTGCAGGTGATGTGCTATGAGCGCCACAAAACTTGGGTGCCTTTCGTCATCCAACTCCCCAACAGCATTCTCGAGGACAAGGACGAGGTCATGCTCTACCGGATGCAGCTCTGCGATTATGTCCTGCTGACGGACGCCATGCCGGGCAATGGCTACTGGCCCTATGACCGGCAGATGCGCCGGCTTTATCCCGAGTTGAAGGCGTGGTGCGAGGGTCACCTGCACCACACGCAGACTTTCTTCCTCTTCGGCCGTGAAATGTCGCTTTACGAAAAGCGGAATGGCTCCTGACATTCCCCTGTGACAGCCTGACCGGGTCACTCGCGCCCTCCCTTACCCTTCCGCCTTCATGAACCTCGTCGTCACCGGCACCAGCTCCGGCATCGGCCACGCTCTCGCCGAGCGGCTCCTGGCTAGCGGCCATCAGGTTTGGGGCCTCGCCCGCAGCGACCAGTCCGGCTTCGCGGCCCAGCATCCGGGAGCCTTTCGCGCGTCGCGTTGTGATGTCTCTGCGTGGTCCCAGGTCGCCGGCGTCGCGGCCGAGATCGCGGCCGCGTGGCCGCACGTGGATGGGTTGATCACCTGCGCCGGCGTGCATGGCGAGATCGGTCCGGCCCTGGCCGCCGACCCCGCCCAGTGGAGCGCCACGGTCCGCGCCAACCTCGACGGCACGTTTTTCGCCCTGCGCGCCCTGGCCCCGCAACTCGCCCGCGCCCCGCGGCGCGCCAAGGTCGTCTGCTTCTCCGGGGGCGGTGCCACCAAGGCCCGCGCCAATTTTTCCGCCTACGGAGTCGCCAAGACCGCCATCGTCCGGCTCGTCGAGACCGTGGCCGCGGAGGAGTCCCCCCGGCCGATGGACATCAACGCGGTCGCGCCCGGCGCCATCACCACCCGGCTGACCGAGGACATCATCGCCCGCGGGCCCGCGGTCGTCGGTGCGGCAGAATACCAAGCGGCACTGGCGCAAAAAAAATCCGATGGCGGCACCCTGACCAAGGCCTTGGATCTCGTCGAATGGCTGCTGTCGCCCGCCAGCGATGGCATCAGTGGCCGGCTGCTGAGCGCGCCATGGGACGATTGGAAATCCCTCGCCACCAGCCGGGAGGCACTGGCCGCCTCCGAGCTCTACACCCTGCGCCGCATCACGCCGGAGAATCGCAAATCGTAGGGGCGCAGTCTTGCTGCGTCCTGATTGACGTAGGTCGGGGGTTATCCCCGACAGGTTTTCGGTAGGTCGGGCGTAAAGCCCGACCTACGGCTGAGAGGTCTCAGCGAAACTACGCCTCTACGCGTTTCGGGCTCGGAATACGCGGTAGTTGAGCAGCAGGAACACCACCACGGTCGAGGGTGGCACCGCCACCGCGGTGGACCAGATTTTCTCCAGCCCGATGACATCCAGGCAGAGGTGGAAAACCGCGAGGTTGATAAGGTAGCTGATCACCACCGCCCCAAGGTATTCACGGAACTGGTGCCAGGTATCATGCCGCGCACTGGGCAGCGCCCAGAACCGGTTGAGGCAGTAATGCGTCAGCGTCGAACAGAGGAATGCCAGCGTGAAGGCCGGGTTCGTCCCCAGCCCGAGCAGAAAGAGTTTGATGGTCAAAAGCTGGACCACGAAGGCGGTCGCCCCCACGGCCAAGAATCGCGCAAACCTCACTTGCGTCTGCCGGTCGCTTAGCTTGGCCTTGAACATCGGTCCCAAGGAATGAATCGCGCCAACCCCGAGCAACTTAATTTCG
>QQNC01000244.1 GCA_003402695.1 Verrucomicrobiota bacterium | reverse complement strand
CCCCGGCCCCTACGGATTTTGCCATGGCCATCTCACTGATGAAGGAAGAGCGGGACCTGAGTTTCCAGCCCGTGGTGAACGGTAACCCGCGGCGGCTGACGCAGCAGCAGATCCGGTTCTACAACGAATCGGGGTACGTCAAGCCGCTCGACGCCTGCACGCCGGCGGAAGCGGCGAAGAACCGCGCGTATTTCGATGACATGCTGGCCAAGGTCCAGCAGGCCCGGCCCGATCTCGACGCGTATTCGATCAACGGCTTCCACCCCCATTGCGCCGGGCTCTATGACATTGTGACCAACCCGGTCATCCTCGATTACGTTCAGGATATTGTCGGCCCCGACGTCATCGCCTGGGGCACCCATTTTTTCTGCAAGCTGGCCCACGACCCGCGCAAGGTCGCGTGGCACCAGGATGCGTCCTACTGGCCGCTGACGCCCGCCCGCACCGTCACGGTGTGGCTGGCGATCGACGACGCCGACGTGGCCAATGCCGCGATGAAATTCCTGCCGGGCACCCACCGGCACGGTCACCTGAAGTGGCGGGAGGTGGGCTATGACAAGGCCGTGCTCAACCAGGAGATTGAAAACACCGATCAGTTTGGGGCGCCGGTTTTCGATGAGCTGAAGGCCGGCCAATTCTCGCTGCATGCCGACATGCTGGCGCACGGCTCGGAGCCGAACACCTCTGACCGCCGCCGCTGCGGCCTGACCATCCGTTATTGTCCGCCGAGTGTGAAAGCGATCGACGAGCGGTGGTCGAAGGGGGCGGTGCTCTGCCGCGGTTCCGGCGCCGGCGGCGGCTGGACTTACAACCCGCGACCCCCGGGGGAAAATATCTCCGCTATCGTCAAACCCATCGGGGCGAATTGAGCAGGCCCGGACGGGGGGAGCTTCAGACTTTATGAAGAATCCCTCCCTTTGATCCTGACGCTGGCGGCCCTGTTGTTCCCGGCGGGTGAATCGTCGCCGCAATCGGGGTTTAACCAGGTGCCGTCCGTCATTTTCCCCGGCTCAGGATGGAGCCCAGGAACTTGCTATCGTCGATCAGGCTGATGTTGGCCACGGGGTCGGAGATATGGCGCCACCTGTTCTCCGCTGATCGTGCCTCGTTTACCGGTATTCCGGTACGGGTTTCGCCTCAGCCCCGGCCGCGCGGGTTCATCCGCGCATGTCCTGGCCACCATCCACGGTCAGGGTCATCCCCGTGATGAACTGTGCGAGGCCTGAAAGCAGGTAAACGGTGGCTCCGGCGATGTCCTCCGGCCGGCCAATGCGGCCGAGGGGAAAGCCGGCAATGATCTGGTCGCGACCGATGCGGGCAAACGACTCCTGGGCCATGTCAGTGTCGGTCCAGGCGGGCGCGACACAGTTCACGCGGATCTTCTCGGGGGCGAGTTCCTTGGCCATGCTCTTCATGAACATGATTTGGCCGGCCTTGCTGGTCGCATAGGCGGAATAGGTGTCAGTGCCGCGCTGGCCGGCGGTGGAGGAGTAGATGACGATCGCGCCGGCCCCGGCTTTTTTCAGGTGCGGCACGACTGCCTTCACGGCAAGAAACGTGCCAGTGAGGTTGGTGGCGAGGACGCGGTTCCAGAGCTCGAGGGTCATTTCCTCAATGGGCTGGCCCTCAAAGATCCCCGCGGAGACCACGAGGCCGTTCAAGCCACCCAGGGCGACCGCGGCACGGTCGATGGCGCCCTTGATTTCGGATTCGCTGGTGACGTCGGCCTGGACCGCGAGGGACTGGCGGCCCAGGGCCTCGATTTTCTTGACCGTCGCGAGGGCGGACGCCCGGTCGCGGGCATAGCCGATGGCGACATCCGCGCCGGCCTCCGCGGCGAGCAGCGCGGCGGCGCGCCCGATGCCGCGGCTGCCGCCGGTGATGAAAATGCGCTGGCCGGACAGGTTGAGCATGGGCCCAAAATCTGCGGCAGCGTGCAGGCTGGCGAGCTTTCAGTTCAGGCGGGATCCGGGCCAGGGTTTAACCGCGAAGATTGCCCAGGCCGCCAAGACTTGGGCGAAGCATTTCTGCTTCGCGCTCTTTGTGATTTTTGCGGATATACCACCGCGTGGATTCCGGGCGCGGCTGAAACCGCGGCTTTGATACAACCGGGCCTGGCTGGAGCCGTTGGGGCCTGCTTTCAGCTCACCACCGAGAAAGGTGAGTTCCTGAGCCCGCAGCAACGGGCTGATTCCAAGCAGGCAAAGCAGGGCGAGTGGGCGGACGAAACGCGGTATAAGCATCAAGGCCTGACCATGCAGACGGGCCTTGGTTCACAGTCTACGGTGTTCACCCCAGCGGAGGCGGGTCGCACTGGATGACCGAGGATCGAATCCACGAGCCGGCGACCCGGCTCGGAGATGGGACGCGAAGCCGGGAAAAAATTCCGACGAAGTGGCTTTGACGTCAGCGGGCCGGCCGTTCATCGGTAACCGCCATGCTGCAATCGCTCCGCATCCGGAATCTCGCCCTCCTCGAGGAGGTGGCGCTCGACTTCGAGGCGGGATTCACGGCCGTCACGGGCGAGACCGGCGCGGGCAAGAGCATCCTGCTCGGCGCGCTGAGCCTGCTCGCGGGGGAGCGGGCGGACAAAACCATCATTCGCCAGGGGGCGCCGGCCGCCGAAGCGGAAGCGGCACTTTTCTTCACCGACTCCCGGAAAATCGATGCCGTCCTGGCGGGTCTGGACCTGCCGCCCTGCGAGGATGGCGTGCTCATTCTCAAACGAAGCCTCCCGCGCGACAAGGCGCCGAAGATCACGGTGAACGGCAGCCTCGCGACGCTCTCGGCGCTGCAGCAGCTCGGCGAGCACTGGGTGGATTTTCACGGGCCCAGCGAGCCCCGGCGTCTGCTCAAGGAAAGCTGCCAGCTCGAACTGCTCGACCTCTTTGGCCGCGGGGGGGAGCCCCTCGCCGCCTATCAGGCGGGCTATCACGCCTGGCGGGAGCTCGTGGCGGAGCGGGAACGGATCGCCCACGAGACGAAACTTGCGCCCGACCAGATCGCCTTTCTTGAGAACCAGCTCGCGCGCATTGATGCCTTGGAGCTGACGATGGAAGCGATCGAAACGCTGGAGCGGGATTTTGCCCGGATGAGCCGCGCGCAGGAGCTGATCGAGCTGTCCGCGGCGCTCGCGGCGGGGCTGACGGGGGAGGAGGGCCTGCAGAGCCGCGTGGCGGCATTGCTTCGCGAGGCGCGCCAGCTCGAGGGCATCGACGCGGCGAGCAAGCCACTGGCGGACCGGCTGGCGTCGGTCGCGGTGGAATTGACCGACCTCGGCGGGGAGTTCTCGGCGCTGAGCCAGCAGCTGCAATTTGATCCCGAGCAGGCCGAGCAGCTGACCGCGCAGATGAACACGTGGCTGGAATTGCGGCGCAAGCATGGCGGCCAGCTGAGTGCGGTGCTCGAGGCGCGCGACGAGATGCGCCGCCGGCTCGAGGTCCAGGGCGACCTGGAGGGTACGCTCGCCAAACTCGAAAAGCAGATTGCCGACGCCCACCGGGCGGCGAAGAAAAGCGCCACGACGCTGCACGCCCTGCGGGAGAAGGCGGCGCGGGACCTCGCCAAGGTCGCGGCCAAGGGCATTGCACAGCTGGGATTCAAGAAGGCGGATTTTCAGGTGCGCGTGGTGCCCCTGCCCGAACTGGGCCCGACGGGCGATTGCGGGGCGGAGTTTCTCTTCTCCCCGAACGTCGGCGAGGCGCCGCTGCCGCTGAACCGCGTGGCGTCGAGCGGCGAGCTCGCGCGCGTGATGCTGGCGCTCAAGACCGTGCTGGCCGATCTCGACGAAGTGCCGCTGCTGGTGTTCGACGAAGTGGATGCGAATGT
>QQNC01000243.1 GCA_003402695.1 Verrucomicrobiota bacterium | reverse complement strand
GGCGCCGATTTCCTCACCGGCGGTGTACTCAAGTGGCTCTGTGGCGGACCCGGCGGCTGCTTTATTTATGTCGCGCCCTCGGCGAGTGCGCAGCTTGAGCCGGCGCTCACCGGATGGCAGGCCCATGCCCGGCCCTTCGCCTTCGAAGACGGCATGGACTACGCCGACGGCGCCGCGCGGTGGCTCGGCGGGACGCCGGTCATTCCCGCCTTCTTTGCCAACGCGGAAGGGCCACGAATTATCGCGCGCGCCGGGATCGCGGCCATTCGGGAGAAGTCGATTCGACAGACCTCGCGTCTGATCGCGCTCGCCGATGAGCGCGGCTACACCGTGAGCGCCCCGCGCGACGCGTCACGCCGCGGCGGGACCGTCGCGTTCGACGTGCCGAACGGAAAGGCGGTCGCGCAGGCGTTGATCGCCCGCGATGTCATCATCGACTATCGGCCCGGCGCCGGCATTCGTGTCGCCCCGCATTTCTACACGACCGACGCGGAGGTCGAACGCGTCGCCGGTGAGATCGACGATATCCTGCGCACCGAGGCGTGGCGAGCCTATGAAGGGAACCGACCGACTGTCACGTGACTTTGCCAAGGATCGTCCATTAGGTGTTGACCGCTGGCCGCGACGCCGCGGGGTCCCCCCCCCACAGCCCCCCCCCCCATGCCGCACGCTCCTGAGAAACTGCGCAAGCAGTATGTGAACACCGAGTATCCGAATGTTATCCTGCGTTTCGAGGACGGTCACGAGATTGTCGTGAAGCGCGGTGTCGGCAAGACGTTCGACATTTATGCCGGTGAGACCGTGAAGGTGCTCGCGGTCTTCGACCCCGACGCGCGCGAGCGCGAACTGGTCGCGACAAAAAAGGCCGAAGAGTTCGAGAACCCCTGATCGCAGGCTCGGGCGCCCCGCGGTGGCTGGGCCAGGCGCTCCGCGGTGCCCGCCAGACGGACAGAATTCTTGGTGTCGCCGCTTGTCCGTTGTCGGGGAACCGTCGGCAGGCTAACGTGCGCGTGTGAAACTGCCCCCGGGAACGACCGCCCTTCTCAAGCTCCACGACACCGTGGCGCAGGCGCTCCGCGACGGCGTCCCGGTGGTCGCGCTCGAGAGCTCCGTGCTGGCCCAGGGGCTGCCGATCCCGGCGAATCGCGACGCCGACGCCCGCACACGATCGATTGTTTCACGGCGCGGCGCGGTGCCGGCGATCATCGCTGTTGTGCGCGGCGTTCCCTCGATCGGCCTCGAGGCCGAGGATCTGGAGCGCTTTCTCGCCCGCGATGGTGTCGTGAAAATATCGGCGCGCGATCTCGCGCCCTGCGTCGCCGGAGGGAAGGACGGCGCCACCACCGTTGCGGCCTCGCTCGCGCTGTGTACGCTCGCCGGACTTCCCGTCTTCGCCACCGGCGGCATCGGCGGTGTGCACCGCGACGCGCCGTTCGATGAGTCGGCCGATTTGATCGAACTCGCGCGGTCGCCGGTCATCACCGTCTGCGCCGGCGCCAAGTCGATTCTCGACTTGCCGGCGACGCTCGAGCGTCTCGAAACGCTCGGCGTGACCGTCATCGGCTTCCGAACCACTGAGTTTCCGGGCTTCTTCACGTCGCGGACGGGGCTGTCGGTGACGCATTCCGCCGAGACGGCCGCCGAAATCGCAGCGATGTATTCCGCGCACCGCGCGCTGAACCGTCCGGGCGCCATTCTCGTCGTCCAGCCGCCGCCATCCGCCAGCGCACTCGCGCCAGAAATCGTGGAAGCGGCGGTCGCGAAGGCACTCGCCGATGCCAAGGGCGCCGGCGTCAGCGGCGCCGCGGTAACGCCCTTTCTACTGGCGGCCGTCGAGCGGGCAACCGGCGGGAAGTCGCTTGAAACGAACCTCGCGCTCCTCGAGGCGAACGCCGCGCTCGCGGCTGACATCGCCGTCGCCCTGTCGAGCCACTGATCTGCCACTGGCCAGCGATTCGTGGCTCAGGCGATGTCCAGCTTTTCCGATCAATGATCTATTGATTAGTCGGCACCCCAAGCTTTAACTTCCCGAAACCACTCCCCCGAGCTTGGAGGTCAGTCGAACGATGACATCCCCGTTCCTGAGTTCCGAAGAGTACGACGAGCGGGCGCACCAGCTCTACAACGAGGGGAATTACGACGACGCCCTCGTCACGCTGCGCGAAGGACTCGGGCTCTACCCGAACGCGGTCGAGTTGCACGTCGGCGTCGGTTACGCGCGCGTGGCGCGCGAGGAATTCGCTTGGGCGCGGCGCAGCTTCGAAGAAGCGCTCGTCCTTGATCCCGATCACGAAGATGCCCTCGCCGGGCTCGGCGAAACGCTCCTCAGGTTCGGGCAGACGTCGGGCGCGGTCAAGTCATTCCGCCGTATTCTCGAGCTCGGCTACCACGACGACATCGAGCTGATGCTCCAGGTCGGACGCGCGCTCTTTCGCGACGGTCTGATGGAAGAGGCGAAAGAGTTCTTCGATATCGCCATCCAAGAGGTCCCCGACAACGCCGAAGCGGTCGCGATGATCGGCTACACCGAGCACCGCCTCGGCGAGGACGACGCGGCGATCGCGACGCTCCGGCGCGCGCTGACCCTCGACGCGGATTACACCGAGGCGCGCATCTACCTCGGCAACATCCTGTACGATCGCGGAGAGTATGAGGCGGCGCTCTATCATCTCGACAAGACGGCGCCGGAAGATCACTGGGACGAACTCGGCATCTGGCGCTTGATCGAGCTGAAGAAGAGTACATACCGGCTGCGCGACGACGATCCCAGTCTCAAGCCATGGGACGAGCGGCTCAACGAGCTTGACGAGGATCCCGACGCGATCGATGAGATGCTCGCCGAGATCGAGCAGAACGCCAACTCCGAAGCCACGGGCGAAGCGAAGGGCCAGCTCGAACTGTTTGGTGCGTTGCTCGCGGATCTCGCCCAGGAGAAACAGTCGGACGTAGCCCACGACGTGATCGGACGCGACGGCCTGCGGTATGAAGGGTCGTGGGACGAGATCGTCGAGCAGATGCGCATCGCGAGCGCGCAGTCTACGCGGTCGGTCCTCGAGTTCATGCAGAGTGAGGCACGACGCGGCCTCGCGCTCACCGGTATCCTCATTTCCACCGCCGACGCGGAAAGTTTCGTGCGCGGCAGCTCCGACGCGGGAATGCTCCGCATTCTGCGATAGTCGACTTTCCCGTTCGAGAACTTGTGCTGACTTCCTTTCCGCCCGCCCGGCGATGATCGCCCTGCGCGCTGTTTCCAAGACGTATCGCTCCTTGCTCGGCCGCGAAGTGCAGGCCGTACGCGACGTGTCGATCGAGATCGCCGACGGCGAGGTGCTCGGCATCGCCGGCCCGAATGGCGCCGGCAAGAGCACGATCATCGCGCTGCTGCTCGGCTTCATGCGGCCGACGTCAGGTGAACTGACGATCGATGGTGTGGCGCCGCGTGCCTTCGTCGAGCGCGAGGGCATTGCCTATCTCCCCGAATTGATGGCGCTCCCGACGAGCTGGACCGTCGTCTCGGCGTTGCGGCGGATGGCCGTGTTGTCGGGCATTTCGGGCGACCGCGTGAACGTCGAGGTCGAGCGGGTGATCGAGGCCCTCGCGATCGGTGAACATCGCACCAAGCGGTTGAAGGCCCTTTCCAAGGGGAATTTCCAGCGCGTCGGCCTTGCCCAGGCGCTGCTGAGCGACTCGCGCGTTGTAATTTTCGACGAGCCGACGCACGGACTCGATCCCGTCTGGACGCAGCGCTTCCGCGACATCGTCCAGTCGCTCAAGAAACCCGGGCGCACGATCATCATCGCGTCGCATAATCTCGACGAACTCGAACGACTCGCCGACCGCGTCGCGATCATCGATCACGGACAGCTCCAGCGTGTCGTGACCGTGAGC
>QQNC01000242.1 GCA_003402695.1 Verrucomicrobiota bacterium | reverse complement strand
GATCTGCCCGACCGTGGCGTCGAAGATGTCGGAATCGTGTCCCAGAAAACGCACCGTGGCCTTCTGCCCGAGCTTGAGGTCGGCGAAGTCCTCCTGGCTGATCTTGGCCTCCACGGTCCGGCTGGTGGCGATGAGGGTGGCGATGGTGGCGTTCGAGCCGATCAGGTCGCCCGGCCGGGCGTTGACGGCGGAGACGATGCCCTCGAACGGGGCGGTGATGGTCATCTTGTCGAGCTGGCGGTGCTGGACCTTGAGGGTGTTCTCGTAGCCGTCGATCAGCTGCTTGTTGGCGACATTCTCGAGCGCGAGCCGCTGCTCGATCTGCTTGACCAGGCGGCGCTGCTTCTCGAGTTCCGCCTGCGGATATTGGCCCGTCTTGGTGAGACGTTCGAAGTTTTCGAGCGCCTCCGCGGCGGTTTCCAGGTCGAGCTTGATGGCCGAGCCGACGGCGATGCGGGCCTTGGCCGCCTCGTAGTCACTCTGGGTTTTTTCAATGTCGAGGAGCAGGTCACCCGTGTCGATTTGCGCCAGCACCGTGCCGGCCGCGACCTTGGCGCCGAGGTCGAGGTCGCTCTTCACGATGCGGCCAGGCACCTCGCTCTTGAGCTCCATGATGAACTCCGCCTGCACCGTCACGCTGCCAGCCACGGCCTTGGTGGCGGTGCCGCTGGTCACGGTCGCCACGCGCGCGACCGGCTTGAGAAGGGTGAAAAGGATAAAGCCGAGGACGAAGACGGCCGCGGCGCCGAGGAGGATTTTTTTTCTCACGGGCGCGGCAGGTTGCTGAGGGCGGGATCCATCAGCAGGGTGGACAGGAAATCACCGGTTTTCATCAGGTAGTCGGACCGCGCGGCGAAGGCACTGATCCGTGAATCCAAATAATTCAGCTGGTAGGTATTGACGTCATTTTCCGAGGCCAAGCCGCGCGTGGCATCGGCCTTCCTGTCCCGCACCGCCCCGATGCTGGAAGTCAGGAGGCGGTCGGCGATGTCCATGCCCCGACGGGCAAACTCGACCAGTTTCAGCTGGTGACGGGCCTGTTCGGTGAGGTCGGCGGTCGTATCCTGGTAGCTCTGCTCCAGCTGGCGGCGACGGGCCAGGGAACTGCTCTTGGCCCCCTTGGTGGCGAAGCCGTCAAAAATCGTCCACTGCACCTGCACCCCTGTGAAATAGTCCCTCACCTGGTATTTGTTCGCTAGGTTGGTGGTGTAGCTCTGCTGGTCTTGGCTCGTGCCGAGGACAAAGTTGAACTGGGGCCGCAGACGGGTGTTGAGATTTTCAAAGGTCAGCTTCTCGACCTCGATCTGGTCACCCAGGTTGCGCAGGGTGTAGGAATTCAATTCCTTCTGGCTGGTAAAGGAGGTCACCAACGGCGCGAAGTCCGGGGCGGGACCGTTCAGCTCGGGAATATCATCGGGGACCTGGGCATCACTCAAGACCGGCGCGCCACAGAGCTTGGCGAAAACCGACTTGGTGTTGCCGTAATCTTCCTCCGCCTGATCCGTGGCGAGCCGGGCCTTGTCCCGGTTGACGGTCGGCACAAACATATCGGCATCCGAGATCACCTTCTTCTCCAGCTTGGTCTGGGACACGGCGTAATTGTCCTCGGCCATCTGCAGGCTGAGGCGGGCCTTGCCGAGGGCGGCCTTCTTGATGATGAGCTGGAGGTAATAGGAGCGGATTTCCTGCACCAGGATGCGGTAACCCTCGGCGGTCTGGCCTTGGGTCATGCGCAGCTGCAACTCGCCAATGAGGGTGTTGTTTTGCAGCGCCCCCCAGTGATAAATTGGCTGATAAAGGGATAGGTTGTAAGCGAGCTTGTTGGAGGTGGTCGGGTTGGCCAGATCCGCCCGGACCTGCCGGTCCCAAGGATAATAATTAAAATAGCCCGATACCGAGGGCAGCTGGCCGGCGCGCATCATGATGCGGTTGCCCTCGGAGGCGGCGTTTTCCGCATTGCGCGCGATCATGCGCGGGGACTGGCTCACGGCCGAACTTAGGATGCCCTTCAAGGCCGGGAGATAATTCTCCGGCACGGGCAGGGAGTTATTGTCGTAGCCTTGAGCACGGAGACCCGGCAGGGCGGTGAAAACCAGGGCGGATCCTAAGGCGAGGAAGTTGAGGGGAAGGCGCATGGCGAGGAAGGCGTGGGTTCTAGGATACTCTAAAGCGTGAGGGAGAGGAGGAAGACAGTCGAAAGAAGTGGGCGGGCGAGGAAGGAAATGAGGGAAAAAATCCTTAACCGTAAAAGCTAACACCTTATTCCTACCGCTTTTCGGCGGTGAGAGGCCGGATCGATTAACGCTCATTGATTGCATCGGTTCCACCACAAAATGCGAGACGCCATTTCGAACGGGGCTCATTTGGGTTGGGGGGCGCCGAGAGTTGCGCGCGCCAACCCGCGGGTGGAATTAGCGCTGCCAGTAGACAGCCGACGACGACGACAAGCGAACCCGCTCGGACCCGCCCATCGCTGAATTGCCTTTACTAAGCCTGCCCGGCATTACGTTTTCACCAGATGAGTCAGGATGCCGCCAAAGCCAGCTTCGCCCCTTTCGCCTTCGTCACCGACCTGTGGCGGCAGCGCGAGTTGCTCTGGCAATTCACCCTGCGCAATGTGGAAATGCGCCACAAGGGCAGCCATCTGGGCCTGATCTGGTCCTTCCTGAATCCGCTGCTGATGCTGGGGCTCTATACGCTGGTTTTCGGTTATATCTTCGGCGGGAAATTTGGCATCCTGCCGAACGAGACCAAGGTGGACTATGCACTGGGCATATTTTTTGGCCTCACGCTGTTCCAGTTTTTTGCCGAGGTGTTGGGTGTCTCCCCCCTCGCCATTGTCGGTAATCCAAATTTTGTTAAAAAAGTCGTCTTCCCCTTGGAAATCCTGCCGGCCGCCAATGTGGGTGGGGCGATCTTCCATCTACTCATCAGCCTGGGACTGACGCTCATTAGCGTCGTCCTCTTCGGCCAGGGGATCGGCTGGGGCATCCTCTGGCTGCCGGTCATCATCGCGCCGCTCGTACTGGTCGCCATGGGAACGGCGTGGCTGTTTTCGGCCCTGGGCGTATTCTTCCGCGATCTCGGGCAGTTCATGCAATTTCTCACGATGGCGCTCATGTATGCCAGTGCGGTGTTTTTTTCCGCGTCAAAAATCCCGCCGGCCATCTGGGTGTTTCTGCGTTTCAATCCGTTGCTCCTGGCCATTGAACTGGCCCGCGACGCCGCGCTCTGGCAGCGCCCCCTTAATTTCCACCACCTCGCCTATCTTTACGCGACCGGCGTGCTCGCCTGCTATTTGGGCCATCTGGCCTTCCGAAAGATGAAGCCGGCGTTTGCCGATGTGCTCTAGCTCTGCGAGCTCTGGAGCAGGGGGCACGGAGCAGGGAGCAGGATAAGCTCTCACTTTCACTTCCTCCTCCTTCTTTTTTCTGCCTTTCTGTCCCTCCCTTCCCCTTCCCCCTGCCCCCTTCTCCCTTTTCCTTTCTCCCTGCTCCCTTCTCCCTGCCCCCCGTCCCCTTCTCCCCTTTTTCCCTGCCCCCTTTTCCCTTTTTCCCTGCCCCCTGCCCCTTGCCCCCTGCCCCCTTTCAATCCATGACCCCCGGTCATACCATTTGGCTCTGCGGACTTTCCGGCGCCGGCAAGTCCACCCTGGCGGATGCCCTGATCACCACTCTGCGCACCCGGGGGATTCCCGTGCTGGCCCTCGATGGCGACGCCCTGCGCAACGGGGTTTGCGCGGGACTCGGCTTCTCGGTCGAGGACCGCGCGGAAAACCTGCGGCGCGCCGCCGGGATCGCCCGCCTGGCGGCAGACTCCGGCCTGTGCACCGTGGCCTCCTTCATCACGCCCTTTGAGACCAACCGCCAGATGGTGGGTGAAATCCTCGGCCGGTCGGGCTT
>QQNC01000241.1 GCA_003402695.1 Verrucomicrobiota bacterium | reverse complement strand
GCGCAACAGCGGGGTTTGCGGCGGGTTGTAAATCATGTCGAACACGCTGACGGGACGGGGCAGCCGCTGCAATTCAATCGGCGCCGGATCCGCCGCGCGCAGGCCGGCGCTGGTGGCGTTGATCACGATGGCGCCCGCCGGCAGGTCGGCCGGCGGGGTGGCGGGGGCGAAACCGCGCAGGGGAATCCCGCCCGCCAGCGGAGCCAGGACGGCGAGCAGGGCGTCAAGGTTTTCACGGGTGCGGTTGGCGATGCTCAGCGACGCGCAATTTCGCCGCAGACATTCGACTCCGGCGCTGCGGGCCGCGCCGCCGGCCCCGAGCAGGATCACATGCTGGCCCGCGAGGTCGCAGCCGAGATCCTGGCGCAGGGCGCCGACCAAACCGCAGCCATCGGTGTTATGGCCGCGCCAGCCGCGGGCCTCCCAGAGCAGGGTGTTGACGGCGCCGACGGGGCGCGCGGCCTCGGCGACGGAAGCCACGTGGTCGAAGGCGAGGACCTTGTGCGGGACCGTGAGGTTGAGCCCGCGGAATTTCTTCGCGTGAAACAGCTCAAGGGCGCGGGGCAGGTCGGCCGGGGGGAGCTCAAAGCGGAAATACCGCCAGTCGGCAAATAACGGGTTGGAGCGGGCGATGTCAGCCAGGGCGGCGTTGTGCATCGCCGGGCTGATGGAGTGCCCGATCGGCTGCCCCAGCACGGCCAGCGAGGTGCCGGGTCGCGACCACGACTCGAGGTCGCGCAGGGTGAGGACGGGATCGGAAGCGCTCATGCGTTCAGCCCAGCAGAACAATCTTCCCGAATATCACCACGAAATACACGAAGCACACGAAAACCGAACTCCCCTCAGGTAGCCCACGGAATACCCGGAGGACACGGAATAGTTTTCGACCCTGGACAAAGCGCCGGGAAAATTGCCCCTCAATCGTTCCGTGTCCCCTGTGGGTTTCGTGGTGACCACGCCCACTCCTAGGGCTGCGCATGGCGTTCGTAGGTGGTCTCGAACTCCGTGACAAAACTCGCGAACAGGCGCGCACGCTCGGTGTCGCCGGTGGTGGTATAGTGGTTCACCAGGTTCCGGCAGTTGCGGCAGAGCACCTCCCGCACGGGTGTGGGGGCGAGATCGGTGACCTGCGGGGTGATCTGGTTGGCGCGCAGCAGTGAGTAGATCTCGTCGGGGTCGAGGAAGACGCCCTGGTCAAAGGGATCCACGAAGAAGGGCGGGGCGTCCTCGAAGCAGCCGACGATGAAGTGGCCGGGCAGGCCGACCGGTTCCAGGGCGAGGCCGAGCCGCTCGGCGACGAGGAGATAGACAATGCTGAGCGAGAGCGGGATGCCGGTGCGGCGGATGAGGACCTGGTCGAGCAGGCTGTTGCGCGGGTCGGTGTAATGCTCGACGTTGCCGTGAAAGCCCCACTCGTGGAACAGCACGCGGTTGATGATGCGGCACTGCTGGCGGGTGCTGGCGGGCTCGCTGATGAGCTCGCGGCAGCGGGCGGCGATCGCGTCGAGCGCGGTGCAGCACGCCCCCACATCGAGCGCGGGCATCACGGTGCGGCTGAGAAGGAGCGCGCCCGTCTCCAGCTCGTAGTGCAGCGAGCGGATGAAGCCGCGGAATTCCGCGACGGGATCAGAAAATTTCAGCTCCCCGAGAAACCACGCGGCGTGGCGGGCGAGGACGCGGTGGTGGCTGCGCGCAGTGGCCTGCAGGAAGTGCAGGGCGTCCGGGCCGAGGGCGGCGAAGTGGGCGAGCAGGGCCTTGCGCACGGCCGGGCTGGAATCGTCGAGCAAATCGCGAAGCGCCTGTTGGCGGGCTTCGTCGAGTTTCACCATTTCCACGCCCCCAGACGAAAAATATTTAGCCATGGTGGCAACCGGAAACGCAACATTCGGGCCAGTCAAATTTCCCCGCGGATTCCACGAATCGACGCGCATGCGATTCTCCGAATCCGCGGAATCCTAAATCTGAATCCGCGATCATCCGCGTAATCCGCGGGAAGGATCGCGTGACGGGCTCAGGCCACGGGCTCGCGCTCACCGTAGAGCGCGGTGCCGATGCGGACCTGGGTGCTGCCGGCGGCGATGGCCTCGACGTAATCGCCGCTCATGCCCATCGAGAGTTCCGGCAGCAGCGCGCCGGTCTCGCCGGCGAGTTGATCGCGCAGTTCGCGCAGGGTCGTGAACGTGCGCGTGGCGACGGAGGTGTCGTCACTCAACGGCGCGATGGTCATGAACCCCTCGATCTTCAGGTGGCTCTGGGTGAGGGCGGCGTCGAGCAGGCGCGGAGCGTCGGTCAGGTCGGCGCCGAACTTGGCGGGGTCGTGGCCAGCGTTGATCTGGAGCAGCACGGGCAGGATCTTGCCGGCCTCGGCCGCCGCGCGGTCGAGGAGGCGGAGCAGCTTCTCGCTGTCCACGGTCTGGATGCGGTCAAAGTGCGTCGCAGCGAGCTTCGCCTTGTTCGACTGCAGGTGGCCGATCAGCTCCCAGCGCACTTCCGCCGTGGTGGCGGCGCGCTTGTCCACTCCCTCCTGCACGCGGTTTTCCCCGACCGCCGGGAGCCCGTAGCGCGCGGCGTACTCGGCGGCGGCGGGCGGATGGTTTTTCGTCACCGCGAGCAGCCCGACCTCATCGGGTTTCCGCCCGGCGCGGACGCAGGCCGCGGCAATCCCGGCCCGAACGGCGTCGGCCCGGCGGCAGAACTCATCATAGGGGATAATCATGGGGGTTAAAGTGAAACTGCTTATAAGTTGATGTTGAATAAGCGGTGATTATGGTTCCGGCAACCCTAGGTTCATCCATGCAAATCGAGAACTTCAAAATTTTTTCCGATCTCGTCGAGACGAAGAGCTTTTCCAAGTCGGCCAAGCTCAATGGCATCACGCAATCGGCGGTCAGCCAGCAGGCGCGTGCGATGGAGCGGCACTTCAAGACGCTGCTGATCGATCGCAGCCAGAAGCAGTTCCAGCTCACGCGCGAGGGCCAGCGGGTGTACGACTCGGCGAAGGAGATCCTGCACGCCTACGACAAGCTGCTCTCGGAGCTGCAGGAGATGAAGAAGGTCATCAGTGGCACGATCCGCATCTCGACGATTTATTCCATCGGGCTGCACGAGCTGCCGGCCTACATTAAAAAATTCCTGCACGACTACCCCTCGGTCAACGTGCGCGTGGAATACCGCCGCTCGAACCTGGTCTACGAGGATATCCTGCACAACGCGGTGGACTTCGGCCTGGTGGCCTTCCCGGTGAAGCAACGGCAGATCGAGGCGATCCCGTTCCGTGACGACCACCTCGTGTTGATCACCCATCCCGGGCACCCGCTGGCCAAGGGCGGGGACATCGACATCAAGCAGCTGGCGGGGCAGAAGTTTATCGGGTTCGACCCGGATATTCCCACGCGCAAGGCGGTCGACCAGATTTTCCGCGACCACAAGCTCGAGATCGAGCCGGTGATGGAATTCGACAACATCGAGACGGTGAAACGCGCGGTCGAGATCGACCACGGCATCGCCATCGTGCCGCAGGCCACGGTGCAGCAGGAGGTGAAGCAGGGCACGCTCATCGCCGTGCATTTCAAGGGCAAGGATTTCACCCGGCCACTCGCCATCCTCCACCGCAAGGGCCGCGTGCTCACGCCGGCGATGAAGAAATTCATCGAGACGCTGGGCGTGGACATCCCTGGCAGCTCATAATCCGCCGCGGCGGGTTGCGGGGGAATAAAACGGGGGCATGCTGTCTCCCATGTTCGCTCCCGCCCTAATGAAAAGATTCCGCCACCTCCTGGCCCTGAGCCTCATCTTCGTCGCGCCCGCCCTGCTCCGGGCCGAGCCTGTTCCCGCCGCACTGGCGCCGGCGTGGAAACTGAAGGATGTGGATGGCAAGGTGGTCAGCTCCGAGCAGTTCAAGGGCAAGGTGGTCGTCCTGGATTTTTGGGCGACCTGGTG
>QQNC01000240.1 GCA_003402695.1 Verrucomicrobiota bacterium | reverse complement strand
GAGATGTTCAAGCTCACGAAGGTCATGTCGTTCATGCCCATCCTGCTCGCGTCCGAGCGCATGGAGAAGGGTATCGCCCAGCCCAACCACACCGCGGCTGAGGTGTACCAGACCGCCCGCGAACTCGTCGCGGAGGCCGGCCAGCACGGCATCCCGGTGAACCACTGCATCATTGATCCCGCGATCTCGCCGATCGGCGCCGACTCCGAGGGCCGGCTTCACTGCCTGATGGGTGCGATCAACCTGATCCATGCCGATCCCGCGCTCAAGGGGGTCCACATGTCGGTCGGCCTGAGCAATTTCAGCGTGATGCTCCCGCCGAAGCGCGCGGACGGTTCGCCGACGAAGGGGCCGCTCGAGAGCGCGTTCCTGACCCTCGCCGGCCCGCTTGGCATGGACCACGTCATTGGCTCGGTGAAGCGCAAGTACGAGGTGCTACCGGTCGATCACCCCGCCATGCTCTGCCTGACCGACTGCTTGAAGCTTGAGGGCTTTGACGTCATCATGCGCGTGCAGGAATACTACTCCAGTTAACCCCCGCCTATTTTCACCCCGGATTTGTCATTCTAACCGCAGCGAAGAATCCACTTGGATAGAATCGAAGTCCGTCGCGAAATCGCACTGGATTCTTCGCGGCGCACAGGATGCCAATCGCCGGCCTTGGCCGGAAACAGGCCAGTGACTCCCAACAACCCTTTCACCCCACCTCCCATGGCCGCAAAAATCGTTCCCTCCGATATCGAAATTGCCCAACAGGCAAAAATGCTGCCGATCGACCAGATCGCGGCCCGGCTCAAGATTCCCGTCGAGGCACTCGAACACTACGGGAAATACAAGGCCAAGGTCGGGCTGGACTATTACCAGCAGCAGCGGGCGAAACCCCGCGGCCGGCTCGTGCTGGTCACCGCCATTTCGCCCACACCCGCGGGCGAGGGCAAGACCACGACGACGGTGGGACTCGGCGATGCGCTTAACCGCATCGGCAAGCGCGCCATCATCTGCCTGCGCGAGCCCTCGCTCGGGCCCAGCTTTGGCGTGAAGGGCGGCGCCGCCGGCGGCGGTTACGCGCAGGTCATGCCGATGGAGGATATCAACCTGCACTTTACGGGTGATTTCCACGCGATCACGTCCGCGCACAACCTCCTCTCCGCGCTGGTGGACAACCACCTCACGCACGGTAACGCGCTCGGCCTCGACCCGAACCGCATCGTGTGGAAACGCGTGATGGATATGAACGACCGCGCGCTGCGGGAGATCATCGTCGGCCTGGGCGGCGTCGCCAATGGCACGGTCCGTCAGTCGGGTTTTGACATCACCGTCGCGTCCGAGGTTATGGCGATCTTCTGCCTGTCGCAGGACCTGGCGGAGCTACGCGAGCGTCTCGGCAAGATCGTGGTCGGCTACACGCGCGAGAAAAAGCCCGTGACGGCGGCCCAGTTGAAGGCGCACGGCGCCATGGCGGTGCTGCTGCGCGACGCCCTCGCGCCCAACCTCGTGCAGACGCTGGAAAACAACCCCGCGTTCGTGCACGGCGGCCCGTTTGCAAACATCGCGCACGGCTGCAACAGCGTGCTGGCCACCAAGCTGGCTCTCAGCCTCGGCGAATACACGGTGACCGAGGCGGGTTTCGGCGCCGACCTGGGCGCCCAGAAATTCATCGATATCAAGTGCCGTTTCGCCGGCCTGCAGCCCGATGCCGTCGTCATCGTGGCGACCGTCCGCGCGCTGAAGATGCACGGCGGCGTGGACAAAGCCGACCTCAAGAAGCCGAACGTGGAGGCCGTGGGGCGCGGTTTCGCCAACCTCGAGAAACATCTGGAGAACATCGCCGGCTACGGTCTGCCCGCGGTCGTGGCGATCAACCGCTTCACCTCGGACACTGATGAGGAATTCGCCGTGATCCAGGAACGCTGCGCCAAGCTCGGCGTGAAGGCCGTCCCAGCCACGCACTGGGCCGATGGCAGCGCCGGCGCCGAGGCCCTCGCGCACGCGGTGGTTGAGGCGGCGGAAAAGAACACCCGGAAATTTTTGCTGCTGTACCCGGACGACATGCCGCTGTGGGACAAGGCCCGCACCATCGCGCAGAAGATTTACGGTGCGAAGGAAATCACCGCCAGCGCGCGGGTGAAGGCGAAGTTCGAGGAACTGCAGGCCGGCGGCTACGGGAAATTCCCGATCTGCATGGCCAAGACGCAATATTCGTTTTCCACCGATCCGACCCTGCGGGGCCGGCCGACGGGTTTTGAGGTCGAGATCCGCGAGGTGCGGCTCTCCGCCGGCGCCGGCTTCATCGTCTGCCTCACGGGCGAGATCATGACGATGCCAGGCCTGCCCAAGGTCCCCGCCGCCGAGGTGATCGACCTCGATGCGACCGGCAAAGTCGTGGGTCTGTTCTGACGGCGTCGTCGGAGTGGGGTTTTCCACCCTGCCGACGGGATGATGTGGGTGGCGCACTGGCGCGCCACCTTGTACGTCTGCGCGCCACCCGCGACACGATCAAGGCCGTGGACTCCGCGGACACAAAAAAGGGCCGGTCCGAAGACCGGCCCTGAACACAACCCAAAGCAGGCTCAGGCGGTGCGGGTCTGCGCCACGGTGGCGCGGCTCATCACGAGGGAAAACGCGCCGGTGAAGAGCAGGTCGCCGATCAGCGTGTTGCGGAAGAACCACAGGGTCGGCGGGAACTCGATGTGTCCGACCGTCATCGCCTGCCACCAGCCACCGAGGGTCTTGGCGTAATACGCGTCGCCGAGCCAGGAGGCGGAGTTGCTGACGAGGTAGAACAGGATGGAGCAGCCGAGCACGCCGCTAAACACATTGAGCGCGGTGCGGCGGCGGGCGACGAGGGCGCCGACCCCGATCGCGGCGGCGAAGCAGGCGATGCGCAGCAGCGAACCGCTCAGCTCCCACGTGTAGCCGTAGTGGCTGGCATAGTAGCGGTCGATCCACACGTCGCTGGCGACGAGGGCCACGAAGGGCACGAGCCAGAGGCTGCGGCGCCCAAAGAAGGCGGCGCCGCAGAAGGCGAGGGCCATGATGGGCGAGAGGTTGGACAGGTCCGGGACAAACACCGCGCCCACGCGGTAGGCGGCGGCGGCAACAATCAGCGCAAGGGCGATGAGGAGGTTGGAGTTTTTCATGATGGGAATTTTATGGCTGGGCAGAGGGTTGGAGGCGAGGCGAGGTTGGTCAATGGCGGGGGAAAGGCGGTCAGGACAGGCGGATGGATTTGGTTTCCTCGACGAGGGCGAGGATGTTGGCAAACGGGACATCGGGCTCAAGTACATGGGTGGGCGCGATCATCACGCGGGCGGGATGGACCCGGTGCAGGTGGAGTGCGGCGATCTCGCGCACCCGGCGGCGGACATCGTCGGGCGTGCCAAACGGCATCGTCGTCTGGGTGCCAACCATCCCGCTGAGGCCCAGCTTGTGGCCGAAACGGCGGGTGAGGTCGGCGGCATCCATGCACTCGGGCTGGACCGGGTTGAGGATGTCCACGCCGAGCTCGATGAGCTCGGGGACGATGGGCAGGATGTTGCCGTCGGAGTGGTAATGCACCCACACCTTGCGGTCGCCGGACGCCTCGCGGATGGCGGTGATGACCTTGGCGAGGCGGGGCTTGAGGTGCTCGCGCCACATCTCGACGGAGAGCAGCATGCCGGTCTGCATGCCGACGTCGTCGCCGAGGCCGATCACGTCCACGCCGGAGCGGGCGAACGCGCGGCCGACGTTGACGGAGCGCTCGGTGAAATAGTCGAGCAGCCAGTCGGCGATGCCGTTGCCCTCGGCGAGGTCCTGGAAGAGGTTGTCCATGCCACGGACATACCACGCGGCCTCGAAGGCGGTGCACTCGAGCCCGGCGAAGGCGACCTTGCCGCGGGTGTGGATCTGGCGCATGCGCTGCTGGACGGCGGTGTAATGCGCGGGGTCGGAGGTGTCGGGCCAGGGCAG
>QQNC01000239.1 GCA_003402695.1 Verrucomicrobiota bacterium | reverse complement strand
TTTCGTGCAGAATGAACGACGGCGGACAGGCACTCCGTGCAATACGCATGCGGCTGAATCCCGCGCAGATGACGGAAGGTGGAGCGCGTTGTCCCTCACGCGCCTCAGGGCTGAGTCGGAGCTGCGGCGCCCTCGCCACGGATGAAGCCCGGAACGTGGCGGAGGCGCCGCGGCTCCAATCCGGCCAACGCGTTGGGGCCAACGCGTTCCACCCAAGGCCGCCGCGAATTCAGTGGTGCGGCCGGCTCACCACTAATGTCCGCGCGACGTCGCGGGCATTAGCCCTTGATCGCGCCGGCGGAGAGGCCGCGGACGAAGAGGCGCATCGTGAAGAGGAACACGACGATGAGCGGGATGGAGGCGACGAAATAGGCGGCCATGATCTGGCCCCACTGTTTCACGTACTCGCCATCGAGGTAGATGAGACCGACACCGAGGGTAAAGAGCTCCTTGTCGCGCAGGACGATGAGCGGGAGCAGGAAGTCATTCCACATCGAGAGGAAAGAGAGGATGGCGAGGGTGCCGATGATCGGGCCGGACATCGGGATGACGATGTTGAAGACCTGCTGGAGGTGGGAGGCGCCGTCCATCTCGGCGGCCTCGAACAGGTCGCGGGGAAGGTCCTCGATGAAATTGCGCAGGACAAAGATGCTGAAGACCTGGCCGCCGGCGACACCGACAAGGACGAGTGCCCAGAGGGTGTTGAGGAGCTTGAGCGACTTTAGGAGCATGAACAGCGGCGTGATGTTGACGACGCCGGGCATGAGCATGAGGGCGAGAAACGCGGCCCAGAGGAGGCGGCTCCCCGGAAGCTTGTGCCGGGCGAAGAAATACGCGCCGAGGATGGCGAGGAAAAGCGAGCAGACCGTGCCGGTGACGGCGACGAACACGGTGTTGGCGATGTAGGGCAGGATGAGATGGAAGGCGAAGGACCAGTTTTCCCAATGCCAGGTGAGCGGGTTGGTCGGCAGCCACGGCTGGCGGATGAAGGTGGCGTTGTCCTTGAAGCTCACCTGAAACATCATGTAGAGCGGGAAGAGCTCAATCAGGATGAAGAACAGGATGAAGAGGTGCTTCATCCAGTCGCGGCTGAAGTCGGTCCGGCGCTTGGTGACGGGGGTCATTTTTCGATGCGGACGTACCGGTTGTTCACGAAGGTGAGCACGAGGATGAAGAGGAAGAGGATCATGCCGATGGCGCAGGCGTAACCGAACTCACCGGCGTAGAACGCGCGGTTGTACATCCACAGGCCGGGCACCATGCCGCGGCCGCCGGGGCCGCCGTACTCGTTGAGCAGCTGGAGCTGCAGGCCGTAGCCGCCGAGGGTGGCGACGATGAGGAGGACGAGCATGAGGCGCACCTGGGTGAGGATCAGGGGCAGCTCGATGTAGATGAATTTCCCGATCGGGCCGATGCCGTCGAGCTCCGCGGCCTCGTAGACGTCCTGACCGATGGACTGCAGGCCGGCCAGAAAGATGAGCACGCCGACCGCGCCGATCCACGGGAAACCCCAGAGGAACAGGGAGGGCAGAATGAGCTCCGGCTGCGAGAGCCAGCCGATGGGCACGTTGGCGTAGAAGATGCCCCAGTGGAAGAAGTGGTCGAGGGAGACGAGGCCGCCCTTCAGGCCGGTGTAGTCGAGGATGCCGTTGAGGACGCCGAGGTTCGGGTCGAAGAAGAACTTCCAGATGAAGAGCGTGACGAGGCCGGGGACGATCATCGGGACGACGAGGAGGACGCGGTAGACGTACTGCCAGCGGTCGCTCTTCAGGCGGTGGATGAGGACCGCGAGCAGGATGGAGGGCAACATCTTGAAGAGGTTGAAGACGATCAGGACGCTGACCGTGAGAAACGAGTCGAGCAGGACCTGGTCGTGGAAGGCGCGGCGGAAGTTATCGAGGCCGATGAGCTGCTTGGTGTCGCCGCCGGCCCATTCGAAGAAGCTGTGATAGACCGCGCTGGCCGCCGGAAGGTACGCAAACACCAGCACCATCACGAGCGAGGGCACCACAAAGAGGTAGAGTTTCCACTCGCGCAGAAGTTTTTGCCGGGAAAGCGGGGCTGCCATGCAGGGGAGGGGTAGGAGTGCGGGGTGCGCGGCGCAACCCCATCACGCAAAGTTATCAGGCGGCCCCGGCGCCCAGCGCAAGCCGCGAAGCGGAGAAAAATCATCCGGTGGGCGGGTGCGTCCCGGCCCGCAGCGGAGAAGCCTGTTCGCTTGGGCCCGGTGCATTCATGTTGGAGCGCGGTCAATGCGGGCACGGAACGCGCCCGCCCACCTCCCCTCACTCCTTGGGCCGCGTGAGATTGTGGTGCGCGAGGGTGCGGTCCAGTTCCCGGTCGTACTTCGCGGCGGTGCGACCGGTGGTGGCGATGCGGCGGCAGCGGTCGAGGGCGTTGGACCCGATGTGCGCGCGGTCCGGCTTGGGGCTAGCGCCCGGCAGTGGAACGCCGCCATCCCGAATGGAGGATTTTGACCTTAGGCGGGCGAACCGGCGGGGGAGGGCCGCGCAAAGACAGGTTGACGCGTTTGGTTCGCCCCGCCGAGCTAGAGGAACCCTATGACGCGTGTTTTTGTTTCCGGCTGTTACGACATTGTGCACGCCGGCCACCTGCAGTTTTTCCGCGAGGCGCGGGCGCTGGGCGATCATTTGACGGTGTCGTTTGCGTCGGCCGAGGTGCTGTGGGTGCACAAGCACCGGCGGAGTTCGCTGCCGGACGACCACAAGCGGGCGCTCCTGGCGGGGCTGAACATGGTGGACGAGGTGGTGATAGGTGACGGGCTGGAGGAAGGCCTGGATTTCAAGGAGCACTTTCTGAGGCTGCGGCCGGCGATCCTCGCGGTGACGGAGGACGACAAGTACGCGCAATTGAAGCGCGACCTCTGCGCGCAGGTCGGCGGGCACTATGTGGTGCTGCCGAAAACGCCGCCGCAATTCTCGCCGGTGTCCACGACGCAGATCGTGAAATTCATCCGGGCGCCCGAGGAGGCGCCGCTGCGGGTGGATTTTGCGGGTGGCTGGCTGGATGTGCCGCGGTTCGCGCGCGCGGGGGCGTACGTGGTCAACTGTGCGATTTCGCCGACGGTCTCGCTGCGCGACTGGCCCTATGAAAAGAATGCGGGGCTGGGCGGCAGCGGCGCATGGGCGCTGTTGAACGGCAAGGACGGGGTTGGCTCGGAGCTCGACCTCGGGGTCGGCTGGCAGGACCCGGCGATCATTTCCGAGACCGGGTTGTGTGTCTGGCGCAGCGGGCCGCGGCCGGAGCTGGAACTGAAGCACAACGGGGATTTCCTGCGCGGCCATCTCGCGCTGTACTGGACCGGCACGCCGCACAACACGCCGGACCTGGCGAAACTGCCGCGCGACTACGACGCCATCGCCCGCGCGGCGGCGACGGCGCGCGACGCCGTGTGGCGCAGCAACCTCGCGGTGCTGGCCGAAGCCGTGCGCCAGTCCTACACGAACGTGCAGCGGGCCGAGGGGATGGCGCCGTTGCCGGGCGATCCGGCCGCCACGGGAGCGGTGGCCGCGGTGCTGCCGGCGGACGTGAAACCCCTCGCGTGGAAATACTGCGGCGGCGGCTTTGGCGGCTACGCGGTTTATCTTTTCAGCAGCCCGGCCCAGCGTGACGCGGCCTGCGCGCAACCGAATTTCCAGCCGATTGAGCCGTATCTCGGGACGAGATGAGCGGTCCGCTGAGAGCGGAAGACGGAAGCTTGCTCCGCCCGCAAACGCTCAGCGGGTCGCTGCGGCGGGCGCGGTCCATTCGCGGCTTAAAGCGGATGGAAATTTCCGCCGCGGCGGAGTGACCAGAAAAACAACTTGCCTCGGTCAACCGCATGCCGCTTTGTGACCCTTCCTTTGTTCGGGCTGTAGCGTAGCCTGGTAGCGCGCTTGCATGGGGTGCAAGAGGTCGTGAGTTCGAATCTCACCAGCCCGACCATTTTCC
>QQNC01000238.1 GCA_003402695.1 Verrucomicrobiota bacterium | reverse complement strand
GCATGATCTGGCCCCACGCCTTTCACCGGCTGCCCGCGGGCCTCTCCGGCTGGCTGCAGTTCGCGCTCACTACCCCCATCTTCTTTTGGGCCGGCGCGCCGCTGAACGGCCGCTGGTGGAAGTCCATCCGCGAGCGCGACACCAACATGTTCACGCTCACGGTCACGGGCACCGGCGCGGCGTACGGCTTCAGCCTCGCCGCGCTGCTGCTCGCGCGATTCTTCCCCGCCGCCTACCTGGGCGAGCACGGCGTGCCGCTCTACTTCGAGGCCGTCGCGTTCATCACCTGCATTGTGCTGCTCGGCCAGATCCTCGAGCAGCGCGCGCATGCCCGCACCGACGCGGCCATTCGGGTCCTCATGTCCCTCGCCCCGACCCAAGCCCACCGACTGCGGTCCGACGGCACCGAGGAGGACGTGGCCATCGGAGCCGTCCAACCCGGCGACCGGCTCCGGGTCCGCCCCGGGGAAAGCCTGCCGGTTGACGGCGTGGTGCTCGAGGGGAGCTCGGAAATCAATGAAGCCATGCTCACCGGCGAACCGCTGCCCGTGGCCAAGCCGCCCGGCAGCAAGGTCAGCGCCGGCACGCTCAACACCACGGGCTCGTTTGTCTTCCGCGCCGAGCGCGTCGGGGCCGACACCCTGCTCGCCCAGATCATCCGCCTCGTCGAACAGGCCGTGGAGAGCGAGGCTCCCATTGCGCGGCTGGCCGACCGCGTCTCCGCCTGGTTCGTGCCCGTCGTGCTCGGCCTCGCCGGCGTAACTTTCCTCGCCTGGGGCCTCTTCGCCCCGGACCGCGGCTGGCTCTACGGACTCATCAACGCCATTTCCGTCCTCGTGATCGCCTGCCCGTGCGCGCTGGGCCTTGCCACGCCGGTTTCCCTCGTGACCGGCATCGGCCGCGGGGCGGCCGCCGGCGTACTCGTCAAGGAGTCCGCCGCCCTCGAGCGCCTCGCGGGCGCCAACACGCTGCTCATCGACAAGACCGGCACCCTCACCGAGGGCCGCCCCCGCGTCGTCGCCGTCGAACCGGCCGCCGGCTTCACCGTTGATTCGTTGCTGAGCCTTGCGGCCGCCGCCGAGGCGGCCAGCGAACATCCCCTCGCCCGCGCAATCGTCGACGAGGCCCGGGCCCGGAGCCTGGCTTACCCGGCGGCGGCGGAGTTTGCCGCCGAGCCCGGGGCCGGCGTGCGCGCCACGGTCGGGGGACGCGCGGTCCGCGTCGAACGCGCCCCGTCCGACCTCGTGCTCGCCAGCCAGGCCGATGCCACCCTCGTCGCCGTGTCCGTCGACGGCCAGCGGGCCGGGCTGCTCGCCCTCGCGGATCCGCTCAAGGCCACGTCGGCCCGCGCGGTGACCGAGCTGCAGCGACTGGGGCTGAAGGTGCGTATGGTCACCGGCGACCGCGAACTCACCGCCCGCGCGTTGGCGTCCCAGCTGGGCCTCGACGGTTATGCCGCCGGCATCACGCCCGCAGGCAAACAAGATCTCGTGCGCGCGCACCAGGCGCGCGGCGAGCGCGTGGTGTTTGCCGGCGACGGCCTCAACGACGCGCCGGCCCTGGCCGCGGCCGATGTGGGCATCGCCATGGGCACCGGCACCGATGTCGCCATCCACAGCGCCGGGCTCGTGCTGGTGAAAGGCGACCTGGCCGCACTGGTGCGCGCCGTGCACCTCAGCCGCGCCGTCCTGCGCAACATCAAGCAGAACCTCTTCTGGGCCTTCGCGTTTAACACCGCCGGGCTGCCCCTCGCCGCCGGGGCCCTCTACCCCTTCACCGGCTGGCTGCTGAACCCCATGTTCGCCAGCGTCGCCATGAGCCTCAGCTCGGTGACCGTAATCACCAACGCCCTGCGCCTGCGCCACGCTCGGCTTTGATCCGCCGGGCAACCCGGTTTTAACGCTTTCCGGCCCGGTCCCGGCATCTTACCAGTAACCATGGGCGCTGCCGTGCGTCCCAATGCCGGTCCCATGTCGCTCCTCTCGATCTCCGCCCTCCAAAAGTCCTTCCGCACGCCCGAGGGGGAACGGAAAACCATCGTGGACGTTCCCGCCTTCACCCTCGCCGCTGGCCAGCAGCTGGCCCTGCGCGGCGAGAGCGGCTCGGGCAAAACCACCTTCCTCCACCTCATCGCGGGTATCCTCGCCGCGGACTCCGGCTCCATCCACATCGATGGACGGGACATGGCCGCCCTCGGCGAATCCGGCCGCGACCGGCTGCGCGCGGAGTCCATCGGCTACATTTTCCAGACTTTCAACCTGCTCCAGGGTTACTCCGTCCTCGAAAACGTGATGCTGGGCATGGCATTCGGCCGGGGCAGCGATCGGGACCACGCCACGGCCATGCTCGAGCGCGTCGGGCTCTCCCACCGCCTGCAGCATTACCCGCGGCAACTCTCCACCGGCCAGCAGCAGCGCGTGGCGGTGGCCCGCGCCCTCGCCAACCACCCCAAGCTCGTCCTCGCCGACGAGCCCACCGGCAACCTTGACCACCGGAACGCCCGCGACTCCCTCGCCCTCATCCGCGAGACCTGCCGCGAAAACGGCGCCGCCCTGCTGCTCGTCAGCCACGATCCCGGCGTGCTCGCCGCCTTCGAGGACGTGCAGGACTTCGCGACGCTCAACCGCGCGGATCAGGAGGCGGCGCGATGAAAACCATCGGGCTCATCATCCTCCGCAGCCTGCGCCAGCACCTGCTCTCCACCACCATCACCGCGCTCTCCATCGCCCTCGCCGGCGGCCTACTCATGTCGGTCTGGGTCGTGAAGGTGCAGTCGCAGACCACATTCACCCAGGTGAACACCGGCTTCGACGCCGTCCTCGGCGCGCGCGGCTCCAAGCTGCAGCTCGTCCTCAACGCCATCTTCCACCTCGAGGCGTCGCCCGGCAACCTCGCCTACTCCGACTACGAGTTCATCAAGCGCCACCCCGCCGTGAAGCTCGCGGTTCCCATCGCCGTCGGCGACAACCTGCGCGGCTACCGCATCGTCGGCACCGGGCCGGAGCTGTTCTCCGACGTGGAGTACGTGCCCGGGAAGAAATTCACCTTCGCCACCGGCACGCTCTTCAACCCCGCGGCGAAGGAGGCGGTGCTGGGCGATTTTGTCGCCCGCAAACTCGGCCTCCACTCCGGCGACACGTTCCACCCCTTCCACGGCCTGATCTACGACGAGAATAACCAGCACGCGGAAACCTACCTGGTGACCGGCATCCTCGCGCCGTCGAACACCCCCGCCGACAAGGTGATCTGGATTCCCCTCCACGGCCTGCAGACCATGACGGGGCACGATCCCCGCGCCGCGACCGATGTCAGCGCCGTGCTGATCCAGCTCCGCTCGCCCACCGCCGGCTTCATGCTCGACATGTTGTACAACAAGCAGGGCAACCGGCTCACGTTCGCCTACCCCATCGGCGCCATCATGGCCGAGCTGTTCAACAAGATCGGCTGGTTCGACCAGGTCCTCACCTTGATCTCCTCTCTCGTCGCCCTCGTTTCCGCCGGCGGCGTACTCGTCGCCATCTATAATTCCATGGCCGCCCGCCGCCGCGACATCGCCATCCTGCGCGCGCTCGGCGCCCGCCGCCGCACCATTTTCAGCGCCATCGTCCTCGAGGCCGCCGCCATCGGCCTCCTCGGCATGATCGCCGCCTTCGCCGCGTACGCCGTGATCCTCACCGGCGTGGCCACCGTCATCCGCAACCAGACCGGCGTCCTGCTCAACACCTGGGCCTACAACCCCGTCATGCTCTGGGCGCCCCTCGGCATGATCGCGCTCTGCGCCCTGGGCGGACTGCTGCCCGCGTGGAAGGCCTACCGCACCGACATCGCGGATAATCTGGCGCCGGTCTCGTGAAACAGCGCTAAGCTATACGCAGTAAGCTGTAAGCAGATACCCATGCCTTACTTTCACTCCACTCGGATGCTTAAAGCTTATGGCTTACCGCTCACCGCTCGCAGTGGCCTGCTCCTGCTCGTGTCCGTTGCGCTACTCACCGGCTGCGCCAAATCCACCCCGGCGCCCGTCGCCG
>QQNC01000237.1 GCA_003402695.1 Verrucomicrobiota bacterium | reverse complement strand
GGCCATCGCGACAGTCAGTGCGTCGCTCGGACCGGACCTCGCAACGTGGCAGTGGGGCGACCTGCACAAGGCGCCATTCCCGCACGCCTTCGTGAAGGAGTTCGATCTGCCGGCCGTACGCCGGGGCGGCGACGCCAATACGGTCAATGCCACCGGCGGCGCCGGCTTCGCACAGACGGCCGGTGCGAGCTATCGCGAAATCATCGATCTTTCGAACTGGGACAACAGTTGGGCGACGAGCACGCCGGGACAGAGCGGCCAGCCGGGAAGCGCGCACTACGGCGATTTGCTGCAGCTCTGGGGAAAGAACGAATATTTCCCGCTGGCCTATTCGCGCGCAAAAGTCGAGAAGGAAACCCTGCACGTGTTGCAGCTCCTCCCGCGGTAACCGTTCACGCTCAACGAATAACCGTACACTCGCTCTTGCCGGAGACACCATGAAGCGCCTCGCACTCATCGCCGCCCTCGCGATTTCATCGATCGCTAACGCGCAATCAACAGCGCCGCAGTACCTCCAGCCCTACGGCCCCGCGACGCGCCCGTTCTCCCCGGCCGTTCGCGTTGGCAATATGCTCTATCTCGCCGGACAGATCGGCACGCCGCCCGACGCGAAGGGCGCCCCCGTCGCGGGCGGCATCGCGGCGGAGACCAAGCAAGTCATGCTGAACATCAAGGACGTGCTCGAGAAAACGGGTTCCGATCTCCAACACGTCGTGAAGTGCACGGTCTTCATGGCAGACATGAAAGAATGGGACGCCATGAACGAGGTATACAAAACCTTCTTCTCGCCGGACAAGTATCCGGCGCGGAGCGCGTTCGGCACGAGCGGACTGGCGCTCAACGCGCGCGTCGAGATCGAATGCATTGCGACTGTGAAATAAGATGAAACGCTGGCGTCGTGCCGCGCTGATCATCGGCATGCCCAGCATGCTGAGCATGCTCGTGGCGGCGGCCGCGCGGCCGCTCGGCGCCCAGGGGCCCGCGAAAGCGGGGACCGTTGTCACCGACACGCTCTGGTCGCAGTCGCTCGGCGCCAGGAAATCAGTCGTGTTGTATCTGCCGCCGAGTTATGCGCTGAGCCGGGCGCGACGATATCCGGTGGCCTATTACCTCCACGGTCTCGGGGGGCGCGAGACCGACTGGACGCAGCACGGGATGCTCGCGCAGGTGATGGATTCGCTCGTTGCAGCCGGCGGCCCGGAGATGATCATCGTCATGCCCGACGGTGACGACAGCTGGTACACGACCTGGAATACCCTGCTCGATGTGTCGGTCTGCCGGCGGAACCCGCCGGAGACGCACGAAAGTGTCGATACCTACTGCGTACCGTGGCCGCACTACGACGACTACATCGCGCGCGATCTCGTGCAGTTCACCGACAAGAAGTACCGGACGAAGGCCGAGCGCGCGCATCGCGCGATTGGCGGACTGTCGATGGGCGGCTACGGCGCGATGTCGCTCTCGCTCGGCTATCCCGAGCTGTTCAGTGCTGCCGCATCGCATTCCGGCGTGATCTCACCGCTTTTTGGCGGACCGAAACCGTTCACGGGTGAAAAGCCCGTGTGGGCGCCGGATGGCGCGTCGCTTGAGAAGGGATGGGCGCGATACTGGCTGTCGATCGGTCCGGCGTTCGGAAAGGACACCGCCGCGTGGTGGTCGCGTGATCCGGGGCGTCGTCTCGAGAAACTCGTCGCCAGAAAGGGAAAGAGCGCAGTGCCGGCACTGTTCGTCGATTGCGGCACCGAGGACGATCTCATCGGTAACAACCGTGTCTTCCGATGGGTCGCCGAGAAGAACGGCGTCTCCGTCACGTATCATGAATGGCCCGGTGCGCACGGCTGGGCCTACTGGCGCGCCCACCTTCCCGAGAGCCTGAGTTGGATCGGCGCGCGCATCGCCCCGTGAGCACACGATGAGCGACTTCTTCCCGCGATCGACGGTCGCGTGGCGGCTCGAGGTGCCGGCGCTGCGTCGCGTCTCGCTCTCGCTTCCCGAAATGGCGCTCATTACCGGCGTCATGATGCGGCTCTGGCGCTCGTATGTGCTCACCCACGGCGCCGCCGATCGGTGGGCGTGGGTCGGCGGGACGTTCCTTGCCGGGATGATTTTTCTGTTCGTGATGCTGACGCTGCACCTCGGCAACTACACGCTGCGCAACTGGACGTCGCGCGCGCCGGTCTTTGCCGTGCTCGAATCCGGCACCGAAATCGTGATGAGCCTTGCCCTCACGACACTCGGCCTCGAGCCGCTCGGCGCGGAAACCGCCGAGCTGAGCGACTGGCTGCCGACAGCCACCCGCATTTTGTTCTGGCGGCTCGTCGGCATCGCGCTCTTTACCGTCGTGCTCGCGATCGTTGTTTCGATCGTGCGACGATTGCTGCTCGCGAGCGAGGACCGCACCTCGACGCTCGAACACGTACATCGCGCGTCGGTGGAACATGAAGCGATGCACGAACCTGTGGGTGAACCGTAGTCCGTATCCGGAGAACTCTGATGGCCGATTTCCGTTTCGCTCGCCGCGCCGTCGCGGCTGTCCTGTTGGTCCCCGTGCTCGTCGGCGCGCAGTCGGCGCCCGAGCGTCCGTTCGGCACACTCCGTGATCAGGCGGTGACGCAGCAGGCGTGGCTGCAAAAGCGCCTCGACACCTTCTTGCCGGCCTTGATGCGCAAACACGGCATCGACCTCTGGGTCGTGCCGATGCGCGAGTACAACGAGGATCCGGTCTTCAGTTCGATCGTCGCGCCGGAAACGATGAACGCGCGGCGCCGGACGATCTACGTGTTCTTCGACAAGTGCGCAGCCGCGAAGTCCGCCGTGGCGCCGTCGTGCATCGAACGGATCGCGCTCGGCGGCACCTCGCAGGGCGGTGTCTTTACGGCGCGACGCTCGATGAAAGCGGTGACGGCCGACGTTGGCGGCCGTCAGGCCGAACTGTGGGGCGACGAACAGTGGAACGCGCTCAAGCAGGTGATCGAAGAACGGAAGCCGCAGGTGATCGGCATCGATCGGTCGAAAGTCTTCGCCTTCAGTGACGGTCTGTCGAGCGGCGAACTGCAGGGAATGAGTGAGGCGCTCGGGGCTGCGTGGTCGTCCAAATTCATCAACGCCGAAGGACTGCCGCTCGAGCTCATCGCCTCGCGGCTCCCTGAAGAAGAGCTGTTCTACGCCAAAATGCAGGACCGTGTCTGGCAGATGACCAAGACGATGTTCAGCAACACGGTCATCGTTCCTGGAAAGACGCGGGCGAGCGATCTCGTCTGGTGGTGGCGTCAGCGCACCAACGATCAGGGGCTCGGCACCTGGTTTCAGCCAAGCATCGAAGTGCAGCGCAAGGGCGTAACGTCGGAGCAGCTCGGCGACGATCCCATCATTCAGCGCGGCGACGTGCTGCATTGCGACGTCGGAATCACCGTGTCGCGCCTCAACACCGATACGCAGCACATGGCCTACGTACTGCTGCCGGGGGAGACCGACGCGCCTGCCGGACTGAAAAAAGCGCTCGCGAACAGCAATGCGATGCAGGACTTTGCAATGGAAGAGATCAAACCCGGCCGTTCAGGGAACGACGTTCTCCGCAGCGTCCTTGAGCGGATGAAGGCCAAGGGGATCGACGGCACGATGTATTCCCATCCGATCGGGATGAACGGCCACGGTGCCGGTCCGCTGATCGGCCTGTGGGACTATCAGGACGGCGTCCCGGGGCGCGGCGATGCGAAGGTGACCCCGTCGATGTGGTTCTCGATCGAACTGCAGGCCACGACGCCGGTCGCCGAGTGGGGCGGGCAACCCGTGCGGATGGCGCAGGAAGAGGACATGATCGTCGATGCGGCGGGGCGTACGCGGTGGGCCCTGAAGCGACAGAACACACTGATTCTTGTGAAGTAAGAGGCGACCGTGACCAAACGAGGCAACAGCGGCAAGCGGGAACTGCTCGTCGTCGGCGACCGGATCCTGATCCGGGTGGAAGACGGTGAGGAACGGACAAAGGTTGGACTGTATCTGCCGGCGACGGCGGTGGATGGACAGCAGGTGCAGGGCGGGACGATCGTCG
>QQNC01000236.1 GCA_003402695.1 Verrucomicrobiota bacterium | reverse complement strand
CCGTCTCGGTTCGCATCGTCGACGGCGGAGCGTGGGGACCGTTCGACTTTGTCTCTTTCCAGGGCTTCCCCGCGGCTTTTGGGGGCACGATGCTCGAAATCGCGCGTTCTGATAACAGCCTGCGAATGTTGCAAATCCTCACGTTCAGCGGTACCCTGTCGGCGTCGGGTCGCTATGTGAAGAGCTCCGGGAGCACCCCCGTCATGCTGTGGTATCCGAATCCGTCGGCCTCGGACGCGGCGGCGCGGTGCAGCTGCTCAACCTACCAGCAGTCCACCGGCACCGGCGTAATCACCTGGCCATAACCGCCGACCCTCTCCCCTGCTCCTCCGCTCTTCTCTAAAAAAGCCCCAACTGTTCGCCAAGCTGGGCCGGGTCGACGCTGACCTGGCCCAGCATTGTTTGGAGCATCCGCACATTCGCCGGACTATGCCCGGCATAATGGTTGTTCACGTAGCCGTATACCGTCACCACCTTCGCGAGGAGCGCCGGCAACGCCGCCGCCCAGCGCTCAAGCTCCGCCGTGCGATCAAACTGTAGCCGCGAATAGTCGGTGATGTCGCGGTTCGGCCCCATCCATCGCACATAAGCGAAGTCAGCCGTGGGTCGGTCGGCGAGGCGCAGCATGGTTTCGCGCGGAATCCAGCGCGCATCGACGAGCGTCAGCGCGACGCCGTGTTGCTCCAGCAGCGCGATGACCTCCTCCTGAATCCACCCCTTCTGCCGAAACTCGACCGCGAACTTGAGATCGCCCGGCAGGGTCGGCAAAAACTTCGCGAGCGACGGCAGTTCGTCCGGCGAGAAGTCGGGGCCGAGCTGAATGAGAATCGGGCCGAGCTTATTGCCGAGCTCGCGGGCAACATCAAAGAACCGGGCGGCGAGATCACCGGCGCCGATCAGGCGCTGTTCGTGCGTGATCTGCTGCGGGAGTTTGAGGGCGAACTGAAAATCAGCGCCGACGCGTTTCGCCCAGTTGCGCACCGTCTTCGCCGGCGGAATGGCGTAGAAGGTAGAATCGACTTCGACGGTCGTGAACGCCCGCGCGTACGTCTCGAGAAACGCCGTCGGTTTCGTCGCTGCCGGATACATCGGCCCGACCCAAGCGGCGTAGTTCCACCCCTGAGTGCCGAGTCTGAGATCGCCCATAAGGGGGAAGATACAGCAACAGGGCCTCCCTCGGCTCAGCGACGTTCGAGTATCCGTGCGTCGACCGGCGCCGTTCCCAGCAGAATGACTCGGAAAGCCGTTAGACAATCAGAGTGCTCTGTCCCGCTCCTGTCATCTTCAGCCCCTATTTATTCGTCGTGCGAGCAGCGCACTTTCCGGTCCCGTCTACTGGCACGCCGCCTTTCGACCTGGCCTCGCCGCCGGCCCTTTAGGTTTACTGATGCTCCTCACCGAAACCATTCGCGTCGCCTTCTCTGCCCTGCGCGCCAACCGCATGCGCTCGCTCCTGACGATGCTTGGCATCGTCATCGGCGTTGGCGCGGTGATCGCGGTGATCGCCCTCGGCAATGGCGCCCAGAACTCGGTCCGCGACCGGCTCGCCCGGCTCGGGACGACGATTCTGCAGATCAATTCCCAGCGCGTCAATCAGGGCGGCGTCGCCTCGGCGTCGTTCGTGAAACTGACGATGACCGACGTCAACATGATTCGTGAGCGGTCGCCCGCCGTGGTTGGGGTGAATCCACAGCAGGACCGCGACCTGCAGGTTGTCTGGACAAATAAAAACACTCGTGTCCAGGTCACCGGAACGGATCCGAACTTTCTTCAGGTGCGCGGCTTCAAGATGGAAGCCGGCGCTATGTTTACCGCCGCCGACAATGCCGGCCGGCGGCGCGTCGCCGTGATCGGCGGCGACGTCGCGCAGACACTCGGGCTCGATGACGGCAGCCGCCTCATCGGCGAGAACATCCGCATCCAGGGGCGCATGTTCACCGTCATCGGCGTGATGGCACGGCGCGGCGCCAATGGATTTGGCGATGGCGACGAACAGATTCTCATCCCGTTCAACACGGGGCGTTTCGAACTCTTCGGCACGGACCGCATCAACGACATCTGGGCGCTCGCCTACAACGAAGATTCGCTGCAAGTGGCAATGGCGCAGATCCAGTCGGCCATGCGCCGCGCACACAAGAAGCGCGCCGGAACGCCCGACGATTTCTCGATCCGCAATCAGGCCGATTTCCTGACGACGCTGAGCGAGACGACGCAGACGTTCTCCGTCTTGCTCGCCGGTATCGCGGCGGTGTCGTTGCTCGTCGGCGGCATCGGCATCATGAATATCATGCTCGTATCGGTCACCGAGCGGACGCGCGAAATCGGCGTGCGCAAGGCGCTCGGTGCGACGCGCGGCAATATCCTCCTGCAGTTCCTCACGGAGAGCGTCGTACTCTGCGTGATCGGCGGCGCGATCGGTGTCTTTTTCGGCATGTTCGCCGCGTCCCAGATGGAGCGGATCATGGGATGGAACACCGCGGTCGACCTTCAGTCGATCGTGCTCGCTTTCGGTTTCGCGAGCGGGATCGGTCTCATCTTTGGGGTGTTGCCGGCCCGCCGAGCGGCGCTGCTCGATCCGATCGAAGCGCTGCGCTACGACTGACCGCTACAGCCAGGCCTCGAACTTTTTGATGTACCAGACTTTGACCATCTGCGTCAGTACCGAGTAGCAGAGAAGAATCGCGAACAGGTAGACGAAGTACGATCCCGCCAACGGTTCGAGGCCGAGCTTCGCCCCGGCCGGTGTAAACGGCAGCGCGATACCACACACCATGATCAACGCCGTCAGCGAAATCACCGGCCACGTCGCCCGGCTCTGGATGAACGGCACCTTGGCCGTGCGGATCATGTGCACGATCAGCGTCTGCGTCAGCAACGATTCGATGAACCAACCGGACTGAAAGAGCCCCTGATGCTGCGGCGTGTTCGCCCCGAACACATACCACATCAGCAGGAAGGTGAGAATGTCGAAGACCGAACTCGTTGGACCGACAAAGAGCATGAACCGACCGATATCATCGGCGCGCCACTTGCGCGGGACCGTGAGGTACTCGGGGTCCATGTCGTCCCACGGAATCGTCGTCTGCGAAAAATCGTAGAGCAGATTCAGCGTCAGCAACTGGATCGGGAGCATCGGCAAAAACGGGAGGAACGCGCTCGCGAAGAGCACGCTGAACATGTTCCCGAAGTTCGAGCTCGCCGTCATCTTGATGTACTTAATCGTATTGCCGAACGTCTTTCGCCCTTCGATCACTCCTTCTTCGAGCACCATCAAGCTCTTCTCGAGCAGGATGATGTCGGCCGATTCCTTGGCGATATCCACCGCCGAATCCACCGAGATACCAACGTCCGACTCACGCAGGGCTCCGGCATCGTTGATGCCGTCTCCCATAAAACCAACGGTGTGGCCGCGGGCGCGCAGTGCACGGACGATCCGGACCTTGTCGTCCGGCGTCAGCTTCGCAAAGACCACATGCGCGTCGGCGATCTCACCGAGGGCAGCATCGTCGAGCCCGGCAATCTCGCTGCCGAGGACGATGTGATCGACCTGTAGTCCGACGTCGCGGCAGACCTTCCGCGACACGAGATCATTGTCGCCGGTGAGAATCTTCACCCGCACACCGTGATGAGCGAGCGCCTTGAGGGCCGGCGCCGCACTCTCCTTTGGCGGGTCGAGGAAGCCCATAAAGCCGGCGAGAATCAGATCGCTCTCATCGGCCACCGCATAGGCGCCGTGATCCGGCGAGAATACGCGATAGGCAACGGCGACAACCCGGAAGCCGTCGGAATTGAGCTCCGCCACCAGATCGGCCGCATCGTGGCGACGCTCCTCGTCGAAGTCGACCACCCGGTCTTCGTCGCGCACCTTGGTGCACACCGCGAAGACTTCTTCGACGGCGCCTTTGCAAATCAACTCATGGGTGGTGTGCTCGTGATCGACCACCACCGACATCCGTCGCCGCGTGAAGTCGAACGGGATCTCGTCGACCTTGCCGTACGACCGATCGATCTCGAGTTCGGTGTGCAACTCCCCGTGTTCGAGCACGGCGATATCGAGCAGGTTCTTGAGCCCGGTCTGATAGTACGAATTGAGGTCAGCGAGT
>QQNC01000235.1 GCA_003402695.1 Verrucomicrobiota bacterium | reverse complement strand
CTGGCTGCCGGCACGCGGGTTCTCCTCGAGTTGTCCATGCCAGCAGACGCCGTGGGTGAGATCCTGGTCGTCTTTGACCCGGCTGAAACCACGGCCGCGGATAACCCGGCTCCGACGGTCGAATTTCAGCCCTGAGGATTCCGGGCGCGTTCGCCGCAACGGGCAGTTACCGCCGGGCTAGCCGGCCGGCGACCGCCAGACCATCGTCCAGAAATGCGGGAGTCGGTGGAAGTCCTGCATCTGGGGATGCCGGGCGATGACCTCGCGTTTGGGCAGCGGCTCATCGAAGTGCTCCAGCACCAGCCCCGCCGCGAAAAACGCCGCCATGTACGCCGAGAGCGGGCGGTGCCAGTTGACGATGTTCATGCCGGCCCACTCGGCCTTCACCGCGCGCTCGACCATGTAGTTGTCCATGGTCCAGTGCCGCTTGTGGCCGTCCTCATCCCGCGCCCAGTACAGCGTGCTCGCCGTCGAGAAACTGTTCAGGTTCGCGGCTACCAGGCGCCCGCCCGGCCGCAGCACACGCGCCTTCTCGCGGATCGCGGCGCGGTAATCCGGGATGTCCACCAGGGAAACATAGCTGACCACCAGGTCCACACTCGCATCCGGCAGCGGCAGCGCCTCCGCCCCGGCCTCGTGAAACACGCCGCCCGGCTGCTGGCGTCGCGCCTCCGCGATCAGCTCCGCCGTCGGGTCAATGCCGATGGTGCGCGCGCCGCGCGCCGCGAGCATGCGGCAAAAACGCCCCTCGCCGCAGCCGGCGTCGAGCACGTCCCGTCCCCGCACCTCGCCGCACAAACCGAGCATCACCTCGTCCAGCAGCAATACGCGGTTGGGATCGCCCTGCTCCATGAGGCGCAGCCACGACCCCGACGATCTGCTCCAGCCATTGTCCGCGGGGTTGCTCATCCCGCCGAGCCAACGTCCCGCCCCACCCGGGCGCGATCATTTTATCGCGGAAGCGCGGAGGGGCGGAAATACCGGGAGAAAACCTTGGAATACTGCGTCGAACTGAAGGCGGATAGGATTCCCGGTTTTTCCGCCCCTCCGCGCTTCCGCGATCCTGCCTTGCACCGGATGGCAAAGCCCTGGAGCGACGGCCTGATCCCCATCGTCGTGGCCGGCATCGGTCAGCTGCTGGTCGTCGTCTGCGTCAGCTGGCTGGTGCAGGGCAGGCTGCGCGATCTTTGGCTGCTCTACCTGGTCAGATCCGCCGCGACCCCGAGCATCACCCCCTCGGCTTCATGGGGTGGGCGTAGATCCGCCTGCGTTCTCCCAGCCGCCAAAGAGATCCTCCCAGTGCGCGGCGATCGCGGCCTGCTCTCCGGCCGGAATCGTGGCGGCAAACGGCAGCTCGTCCGCCACCGCCATCGCCGCGGTAAAATCCGCCACCGCGCCGAGTGACGCCGCCATGAGGTGCGGATCCACCCGGCTGAGATCATCATCCGGCCGGTGGTGAAAAAAGCGCCCGGCCGTGCAGTTGAACCGCATCAGCGTCAGCGCCGGCACGCCCGCCGCCAGAAAGGGGAAATGATCCGCATACGGCAGCACGCCGTACTCGCGCCGCACCTGCTGGCCGTGGGTTTGAAAATAGGCGGGCAGCAGCGCATCCAGCTCCCGCGGTCCGCTGCCCCAGAGCGTGTTCCAGCCGAGCAGCGAGCCAAAGCTGTCAAAGTTGAACAGGCAGCAGCCCCGCGCCGCGAGTTCCGCGCGGTGCCGCCGCACGTAATGCGAGCTGCCTACCGACAGCTGCTCCTCCGCGCCAAACGAGATCAGGCGGATGGTCCGCCGCCGCGGCAGCGGGGCCAGCACCCGCGCCAGTTCCAACAGCCCCGCCGTGGCCGAGCCGTTGTCGTCCGCGCCAACCGAGTTCGCCTGGGTGTCGTGATGACCGCCGAGATACAGGATGCCCGCCCCCGGATCCGAGCCCGGCAGCTCGGCCACGATGTTCGCCGACTCCGCCGGGCGCATGCCGCCCACAATCCGCAGCCGGGCGCGGGTCGCCCCGCGTTCGCGCCAGCGCCAGGCATCAAGATAGGCCACATTGAGCGTGGGCACGGCCCCGCAGGCGCGCGCGTAGGCCGGAAAAATCGCGTCCGCCAGCGGCACCGCGCCCGGGTAACGCACATCCACCATCAGCACGCCCGCCGGCGCCGCCGCCATCAGCCGCCGGTAGTTTTCCCGCGATTCAATGTGGCAGCCAAGGTGCAGCACGATGCTCCCGCGCAGCTCCGCCCCGAGGTCCGGCCGCTGATAACCCGTCGGCCCGTCAAAAAACACCAGCGGCGCCTCGCACCACGCGCCGTCCGTGCCGGGGGTGTTGACGAACGCCAGGCCGCCCGCGTCGTGCCACGCCCCGTCGAAAAACACCTGCAGCTGTTCCTCGCGGACTTCCCGCGTCTGGACCGGAAAAACCTCCCGGTGGACGTGGGCCCCCGCGGCGGAAAATTCCCGCACCAGATAGTCCGCCGCCGCCGCCTCACCCGCGCTACCCGCGAGCCGCACCCCGATGGTCTCAGTCAGGTGGCGGAGATGGCGGGTCAGATGCTCGGGTTGAATCGGCTGCATGGGTCAGGGTAGGAATGTCCCCGCATCCACGCGCGGTCCGCGCCGAATGACAAGCGCGCGCACCTCCCCGTCAAATGGCGGCAAAAACAGGGCCGAATGCCGCCGGCTTTTTCATGGGGTTTTTGCACAACAAAGTTCGTTTTCATCCGTCCAAGAAACATGATCAATTCCATGCCAACATCGAACCCAACCGCGCCCGGCGCTCCCACCGCCGCACCGCCCATCCGGCCCCTGCGCATCCTCTACGCCGACGACATGCCCGAGCTGCGCAGTCTCATTCGCGACATGCTCGCGCGCCAGGGCCACAGCGTTGAGACCGTGGACGGCGGCGACACCGCCCTCCTCCGGCTGAAAGAGGCCAATCACGACTTCGATCTGATCGTCACGGATCACCACATGCCCGGCATCAACGGTCTCGAACTCGTGCGGCGCACGCGGCAGACGCCCTTTTCCGGAAAGATCGTGGTCTTCAGCTCCGAGCTGAGCGACGAGGTGCATGCGCAGTACCGGAAATTCGCGGTGGATTCGATCCTGCCCAAGCCGATTTTCCCCGCCACGTTCCACCACACGCTGGAGCAGTTGTTTGCCCCGGTGCCATCCGCCGCGACGGAGCCCAACCCGCCCAGCGCCACGCCGCTGGCAGTCCATGCCTGAGCGAAAAAGTGGAATTAGCGGATGGGCTTAACTACCCGGCAAAACCGCGATTTATGGAAAATTTTATAGCGCCGACGCCTCCGGGCTGGTTTATCTTATATCAATAATGTCAACGGTTTAGACCTTGCCGTGGATCTTTCAGCGGGTTGCCTCCGCCTCAGCCCTCGGCGGCCCTGCCAGCCCGCATGCTGTTCAACTCGCTTACCTTTGTTGTCTTTTTCGTCCTGGTCCTGAGCGCCTACTGGACGATGCGGTCGTGGACCGCGCGCAAGAACCTGCTGCTGGTCGCCAGCTACATCTTTTACGGGGCCTGGAACCCGCCGTTCGCGCTGCTGCTCTTCGCCACCTCCGCGCTCGATTTCTACCTCGGCGCCCGCATCGCGGCCGACGACGACCCGCGCGCCCGCCGGGCATGGATGATCACCAGCGTGACCGTCAATCTCAGCAGCTTGGGCTTTTTCAAGTACGGGAACTTCCTGCTCACCAACTTCGAGTGGACGCTGTCCAAGTATGGCGTCGCGTACCACGCGCCGCAGTTCGACGTCTTCCTGCCGATCGGAATCTCATTCTACACCTTCCACTCGCTGTCCTACACGCTCGATGTGTACCGCAAGGTGTGCCAGCCGACAAAATCCCTGCGGGACTTCACCCTCGCCGTCTCGTTCTTCCCCCAGTTGGTCGCCGGCCCGATCGTGCGCGCGGCGGATTTCCTGCCCCAGCTCGTCACGGCCCCGGGATTGAAACGCGGGCAGTTTTACTGGGGCCTGCTGCTGATGACCCTCGGCATGTTCGAGAAAATTGTCCTCGCCGACACGATGCTCGCGGACACGGCTGACACCATCTTCGGCTACGGCGGTCCGCTGCAGGCCCTCGACGCGTGGGCTGGCGTGCTGGCTTTCTCGGGCCAGATCTTCTTCGACTT
>QQNC01000234.1 GCA_003402695.1 Verrucomicrobiota bacterium | reverse complement strand
GCAATTGAGTTCGGATCGTGGACACGACCAGGTCCGGGGGCGTGGCGTCGAGGGTGATACCCCGCTGGGCGGCGAGAATGGTACGCACGGTCGTGAACGTTCCGCCGGTGCCGACGGCGGTGGCACCGGGAGGCAGGTTAAAGGCAAAGTCGGAGCGTTCGAACGTCTCGGCGCAATGCGCGGCGATGCGCCGGTCGGCTTCCGCGGAGAAAGGCGCGGCCGGGTCGGGGACAAATTTTTCGGTGAGCCGCACGCAGCCCAGCTGCAGGCTGACCGCCTGCGTTACTTGGCGGTCGCGAAACTTCAGGCACTCGAGGCTGCCGCCGCCGAGGTCGAGGACATAAAAATCCCGGAGTGACGCGAGGGCCGGGTCACACGTGAGGCCGCGGCCAATGAGATTGGCCTCCTCGTCCCCGGAGAGGATCCGGATGGTCTGGCCGGTGGCGGCACGCACGCGTTCGCGGAATTCCGGGCCGTTGGCTGCGTCGCGCACGGCGCTGGTGGCAACGAGCACGGTCCGGGCGGGGGCGAAGGGGGCGGCGTCGGCGAGCAGCGCGCGGATGGCCTCGAGGCCGCGGGTCATGCCGTCCTCAGCCAGGCACGGGGTGGCCGAGCTGATCCCGGCACTGATGCGGGTGTCGATCGTACGGTATTTCAGGACTTCGACGCCGCCAGTCGCGGCGCGTTGGGCCACGAGGATCTTGATCGAGTTGCTGCCGATATCGATGACGGCGACGGAGGCATTCATGCTCCTGCGATTCTGTCCACGGAATCCACGGAATACACGGAAAACTGATGGCGTAGGACGAGCCGATGTGAGTTCCGTGTCATCCGTGTGTTCCGTGGGCTACAAAACGAAGTCGGCCGGCGCGATGAGGAGGACGAATTCGCCCTTGAGGCTGGTTTTGGCGAGTCGGGTCTGGACGTCGGCGGCCGGGCCGACGAGGAAGGTCTCGTGGAGCTTGGTGACCTCCTTGGCGACGCAGATGACCCGCTCCGGGCCGAGGGTGGCGACAATTTCGTTCACGGCCTTGTCAATGCGGTGGCAGCTCTCGAACAGGGCGAGCGTGTAGTCGAAGGCCCGGTGTTTTTCAAAAAACGTGATGCGCGCGGCGCTTTTGGACGGAAGGAAACCCACGTACAGGAAACCATTCGTGGGCAGTCCACTGGCGCTGAGGACGGCGGTGAGCGCGCTGGGACCGGGCACGGGGACAACGGGCAGGCCGCGGCGGCGGCAGGCGCGCACGAGGCGGAAACCCGGGTCGCTGAGGGCGGGCGTGCCGGCGTCGCTGACGACGGCGATGGATTTGCCTGCGGCCAGTTCGGAAGCGAGCTTCTCGGCCATCTCGACCTCGTTGTGCTCGTGGTAGGCGATGAGGGGACGGTGCAGGCCGAAACGCGTGAGCATGGCGCCGGTGGTGCGCGTGTCCTCGCAGGCGATCAGATCAACCGATCCCAGAATGGCCCGGGCCCGCTCGGTGAGGTCCGCCAGGTTGCCGATGGGCGTAGCCACCACGTAGAGGTGGCCGGGTAGCGGGGTGAGCGAGGCGTTGGGGGCGGGGGATTCGGTCATAAAAAAATCCGGCGCAAGGCCGGATTTTAAAGGGGGGCTGGCGCAGGGATCAATGTCCCGCGCCCATGCCGGGCATCTGGCCTTCCCAATCGGCGGGACGGCTCCACGGGATGGAGGTATCCCGGGCAGTTTTGTTCGTACAGCCGCCCAAGATCGCACCGAAAGCGAGGAGGATCAGGGCCAGAACGGGTTTCTTGAGCTTATTCATGTCAGAAGGTAATATGAGTGAATCGGGGTTGTGCAAGGCGCCAAGCGCATGTGGTGAGAAATGGGCGGAAGGAAGGTGTTCCCTGAGGATTGAGGTGGGGCGGTTTGCTCTCTCTCTCTCTCTCTCTCGACGCTGGTTTGCTCCAGCCGGGGCAATTCAACGCGTTGAGGGCAAAGCGTTCCGCCTCAAGCCTTGGCGGAATAGCGGGACAGGTGCCAGGGAGTCCGGGCGCGTTTCTTGACGCCGCTGCACTTGTTGGCGGCGAGGTGCTCGAGGATCTTAAAGACGAGTTCGGTCCGGTCGGGCGCGCCGAGTTCGTCGGCGAGTTGCTCGGCGGTGAAGGCCTTGCCGGGAGCGGCTTTGAGGGCAGCGGCGATCAGGAGCTTGAAGGCAATGACGCTACCGGCAGCCTTTTTACCCGCCTCGACGCCGGGCTGGTGATAGGGGTTGATGCCGATCAGCGAGGCATACAGGCCGACCACGCGCTCGTAGAGGGCAATCAGCATGCCGATGGTGCGAGGCGAGACGTCGGGGAGCGTGAGGGTAACGGAGTGGCGGTCCTTCTCGCTCAGGGCATCGCGCGTGCCGAGGTAGAAGCCCTGCAGGTAGTCGCCGGCGGTGATGCCGGGCTCGACCTCGAGGGCGGTCTTGGCTTCGCGGTCCTTCAGGACCTCAATGAAGGTGATGAAGAAGTTATTCACACCATCGCGGAGCTGCTGCACGTAGGCGTGCTGGTCGGTCGAGCCCTTGTTGCCGTAGACGGCGATGCCCTGGTTGACCACGTTGCCCTTGAGATCGAGCTCCTTGCCGAGAGACTCCATCACGAGCTGTTGCAGGTAACGCGAGAAGAGGAGCAGCCGGTCCTTGTATGGGAGCACGACCATGTCCTTGGCGCCACGTCCGTCGGTGGCGAAATACCACATCAGCGCGAGGAGGGCGGCGGGATTTTGGGCGACCGCGGTGTTGCGGGTGACGACGTCCATCGTGGCGGCGCCGTCGAGCATCGCCTGGATGTCGAGGCCTTGGAGGGCGGCGGGCAGCAGGCCGACGGCGCAAAGTTCGGAGGTGCGGCCGCCGACCCAGTCCCACATCGGGAAACGGGCGAGCCAGCCCTCCTTCACCGTGGTGACGTCGAGCTTGGAATCGGCGCCGGTGACGGCGACGAAGTGCTTCGCGTGGTCGAGCTTGGCGGCCGAGAACGCGGCGATGGCCTCGAGCATGCCGTTGCGGGTTTCCGCGGTGCCGCCGGACTTCGAGATGACGACGACGAGGGTCTTGGCGAGTTGCCCGCGCAGGCCGTCGAGCACGTAGTCGATGCCGTCCGGGTCGGTGTTGTCGAAGAAGTGCACCGCGAGCTTGTCCTTGCGCGGCGAACCGAGCGCGTGGCTGACGAACTGCGGGCCGAGGGCGGAGCCGCCGATGCCGATGACGAGAAGGTGCTTGAACTTGCCCTTGGGGCCCGAAATGGCGCCGGTGTGCACCTGGGAGGCAAAGTCCTTGATGGCGGAGAGGGTGGTGTTGATCGCGGCGGTGAGGGCCGGCGTGGGCGCCAACTCCGGGGCCCGCAGCCAGTAGTGGCCGACCATCCGCTTCTCATCCGGATTCGCGATGGCGCCCTTCTCGAGCGCGGCCATGTCGGTGAACGCCTGCTCCATCCGCGGAGCCATCGCCACGAGGAAGTCATCGGGAAAAGGGATCCGGCTGACGTCGAGGGAGACGCCGAGTTCCTCGACGTGGCAGAAGTGGGTTTTGAAGCGGGACCAGATCATGGGGCGGGTCTCAGAGGTACTTGTCCGTCACCGCGCCCTCGGACGCGCTGGTGACGAGTTTGGCGTATTTGGCGAGAACGCCGCGGGTTTCGCGGGGAGGGCGGGGCTGGAAGGCCTTCATCCGGGCGGCGTAGTCGGCGTCGGGGATCAGGAGGCTGATGGTGTTTTTGACGGCATCGATCTCGATGATGTCGCCGGACTTCACGATGCCGATGGGACCGCCCTTGGCGGCCTCGGGGGCGATGTGGCCGACGTCAAAGCCATGGCTGCCGCCGGAGAAGCGACCGTCCGTGATGAGCGCGACATCCTTGATCAGGCCGCGGCCAGCGCAGGCGCTGGTGGGCGAGAGCATTTCGCGCATGCCGGGGCCGCCAACGGGGCCCTCATTGCGGATGACGACCACGTCGCCCTTCACCACGTCGCCGCGGAGGATGGACTTGAGGGCGTCTTCCTCGCCCTCGTAAACCTTGGCGGTGCCCCTGAAATAGAGGCCTTCCTTGCCGGTGATTTTGCCGACGGCGCCCTCGGGAGCGAGGTTGCCGTGGAGGACGCGGAGGTGGGTTTCCTTTTTGATCGGCTGATCCCAGGGGCGGATGATGTCCTGCTCGGCGGGATAGGCGCCGTAGGGCTTCACGT
>QQNC01000233.1 GCA_003402695.1 Verrucomicrobiota bacterium | reverse complement strand
GGGAAATGTTATCGGGGCGTAGCTTAGCCTGGTAGAGCGCTACGTTCGGGACGTAGAGGTCGCGAGTTCGAATCTCGCCGCCCCGACCATTTCAAGGACGCGAGAGCCCGAGTCTCTGAACGGTTCAACCGCAAGCGCGGCAAACCTTTGCGAGGATTTTAGCGGCCTCAGCCCGGTTCCGGCCCTCAACTTGGATGACCATGCGAGCCCCCGGCGGCAGCGCCTTCGGCCATTGCCACGGCGGAATCGTCGGATCCCAGAATCCGTGGTGTTGGCCGCAGACTTCGGCAAACGCGCGATAGGCGGCCTTGGTCACGTCCGGCGGTTGGCAGATGTTCAGCATGCGCAGGTTTCGGATTTGCTTGAAGTTCTCCCACTGGTGCCGGGCGTTGGCGCAGCAATGAATGCCCAGCCCGCCGTAGCGGTCCGATAACGCCTGGAGCTCGGGCAGAAAGAACTCGCGGAACATGTCGGAACTCACGGCGCCGACTTCGTCTTCCGACAGCGTCAGCCCCTGCGGCATGTAATAATACGGAAAGTGGGCGATAAACTCGCACCCGTAACGGCGGAACCACTCATCCAGGAACGCGACAAACAGCGTGTGAACCCGCGCGGCGAGGTGTTTCACCGCCTCCGACTCCTCCATCATCGCCGTGTAGAGGCCCGTCTTGTCCCAGATCAATGCCACGATATCCATCGGGCTCTGCGTATCCACCAGCCGCATCACGGCATCCGGGCCAGCCCGGCGCCGGAGTTCATCCGCAATTTCAAACAGGAGCGCCAGCGGCGACGCGCTCAACTCCGGAATCTTGACCCGGTCCGCCTCCGCCGGCGTGGTGACAAAGGGCAGGGCAAACGGCATGTTGTCCGCCGGTCGGTGCACCTTGCAGCCAAACGCCTCGGCAAAGATTTCCGTCCCCGTGAATGGATCCAGAAACGGGATGAAATCATCTTCGAGTTCGGCGGCGCGACGGAGATCTCGCGTATAGGCCGCCCACGCCCATTCCAGTCGCGCCTGCTTTCCCTGGGGGTTGGGCCAGGGTCGCGGCGCCACGTTGGGATCGGCATATCCCGCCAGCACCATGAACCGCGTGTCCGGCTTGCCCGCATAGAAATCGGCCCAGCGCTGCTTGCGCGCAGCGAGCGCCACGGAGAGATCGGGTTCGGCCGTCATGATGTCAACTGGGCCAGGTGAGGCTCTCAGATGACAAACGGGTTGTAGCGCAACTCGTTCTCCGCCGTCGTCAGCGGGCCGTGCCCGGGCGCAATCACCGTCGCCGGCGGAACGGCGTGGAGCACGCGCCGCAATTGGGTGGCCAGCTGGCGGTGGCAGAAATATCCGCCGCCCACCGAGCCTGCAAATATCAGGTCACCCGAAATCAGCAGCGCCCCGCCCGGCTGCGCGGAGGGCGCCGTGATCAGATAGCAATTGTGGGCCGACGCATGGCCCGGCGTGCTCAGGGCCGTGACCTCGAACCGGCCAAAGCGTTTCCGCTCGCCCTCGCCCATCGCCTGGCCGCACGGCACATCTGCCCCGGCCGGGCAATACGCCGCCGGCAGGCCAAAGCGGGCCACCACCTCGCACAAGCCGCCGGTGTGCTCGCCCTCCGCGTGCGTCAGAAACACCGCGTCCACGGTCTTGATGGCGCCGGGCCACTCGGCCTCCAGCGCCCCAATCCCGGGCCCGGTATCGAACAGCAGGCCGTGCGAGGAGCCGCAATCCGCCACGAGATAGGCATTCGCATAACCCACGCCATGCGTCATGCGCAGTGGGTAAACACAGAAAGGCAGCGCGGTGGCCTCGGGCAGCGGGTATTGGCCGCAGCCCAGGGCACAGAGTCCGATCTCATTGAGGCCCAGGGCTGACGCCAGCCGCTGCAAGTCAGCCGAGGACAGGTCCGGGCGGTAATCGATCGCATCGAGGATCCTGGCCGGAGAAACCCCGGCGCGGGCCGCCAGCGCCTCATCCGACAGCCCCGCATGGCGCATGGCCTTCTCGAGCACATCGCCCAATTCGTCCTCCAAAGGTATGGCGAGATTCGACACGGTGCGTGGAGCCTAGGCCCCGGGAAGGTCCGGTGCAAAATGTTTTTGTTTTTTACCGGGCACCGCCCAACGTTGGGGCATGGCCACTGACCAGTCGGAAATTCTCGGCATCTTCACCCGCACCCGCGCCCTGCTCGAAGGGCACTTCGTGCTCCGCTCCGGCCTGCACAGCGGTCACTATTTCCAATGCGCCCAGGTCTGCCAGCGCATGGACGCCGTCGAGCGGCTGGCCGAACTGCTCCTGCAGAAGGTCAAGGGCCATGTCTTCCAGACCGTCCTCGCGCCCGCGATGGGCGGCCTCGTGATCGGCCAGGAAGTCGCGCGCCAGGCCAAGGCCCGCTATATTTTCGCGGAGAAGGAAAACGACGTGCTCGTGCTGCGGCGCGGCTTCACCCTTTCCCCCGGCGAACCGGTCCTGATCGTCGAGGACGTGGTGACGCGCGGTGGCCGGGTGCTGGAATGCCTGAACCTCGTGCGCCAGGCCGGCGGCACCCCTGTGGCGGTGGCAATGTTGGTGGACCGCAGCGCGGGCACCGTGCGCTTTGAGGTGCCCGCAATTTCGCTGCTCGAGCTGAGCTTTCCCACCTTCCCGGCCGATGCGGTCCCCGAGTGGCTCGCCAAGATTCCGGTGCAAAAGCCGGGCAGCTGAAGGCCGGGCGGTCTGCCCGCCCTTTCCGGCCTGGGTCAGTTGATGTCGATGCGCACCACGCGCAGTGCGCCGCGATAATACACATACATCATGTGCCGGCCCGGCGTCAGCGCCGCCTTGGCCGTGCCCAGGTCGGTCACGTCCTCGCGGTCAATCTGCACGATCAACACGTTGGGCACGAGCGTGTCCACGTAAGGCGAATCCTTGTCCACCGACTTGATCAGCAGGCCGTCGAAACGGATGGGGATGCGCAGGCGGGCCCGCAGCTCCTCGGTCAGCGGCATGACGTTCACTCCGGAGATGAGCTCATCGGGTTTCTCGTCAAACTTGGTCAGGTTGACCTCAACCTTGATGCTCGTGCGGCCGGCCTTGTCCGGACCCGTGGCCTTGGGATCCAGCGCCCGCGAAACCCCGAGCCTGACCGCTGAGTTCGGCATCGTCTCCGCAATCATCAGGCGCAACTCCTCCCAGCTTAACACCGGGTGTTCATTGTAGGTGAGCACGACATCGCCGCGCTTGAGGCCGGCTTTGTCCGCCGGTGAGTCCGGGGTCACATCCGTGATCATCGCCCCGCGGGTGCCGGCCGGAAGCCCGAGCGCGGCCGCGTCGTCGGCGATCACCGTCTGAGCCGAGACCCCCAGAAACCCGCGGCTGACAGTCCCCGTGGCGATCAGGCTCTGCAGCACCGAGGAGGCCAGGTTGATGGGGATGGCGAAGCCGAGGCCGATGCTGCCCCGGGTATTCGAGATGATGGCGCTGTTGATGCCGACCAGGCGACCCTTGGCATCCACTAAGGCACCGCCCGAGTTGCCCATGTTGATCGCGGCATCAGTCTGGATGAAACTCTCGTAGCCGCCCTCCAGCAAACCGAGCTGGTTGCGGCCCTTGGCCGAAACGATGCCCGAGGTGACGGTTTGCCCGACGCCGAGGGGGTTGCCCACGGCGAATACCACGTCACCCACCCGTAGCTTATCGCTGTCGGCGAGCGTGAGGATTGGCAGGTTCTCCGCCTCAATCTTGATCACGGCCACGTCGGTCTTGGGATCTGTGCCAATGACCTTGGCGATGAACTCGCGGTCATCGGCTAGACCGACCTTCAATTCGTCCGCCCCCTCGACCACGTGGTTGTTCGTGAGAATATAGCCATCGGGCGAGATGATCACCCCGGAGCCGAGGCCCTCCTCCTTGCGCTCGCGTTCCTGGTCGGGAACATCGCCAAAAAACTGCCGCATCAGGGGATTGGCGGAAACGCGTTCGCGCACGGTTTTCTTGGAGTAGACCGAGACGACCGCCTTTTGGACCGGCTCCACGACGTCGGCGTAACTGGTCACCACGGCCGATTTGCCGTCACTCACCGGACTAGGATCAATGCGCAGCGTGGGGCGCTTGGGCGGGGCAGCCGGCGCGGCGGCATCCTTGGCCCAAAGGCCGGGACCGGACAGCAAGGCGGCGGCCAACAAGGCGGCAAAACTGGAGCAGAGCTTGGTTTTCATG
>QQNC01000232.1 GCA_003402695.1 Verrucomicrobiota bacterium | reverse complement strand
AAGGTCAGCGACAAGGGCGCGACCATGCGGCTCGGCAGCTACGAGTGTGCGCTCACGCCCGGCACCCACGCCGCGAAGGCCTACGGCACGCCGACGGTGCGCGAGCGCCACCGGCACCGCTACGAGGTTAACAACGCCTACGTGGACCAGCTCAAGAAGGCGGGCATGGTGATCAGCGGGATCAACCCGCGGCGGAACCTCGTCGAGATCATCGAGCTGAAGGACCACCCCTGGTTCGTCGCCGTGCAGTTTCACCCGGAGTTCCAGTCGAAGCCCAACCGGGCCCACCCGCTCTTCGCGGCCTTCATCGCCGCGACGATCAAGAACCAGCCCCGCCGCGGGAAACGCCGCGGGAAATGACGAATTCCTAATGCCGATTGGCTGAAGAACCGGCAATGCCGCCGCCCGTCACGGGGCGCTGGCCGAATCCGCAATCGAAAAGCGAAAATCCAAAATCGAAAATACCCACGTGCTCTTCGACCCCAAGAAACTCCTCCTCATCGCCGGGCCGTGCTCGCTCGAAAACGAGCGCGTCTGCCGCGCCGTCGCCGAGGGCCTGGTGAAAATCGGCCGGAAGCACCCGGAGCTGAACATCGTTTTCAAGGGTTCGTTCGACAAGGCCAACCGCACCTCCGCCGCCGGCGCGCGCGGCACGGGGCTCAAGGAAGGACTCGCACTGCTGGCGATGGTGAAGCGCGACTATGGGTTTCCCGTGCTGACCGACGTGCACGAGCGCGAGCAGATGAAGCCGGTCGCGAAGGTCTGCGACGTGATCCAGATCCCGGCCTTCCTCAGCCGCCAGACCGACCTGCTGCTCGCCGCCGCCGCGACAGGGCGGATCGTCAACGTGAAGAAGGGCCAGTTTCTCTCCCCGCAGGAAATGGGGTACGTCACCGGCAAGCTCCGCGAGGGCCGGGCGAAGGAAATCTGGCAGACCGAGCGCGGCACGACGTTTGGCTACAACAACCTCGTCGTGGACATGCGCTCGTTCCCGATCATGGCGCAAAACGGCTATCCGACGATCCTGGATGCGACCCACAGCGTGCAGCTGCCCGGCGCCGCCAATGGCAAAAGCGGCGGCCAGCGTGAATTTGTGGCGCCGCTGGCGAAGGCGGCGCTCGCGGCTGGGGCGGACGGGCTTTTCCTTGAGACGCATCCGAATCCCGCCAAGGCGATCTCGGACGGCCCGAACATGATTCCGCTGGCCGAGTTGCCGGCGCTGCTCGCCAGCTGCCTCGCGGTGTGGAAAGCGGTCCGGGCCTGATTTTTGCCCGCGAATCGGAGCGAATGTGATGGGGTGAGGGTCTTGTCTGCTTCGCGTGATTCGCGGCAATTCCGGATCGTCGCGCCTTCCCTTGACCAAGCCGGCGCACCGCGCACACTTCGGGCACAAAAACTGCCATGGATACCTTCATCATCGACGTTCCCGTGCCCTCGATGGGCGCGACCGTCAGCGAACTCAACGTCATCGTCATCAAAGTCCAGCCCGGTGACCGCGTCATCAAGGGCCAGCGCCTGGCCGACCTGGAAAGCGACAAATCCGCCTTTGAATTCGAGAGCCCCTGTGACGGCGTGATTCATGCCGTCATCGGCCAGCCGGGTGCGACCATGAATTCCGGCGACCCGTTTGTGCAGATTGAGACGGCGGACGAAAGCCTGCGGCATCTCAAGTCTGGCACCGTGAAGAGCGCGACGTCCACCCCGGCGCCGGCGGCGCCCTCCGTGGCGGCCATGCCCACGGCGGCGGCGGTCTGGACCCCCCGCGCTGCGAAGCTCGCGCAGGAAGCCGGGCTGGATCCCGCGAAGATCACAGACATCGAGGCGACCGGCCCCGGCCACCGGGTGTCCGGCGACGACGTGCAGCGCTATCTCGCGGCGCGGAAATAGCGGAGCCCCGCCGCGAAGTATCAAGTTCCAAGGGCCAGGTAACAAGCTGGGCAGCCCCGGCCGCTACTTGTGCCGTGTTACTTACGCCTCCGGCGCTTGCAGTTCGTAGCTCAGCACGCTGAGCGCGTAGGTCGCCGCGGTTTCGCAGCGGAGCACGAGCGGGCCAAGGGTGATCGGTTCGAAGCCGCACGACTTCGCCTGACTCATCTCCGCGGGGGTGAAATCACCCTCGGGCCCGACGAGCCAGAGCACTTTTTTCGGGGCGCGGCCCTGCACCGCGGAAAACGTGGCGAGCACGCCCTTCAGGGACTTCGCTCCGGGTTGGAGACTGGCGATGAGTTTAAGGTCGTAGCCGCGCGCGGATTCCATGAAGGCCGCGGCCTTCTGCACCGGGGCGATGACGGGGAGGAAGGGATTGCCACACTGTTTCGCGGCTTCGAGGGCGGCCGTCTGCCATTTTTCGATTTTCCGCTCGGAGCGGTCGCCCTCAAGGTGCACCTGCGTGCGCTCGCTTTCCAGCGGCACAATGTGGGCGGCGCCGATCTCGGTCGCCTTGCGGATGATGGCGTCCATGGCGGGACCCTTGGGCAGGGCCTGGCCGAGCGTGATTTCGTAGGGGAGGGGCTGGGCCTTCTGGCGGAAACGGACCTTCAGCACTGCCGCGTTTTTCCGGTCACTGGTGAGCTCGCAGATCCATTCGCTGCCACGGCCGTCGAAGGCCACAACGGTGTCGCCGGGACGCGCGCGATTGACGACGACGAGGTGGTGGGACTCATCCGCGTCGAGCGTGAGTTCGGCGGGCTCAGCGGTCGGCGGGGTGCAGAAGGCGCGAAAGTCAGGCATGTCGGCAAGGGAAAGCCCCGGGGGGGCGGGAGACAAGCCCGGGGCCGGAAAATCAAAAAGGCGCCGGGTGATTGGCCCGGCGCCCTTCTGACGACAAACGAGGGACCCACCCGATGGGTAACTAATTACCGGGCACGGCGCGGGCCGGGGCGGGACATTCAATCTTGTCCGGCGGGCTGGCCGCCGGAGTTGAAGGTTGGGTGCTGAAAGACGGGAGGCGGCCGAGGGCGGAATTCCCGATTGGCCGCCCGCTGCGCCCGGGGCCAGCAACTTGCGCCCATCATCTTCGCCCACTCGGGTGGAGAAAAATGCAGTTTACACCCCCGGGGGCGCTCCTAGCTTGCGCGAACGTCTCGTGGCCCGGGTGGCGGAATTGGCAGACGCTGCAGACTCAAAATCTGCCGACCGCAAGGTCATGTGGGTTCGACCCCCACCCCGGGCACCAGTTGGGTTCAGGCACGACCGGCTTCGGTCTGAAGCGGTTAGCGGGAACGAGGGGCGGGTGGGGGCGAAGCAGACAGCGGGGAGGTCGTAGGGCCTTGTCGCCCGTCAACGCTGACGATACTCTTCCCAGTTCGCTAGCCGGTACGTGCCGTCGCCGGTCGCTTCGACCAGCCCCTGGTCAATCAACAGCTGAAACCGATCTCTCCCTTTTTCTGCCGACCAAAAAAATTCTCGTGTCAGCTGGGTGGCGTCCGGCTTGACCTGCAATGGTATCGCGAGGGTGCGCTGACGATTCTGCAGCGATTGCAGCTGACGGTTCGCATCGCGCCACCGCAGCCAGGCTGGCGGCGTTAACACTATGCCATGATTATGAGCAAATTTTGTGAGCATGGCCTCCTGCGTCAACGCCTCCGGCGGACCGAACACCCCGATCCAGGTAGAGTAATCGCGGATCGGATCCCAAATGGCATTGGCGCGACGGGTCAGCTCGGTCGGCCCCAAGCCGGTTTGAGCTGCGGCTTCTAGATCAGAAAATTTGATTCGAAAATCCGCAAACGCGCGGATCTGACGTAGGTGCGGGAGGGTCAGCTCGACAAACGTCTCCGGCGGAAACGGCAGCGGGAATTTTGGTACGAAGGATGCGTCGGTTTTCATCGCTTCTAGGCGCGCGATCACCTCCACGGCGCGGCGCAGATCATTGGCTGGATCGGCTGTGCCGAGCCGGTGCGTTGGCAGCCACATCCAGTATGTATCCCATGATGGTCCGGTGCGCACATCCTGAATGAGTCGAAGCGCCGCCAGCATCACCGGCCCATTGCGCGGACCCCAAATCCCCTCCGTAATCTCTCTCAGGAGCTCGTCGGGGTCGCGGTCAGGATTCCACAGGAGCTGACCGGCAGCATACAGACTGAAGATGTTAGTCAGGTGGCAGGCCTCCATCTCCGACCAATAGGTGATCGGGTGGATGCGGTCAGCGCCCGCTTTGACCTGCCGGTAAAATTGTGCGAGCAGCTGAGCATTT
>QQNC01000231.1 GCA_003402695.1 Verrucomicrobiota bacterium | reverse complement strand
TTACGAAATCGTGGCCGACTATGTCCCCGACGTGGCGTTCAAGGGCCGTGAAGGCCGCGAACGCCTGCGCGTCCTGCGACGCAAGTGACGCCAGACCCGGCCACGTCGCCGTGCCGGGCTGAAACAACGGGCCCCGGATTTACCCACCCGAAACCATCCCGCCATGGTGTTAAACGGGAGCGGAGCCCATAAAGCGCCTGGGTGACCATCCGGTTATTGATCGGGATCTACTCGGTCGTGCGGTTGGTCGGGCTCGAGCAGCCCCCGCCCGGCCTGTACGCTGACGCTGCAGTGGTTGCCGCCGAGGCGAGTGCCCTGGTGCAGACCGGCCACGATTTCCACCACGAGCGCGCGTTGTTTACGCTGATGACGGCGGGCGGAAACGTTTTGGCCGCCCACTTCGTGCCGCCCGCTACGAAGCAGGAAAATGGCGTGGGGTTACTGCGGCCGCAATCAGCCATGGGCATTCGACCCGTCTCGGCTGAAAGCTGAAGGCCGTCCGCTGAAGGCCAATAGTTTGGCCACCACGCTCGCCAATCCGCACACAGTGTTTGGCAAGCCATGGTGAGCAACCAAAGCGTGCTCCGCCTATGCTTGCGCCCTGCTCGTTAGGGATCCTCCCCTGCGCAGCAGCACTCGAGTAACATGAAATACCTCACCTCCATCCTGATTTGCGGCGCGCTGTTGGTGCTGTCCGCGCTCGCGCTCTCAGCGGCCAATCCCTGGTCCGTCCGCGTGCGGGCCACGTACCTGCAGACGGCCGACCAATCAGACGCCTTCACGGCGCTCAGCATCAATTTCCCCAAGAATGCGGTCTCCGTGAACGATAAGCTCATCCCCGAGATCGACATCGATTACGCGTTTACCGACACGATTTACGGTGAGGTCGTGCTGACCATTCCGCAGACGCAGGAAGTCACCCTCGCGGGCGTGGGCAAACTCGGCACGTTCAAGCATCTCCCCCCGTGCTTCCTCTTCGGCTACCGTTTCAATCCGACCGGTACGTTCCGGCCGTACGTCGGCGCCGGCTTCAACTACACCCTGATCTGGGACAACAGCCTCTCCGTTGCCGGGGTTCCGCTGCATCTGGATCACCACAGCATCGGCTTCGCTGCTCAGGCGGGTGTCGACTGGAACCTGGGCAATAACTGGTCCGTGAACGTGGACCTGAAGCACGCGTCCCTGAGCTCTGATGTCTACGCCGGCAGTACGCGTCTGACCACGGCTCAGCTCGACCCGTGGTTGTACGCCGTCGGTTTGCGTTACGACTTCTGACCGGGCAACCGGCCAACCGTAAGACGTGTTCGACGCCGGGCCGCAGGGCCCGGCGTTTTTCGGGCCCACTGCGGAACGGCTACGGACCCGTCAGCTGGGTGCCGCAAGCTGAGCGCTGAAAGCGGATCGTCGTCATACCTACGATCCATTTATCCCCTTGGATTTCCGGGAAGACATTGGTAACCCGGGGTGTGGCTTTACGGGGCAAATGGCTCGGTGGCGCATGGCAACCAATCGGCTACGGACTGGTGGGCGTCTGGGGCGCGATAATGATCGGGATGGTGGCCTGCACTTCGGCACCGCCCGAACCGAAGTTGTCCCCGCCTCTCGCGGAAGTCAGCCATAGTGCGTGGGCGGAAGCGGAACTGATCGGAGCCAAGGTGCCCCGGAGCATGTTGATGGTCGGACACGGCACCAGCATGCTGCCACTATACGCGAGCGGAACCGTCCTCGTGATTCAGCCCCTGCAGTGGGAGCACCTGCGCGCCGGGATGACGGTCGTTTACTACAAGCCGGGCGCCATGCCACTGATGCTCGTCGCGCATGTACTGAAGGCCCGGAATGGCGCGGCCTGGGTCACGCAGGGACTGAGCCGGGCGGAACCGGACATGACGGCGGTGACACCCGAGAACTACATGGGCGTTGTCGTGGCCGCCTGCCACCGGCCGGACTCCGCGCCGGCCGGTCTCGCGGTGCTGCAACACCTGGCCGTGAAGTCCGAGGCCAACTGTCTCATGCGTTGCCATGTGGAAGGGAGCGGCAGCCGGCAGCCGGCCGACCACACGGCCCGACCCGGCCTGCCAGACAAGACACTGGGACCGAAGTGAGATAGCTGCGTTGGCCCGACGATCCGTCGACAGCCAGATACTCGCCCTCAGGTCTCTTCCGGGGGGATGGGCGGAAGCTTCTTCGGCTGCACGCGGCGCTCCCGCGCGGGGTCGATCTCCTCCTGCTCGGGTGCGGGGATACGGGTGAACGCGATCCGCATGGGCGCGTTGGCGATCACCCCGAACGCGCCCCCGAAGTACACCGAGCCGTGGCCGAACGTCTGGTTGAGCTGGTCGACGGCGTGATGCAGCCGTTCGCGCGCTTCCTCCCGCTCCGGCTCGAACAGGCTCGAGGTGTGCCCGTTCATGGCCAACAGGCGGTTCAGCACCAGCCCCACCTGAAACGGCGTTTTCCGGCGCAGCGCGGCGGGCCGTCGCCCCCAGACCTGGTTCAACGCACAGGTCAGCGCGAGCGTGTCCTGCGTCTCGGTAAACCGGATGTCGTCCCCCCATTTGGCGCCGTCGCGATAGCCGACATACACCGAAAGCTCCCCCGCGTAATGCCCGATGCCCCGCAGGCGCATGGCCGCCTTCTGGAGCAGCCGGTGCAGCACGGCGAAGGACTTGGCCTCGGTCCGCAGCGCCGGCGGCAGCACATGCGAATGGCCGACGCTCTTGTGTTGGTTCATTTCCAGGGGAATCCGGTCCCCGCGGATGCGCGCGTGCATGCGCTCGCCCTCGACTCCGCCCCAGACGCCGCGCAACTGGCCCTTGGTCGCGGCGTAGAGTTTTTCCACGGTATCAATGCCATGTGACCGCAGGCGGGCGTCCATGCGTTCACCGATGCCGAGGAAGTCCTGCAAATCCAGCTTGAGCAGTTTCTGCGGGAGATCGGCCTCCTCGATGACGACGAGGCCATCGGGCTTCTGCATGTCCGTGGCCATCTTCGCCAGCAGCCAGTTCGGCGCGATACCGATGGAGTTGGTCAGGGCCGGGCCGATGTCCCGGCGGACCGCCGCCTTGATGCGGTGGGCCACACCCAGGGCCGCCTCGCGCGGGGCGTAGGTGGCGGTCAGGTCGCACTCCACCTCGTCGATGGATTTGATCTCCGTCACGTGGATGCACGACTCGATCACCTCCAGCAGCCGCCGGTGGTAACGCACGTAAAGCTCCGGGTGCGCCTCGACAAGGTGAATGCCCGGGCAGAGCTGGCGCGCCTCGGGAATGCCCATGCCGGTCTTCACGCCGAAGGCCTTGGCGGCGTAGCTGGCGGCGATGCAGCAGGTCGTTTCGGCCATCACCGGCACCACCGCCACGGCCTGGCCGCGCAGCCGGGGATGCTCCTGCTGCTCGCAGGAGGCGAAGAAGGAATTGAAGTCAACGGCAAGGGTCCGGAGCGGCACGGCGCGGAATGTCCGCCTCTGGTTTGGGCGCGTCAAAAACGGAAGAGAAGACGCCCGCGGATATTAGTTTTGTGCCGGAAGAACGCGCGGGTTGGCGGTGCGCCGGCGGGTTCCCTCCCCGGCGGTGAGCCCAAGCACGCCGCCGGACAACGTCATTAGGAATCGCAATGCCGCGGTGGTGCGAAAGGTATCGCCGGCCAGATTCCCGGAGGCGTTTTCCGATATCGGCGCACGCATGGTTTTCCCTCTTGGCATGTGCGCCCTCCGCCCGGAGTGTTCGGCCATGAACTACCGGACCAAGGCGGAATACTACATTCAGGGCATCACGCAGGGCTACGTGGACGCCCCGGAAGTAATCGCGTGGGCCGACGAGGTGATCGTCGCCGCCGCCAAGACCGAAGACTGGATGATCGAAATCTCCACCTGCGGCCCCGGCGACCGTCTGGTCGTCCTCAGCCACCTCAACACCATCAAGGGCGACGTGGACCAGGCGGAACTCGCGGCACTGCTAGCCGCGCGGAAATAAGGCGGGGGCTCGCCGCCGGTCAGCTTTCAGCCCCGGACATCAATTGCGCTCAGCTGTGGGCTGAGCGCCGGTCACTTACAGCTATCGCAGCACGCCCCGCCCGCGCATGGCGCGGGCGTAGGCGAAGAGCAGGTAGCCGACGACGAAGATGATGACGCTGAAGGCCAGCGGCCCCAGTCCGCCTATGACCTTCAGGCCGTTGGCCAGGACGAAATTGCGTACCGTTGTGAGCACTATCCCGAGGAACGAGAGCAGGAAAACCGGCAC
>QQNC01000230.1 GCA_003402695.1 Verrucomicrobiota bacterium | reverse complement strand
GCCAAGTCCGTCCACGCCGGCGTGAATTGCGTGGATTGCCACGCCACGCTCAAGGAAACGCCCCACGACTCGAAGCTCCCGCCCGCGCAATGCGCCGCCTGCCACGCAGGCGCCGTCGCCCAATTTGCCACCAGCATTCACGGCGTGACCCGCGCCAACGGCCGCCCCGCCGCCGCCAACTGTGCCGCCTGCCATGGTGATGCCCACACGCTGCTGCCGGTGAAGCACACCGATTCCCCCGTCGCAAAATTCAACCTGCTGGCCACCTGCGCCCAGTGCCACGAGGGCGACGCCACCAAGCTCGGCCTCAAGAACAACGGGGCCGTCGCGCATTTCCGCGACAGCATCCACGGCCAGGGCCTCTACCAGATGGGCCTCAACGTCTCCCCGACCTGCAACGACTGCCACGGGGTGCATGACATCAAGTCGATCAAGGACCGCACCGCGCACACCAGCCGCGCCGCACTGGCCCAGACCTGCGGCGCCTGCCATGTCGGTGTTGAAAAAACCTTCGCCGCGAGCGTGCACGGCGCGCTGCTCGAGAAAGACGGGCGCAAGAGCCCGGTCTGCACCGACTGCCACACCGCCCACGAGATCGAGCGGCCGGGCAACGCCCACTTCAAGTCCACCAGCGACGCCAAGTGCGGCGCCTGCCATGAGGAGCGCCTCGCCAACTACCGCGAGACCTACCACGGCAAGGCCATGTTCCTCGGCAAGGCCAACTCCGCCGCCGAGGTCGCCGCCTGTTACGACTGCCACGGCCACCACAACATCTTCAAGCACACCGACGCCCGCTCCAAACTTTCCTCCGCCAACATCGTCGGCACATGTGCCAAGTGCCACGAGGGAGCCACGGCGTCGTTTGCCCAGTACCAGCCGCACGCCGATCCGACCGACGGGAAACATTACGCCGCTCTTAACGCCGTGTACCTGGCGATGACGACGCTGCTGGTCAGCGTGTTCGCCTTCTTCGGCCTGCACACGCTGCTCTGGATCACGCGCTTCGCGATCACCTACTTCCGCAACCCCGCCGGCTTCCGCGCCGCGCGCCTCGCCGCCCATGCGGATGCCGAGACGTACCGCCGCTTCAACCCGTACGAGCGCTTCCTCCACATGCTCGTGGTCACGAGCTTCCTGATGCTCGTGCTGACCGGCATGCCGCTGAAGTTCTACTACACGGACTGGGCCCACACCCTGTTTAATATTCTCGGCGGACCCGAGGCCGCGCGCGTGCTGCATCACCTCGCCGCGATGGTGACGTTCCTCTACTTCGCGCTGCACATCACCAATGTCCTGCAAAGCCTGTGGCGGAACCGCCGCGCCCTGCATGACCCGGTCACCGGCAAGTTCTCCCTGCGCCAGGTCTGGGGCGGCGTCTTCGGCCCCGACTCCATGGTGCCGTCGCTCCAGGACGGGCGCGACTTCATCGCCCACGTGAAATGGTTTGTCGGCCGTGGCCCGAAGCCGTCGTGGGACCGCTGGACCTACTGGGAGCGCTTCGACTACCTCGCGGTGTTCTGGGGCGTCGCCATCATCGGCCTGTCCGGCCTGGTGCTCTGGTTCCCGCGCTTCTTCACGGCCTTCCTACCAGGCTGGATGATCAACATCGCGGTCGTGATCCACTCCGATGAAGCCCTGCTGGCCGCAGGCTTCATCTTCACGTTCCACTTCTTCAACACGCACTTCCGCTTCGACAAGTTCCCGATGGATACGGTGATCTTCTCCGGCCACATCTCGAAGACCGAGATGCTGTCGGAGCGCCGCCGGTGGTACGACCGCCTGGTCGCCAGCGACCGCCTCGACGAGCACCGCGTCCTGCACAGTGACTGGGCCACGCGGAAGACCCTCTACAAGACGCTCGGCTTCATCTTCCTCGGGATCGGCGTGCTGATCCTCGGCCTGATGGTCTACGCGCTCCTGTCGCGACTCGGCCACTAGACTGCCTGCCTCACCCGCCATGCCCGCCTGGCCGCTCATCGACTCGGCCCTCATCCGCCTCTTCCGGTTCCGCACCCGCGGCTTCCTGAAGATGGTGGATGCGACCGGGCAGGTGCCGCGCCCTCCCCCGGACGGCGAGTGCTACCTGTACGTCCATATCCCCTTTTGCGCCTCGCTGTGCCCGTTCTGCTCGTTTCACCGCGTGCAACACTGCCACGCCCAAGCCGGGCCGTATTTCACTGCGCTGCGCGCTGAAATCCGGCTCTACCACGAAGCAGGCTACCGGTTCACCGGCGTATATTTCGGCGGCGGGACCCCGACCATCGAGCCGGAGGAGCTGAGGCAGACGATCGCGCTGGTGCGGGAGCTCTTTCCCGTCCGCGAGATCTCCGTGGAAACCAACCCCCACGAACTGCAGCCCCCGCTGCTCGAGTTGCTGCGCGCCGCCGGCGTGACGCGGCTGTCGGTGGGCGTGCAGAGCTTCGACAACCAGCTCCTGCGCGACATGGAGCGCTACGAAAAATACGGGAGCGCCGAGGAAATCATCGCCCGCCTCAAGTCGGCTGCGGGTCTGTTCCCAACCCTCAACGTGGACCTGATCTTCAACCAGCCGCACCAGTCCCTCGCCTCACTGGAACGCGATCTCGACCTCATCCGCGAACTCGGCGTGACCCAGGTCTCATGCTATCCGTTGATGACGGCACCCAGCGTGAAGCGGCGGATGACGACCGCCATGGGCGCCACGGACAACGCCCGCCTGCGTCCGTTCTTCGACACCATCCTGCGCCGCCTGCAGCCTGATTTCACGCCGACGTCGGCCTGGTGCTTCACCCGGCGCGGCACCGCCGGGGACGAGTACATCGTGGCCGCCGAAAACTACGTCGGCGTCGGCAGCGGCGCCTTCAGCTACCTCGGCGGAATCCTCTACGCCACGACGTTCTCGCTCGCCCACTATGCGACTCAGGTGGGACACGGTTTGACCGGCATCACCGCCCGCCACCAACTGAGCGCGGGCGATCAGATTCGCTACACTTTATTGGTTAGAATGTTCGGCCTCAGACTGGATCGGGAATGGGCCCGAGCCCGCTACGGATCACGGTTTTTCTACACCGTTTGGGGTGAACTGGCCACCCTGCGCCTGCTCGGTGCGGCGCGCCGTACCGCCCGCGGTTGGCAGCTGACCGAGCGGGGAATGTATTGGCTGATGTTAATGATGTCCGAGTTTTTTGGTTCCGTGAACACCTACCGCGACGCTATGCGTGAACACATCTCCGGGGAGCTAGAAGCAGATCTTACCCTGCGCAGTAAAGTTCGCCCGCTATTAGTTGCAGCGAATCCGCAGAGCAATTCACGCGCATAAGTCGCCAAAACATGCGGCGATGGCCCCGCCCCCTTCTGGCATACTGCTAGAGCTAAAACAGGCATTCCCCGACCCATCCCATCCTAGACCAACCGCAATTTTCACCCGCCATGACCATTAAAAACCGCTGGAGCAAACACACCCTGATCTTCGGAGGCACCTTCATTTGGGGCCTGCTGTTAATTTCATGCATCGGCGTAAATCGCGCCGTGCTCGCGCCGCCCAAGATTCCTGGCGCGCACTACGTCGGCACCAAGGAATGCGCCCAGTGCCATACCGACCAGACCGACCATTTCGCCACCGCGAGCCACGCCCGCCTGAATCTGGCTGACCCCAAGGTCGGCGAGACCGGCTGCGAGGCCTGCCATGGCCCCGGCAGCGTCCACGTCGCCGCTGGCGGCGGCAAGGGCTCGATCGTCAACCCGGGCAAGTCGCCCGAGGCCTGTTTTGCCTGCCACCTCGACAAGAAAGCCCAGTTCAGCTTGCCAAATACCCACCAAGTGCTGAACGGCAAGATGAGCTGCGCCGACTGCCATGAGGTCCACAAGGGCAACGCGATCGCCGGTACCGGCGTCGACCTCGAGGGCCAGAACGCCACCTGCACCAAGTGCCACACCGAGCAGAAGGGTCCGTTCGTCTACGAGCACGGCGCAATGCGCGAGGGCTGCGTGGCCTGCCACAACCCCCACGGCTCGATCAACGCCAAGATGCTGGTCGCCCGCGACGCCAACCTCTGCCTGCGCTGCCACTTGGAAGCCGGCACCCCGGGATCCACCGGTGAGATCAACGCCAACGCCATCCGGCACACCACGGAGAATCACAACTCCCGTCTCATGCAGGGCACCTGCTGGAGCGCCGGCTGCCACGAGCAACCGCACGGTTCCAACGTCAGCTTCCACTTCCGCAACTGATCCAACCCGATCCCCTCCCCGCCATGAAAGTAAACCTTTCCG
>QQNC01000229.1 GCA_003402695.1 Verrucomicrobiota bacterium | reverse complement strand
GGCAAGAAGATCGAGTGGAAGCTGCTCTTTGGCGCCAGCCTGTCCGACATCACGTCCCACACGAGCGACACCTTGGCGGCGACACTTACGACCATCACCGATACCTTCCGCACCAATCTTAATGGCGCGACGGCCCTGCCGGCCTCTCCGCCTTACACGGCGCCGTCCTTCAAGCAGATCCCGCGGGTGGATTCGTCCGGCTTTCCGCTCTACGACGCGACTGGCGCGCAGATCATTGACTACGTTGAGACCACGATCTACATCGGGGATCACCCCCTGAGCCGGACGACCGCGATCAATCCGGGCACGGTCTTCAACCAATGGGACCTGAAGGGCGCGTATTTCACCTTCCGCCTCGGCCCGTCCATCAGCTATCTGATCACCGACCACCTGCGTTTCACGGTCAGCGCCGGCGCGGCGTTGGTGTATGCCGGTACCTCCTATAGCGTTGTCCAGACCTATCAACCCGAGGCGGCGGATGCCGTGGTTTCGACGGCCAAGGACGAAGAGACCAAGTTGCTCGCGGGTTATTTCGTCGATGTAACCATGCAATACGATTTTACCGACCGGACCGGAATTTATGCCGGCGCCGGCTTCCAGGACACCGGCAGCTACACGCAGACGGCGAATCTCACCGACACCTACACGGGAAGTCACGCCAGCTACAAAGCCTTGGTGGACCTCAGTGGTCTCTCCGGTTTCCGGATGGGCATGACGTTCCGGTTCTGAGCCCGCCGCTCAGGCCGCATTTTTCAGGCCGGACCCCGGGTCCGGCCTTCTTTTTGTCCGGTTCTGGCTTCCCAAGTTCGGGAGCCTCCGGCTTGCTGAGCCGACATGAAGAACGACGCCAAGCCGCTCTGGCCGGTGGTCACTCTGGTGGCGCTGACCGGTCTCAATCTGCTGGACTACCTCGACCGCCAGCTGCTTGCGGCCGTGCTCCCGGCGCTGCAGGCGGACTTGCACATTGGGGACCAGAAGGCGGGGACGATCGCAACGGCCTTCATGCTCGGTTACTTTCTGACGGCGCCCATTTTCGGCTGGCTGGGTGACCGGGTCTCGCGGCGTTGGTTGATTGCGGGTGGGGTGTTTGTCTGGAGCCTCGGCACGCTGCTCTCCGGTCACGCGAGCGCCTTCATCTCGCTCCTGTGCTTCCGGGTCTTAGTGGGTTTTGGCGAGGCCAGCTTTGGGACGATCAGCCCGGGCTGGATCGCCGACCTGTTTCCGCCGCAGCGGCGCAACAACGCCATTACGGTTTTCTATTTCGCCATCCCGGTGGGTTCCGCGCTGGGGTACCTGATGGGCGGTTACCTCGCCGTGCATTACGGCTGGCGGTCGGCGTTCCTGTGGGCGGGTTATCCCGGTCTGGTGCTGGCGTTCACGCTCTTTCTGTTTCGAGAACCGGCCCGGGGCGCGAGTGATACCGCCACCGCGGCGGTGCCGGTGGGGTCCGCGGCGCCGGCGGGCTGGCGCAGCTACCTGACCCTGCTGAAAATCTCCCGCTATCGGCTGGTCGTGGCGGGGTATGTGGCCCAGACGTTTGCGATGGGCGGATTTTCGCTCTGGGCCCCGAGTTTCCTGTTCCGCGTGCATCACATGGCCTTGGACAAGGCCGCGTTTTTTTTCAGCGCGTCGCTGGCCGCGACGGGCTTGGTGGCGACGTTGGCGGGCGGATTCTACGCGACGCGGTGGCAGCGGAAGACGGGCACCGGCTACGCGTGGGTGCTGGCACTGAGCGCGCTGCTGGCGGCGCCGGTGGCGTTTGCGGCGTTTACGCTGCCTGACCTCGGCCAGGCCAAGGTGGCGCTGGTCGCCACGATGTTCCTGCTGTTCCTCTCCACTGGCCCGGTGAACACCTTGATTCTTGAAACCGTCCCCGTCGCGATGAGGGCGAGTGCCATGGCCGCGTCCATTTTTGCCATTCATCTGCTCGGCGACCTCGGATCACCGGCCTTTGTGGGTTATCTTTCGGACCGCTGGGGCAACCTGCGGCTGGCGGTGTTGTGGACGCTGCCGGGGGCCCTGATCGTCTCGGCGATTTTCTGGTGCCTGCTGGTGCGAAATGTGCGGCGGACACCGGCCGGTGGATCGACATCGTAGGTCGGGCTTTACGCCCGATATGCCGGATATCGGGGATAAACCCCGACCGACATCAAACCGGGCGTCGTAAGACGACGCCCTACATCGATCGCGGGAACCGTTCTAAGCCCCGAGATCGCTCAAAACGTCGGCCACGCTGCGGAGTTGGTCGGGCGGGAAAAATCCGTTTATCCGCGTGATCACCTGCTGGATGATGCCATCGGGACAGCTCGCGCCGCCGGTGATGAGCACGCGCTTGGGCACCGGACTGCCGCCCAGGGTCTCGTCCACCCACAAGGCTCGCGGGTCCGTGCGGCCGGCGCCGCCGCCGACATAGTGGTGATGTTCCACGGCGGAACGGGAAAGGATGTTACGCTCGGACTGGATGAAGAACGCGTGGCCATCCAGCTGCTGCTCGCACAGCCGGTAGAGCTGGTAGGTATTGGAGGAGTTTTTCCCCCCGAGGACGAAGGCCGCGTCGAGCGGCTCGGCGAGGGCCCGGCTGAGGGCGTCCTGGTTGACCTGGGTGGCGTAGCAGAGCGTGTCGCGGCGACCGCCGCCGCCGACATGGGTGTCATCCCCAAACTTGGCCCGGAAAACGGCGCGCAGGTGCTCGATGATGCCGAGGGTCTCGTTCATCAGCAGGGTGGTCTGGTTCACCACGGCGACGCGTTCCAGGTGCTGCGTGACGTCAAAGCCGGGCGTGTGCCGGCCGGCAAAGAGCTCGTAGAATTTCTGCCGCCCGACGGGATCGCCGCTGGCGATGATGTCCCCGAGCTGGCGCGCCTCCTCGAGGTTGCGGACGGTGACCGCGTGGGCATAGCGGCGGGTGTTGGAAAACGTGGCCTTGGTTTCCTCGTGCTCCTGCTTGCCGTGGATGATTACGGTGTAGCCTTCGCGGCCGTAGACCCGCGCGGCCTTCCAGACCTTCTCCACGAGCATGCAGGTGGCGTCGTAGTGGCAGACGGCGATGCCCTTGCGGACCAATCGGCGCTTGTCGTCATCCGTGGCGCCAAAGGCCGGGATGATGACGATATCCTCGGGGGTGAGGGTGTCCCAGAGCAGCGGGACGCCGGCTGCCGCGGACGCGGCGCGGCCGTCGATCGTGTACGGCACGCCCTTGTCGGTCTGGAGATAGCGCAGGCCGCGGCGGAGGAGGTCCTCGTTGACGAATGGATTGTGAATCAGTTCGGAGAGCATGAACACGCGCCGCGTTGGGTTTTCGGCGAGGGTCTCATAGGCGCGCTCGATGGCGTTTTTCACGCCGAGGCAGAAACCGAAATGGCTGGGAATGACGTATTGGACCGCGCCGAAATCCAGCGTGACCGGGGCAGCGGCGGAGCGCTCATGCTGGCGGGCGATGGCCTTGATCGCGCCGCAGAGCTGCGACTGGTAGAGTGCGCCGGCAGTGGCGTCTTGGGCGTAGATGGCGGTGTTGCGCTCCTGCGCGGGGCGGAACTTGTAGATAAAGTCGTTTTCGCCGAGGTGCAGATAGGGGATCTCGACGAGATAGGGTTCGAGTTGGCCCAGCACCGCCGCGAGGGCGGGGGTCAACTTGGTCTGCTGGGCGGCCAGGGCATCCAGCGAATAAAAGACAATGGCGGGGACTAGCGGCGCACTGCTGACCTGCGCGAAGCAGACGTGGCAGTTCCGCCCGTCGGCCAGGGTCGAAAAATATTCTGTGGGTGGCGTGTGTCCGGGAAACGCGGTCTCCAGTTCGCCCACCGCGCGAGTGAGATCGGTGCCCGTGAAGGCCAGGTCGAGGCGCAGGCCGGACGCGCGCACCGCGAGCTGGTTGCTCGCATTGAAGGCGAGGACAGCGGAGAGGGTGGGTGATTCCATGGCGGCCAGGGGCATGCGATAAACCTGTGCCGGACGGCCGCAGCGTCAAACCTGCAGCAGAAAGCTTCGCTGGCCGAGGATCAGTCCGTTGACCTGGATTTCCAAGTGATGACGCCCGGGATAATGCTTTCGCGTGGTGAAATTGCGGAGTGTCTGGCGCCGGGCGAGGCGGAGGGTCTGGCCGGGAGCCAGATGAACTTCGCGAAGCTTGAAGACCTTGGGCGCGGTGCCGCCGGAGGCCTTGACGTAGTGCAGCCGGTAATCGACGGCGAGCTGCTGGGGGCGGCGGGAGGTCGAGGTCAGGGTGAAGGAGAACTCCAGGACCTGCCCGAGCT